>JABUUG010000167.1:0-3315 GCA_021443285.1 Bacteroidaceae bacterium
AAGATTCTTCACTACATAGAACGCTTTGACCCCATCCTCCTGCCTAAAGACTACTTCAAGCTTTTGGCAGAAGACCTTGATGAGGGCGACGAACTGCACCTTCTGATGCCGAAACAGGACATGACTGTGGAGATAGAGGGCGTGCAGGTACACCACATCTCCTATTTCTCATGGATGATATGGCGCGACGAGAAGCTCTTCCGTAAGGTCATGGACAGCGTGAACCCCGATGTGCTGGATTTCCATTCCCCCAACTCCAGGAGGGTGGAAAGGCTTATACAGCTGAACGACCTCTACTACAAACGGCCGTACATACTGTCCACCCACAAGCAGCTCATGCCGTGGCACAACACATCCCTCATCCTTGACAGGCTGAAATACAAACTCTTCCACCAGAAGGTGGTGAAGAACGCGGAGGTCATCGTCGTCGATTCCCCACAGGAGACAAACATACAGGAGAACAAGCATGTGGTGTGCATTCCCAACGCCCTCTACGCCTACGACTATTCGGAGGTGCAGATGCGGAAGGAGTATCAGACGGTGTTCAACACACTCGCCAACAGCAAGCCATACATATTCATGACTCCCGAAGACCGGGAGAAGGAGGTCATGCTGCTCGTCAAGGCGGTGAACATGCCCCGTCAGCCGGAAAGCCCGAGCGACGCCCCTCTCTCCCCTTCGCTCCAACGCATAGCACTGCACGCACAGTTGGAGGGTACGCTCAACATGCTCCTGCCGCTCCTGCCCGCAAAGACCAAAGAGTTTGTGGACAATTCACCACACTACAACTACAATGTGGCGAAAAACACGGAGTCGCTGAAAAGCGTGAAGCTCCTTTCACACAAATCGACTTTGGAAACCATCACCAGGGAAGAGGCGGCGACAAAGGCGGACACCGAGATTGTGGAGCTGCTCCTGAAGGTGAAGCACGAGATATTCCACAACACCGTCTCCCAGCGGCACCTCATAGAGCTGTACAAGGCATTCCGCCAGACCGACTACAACGAGGATACGGTGAACGTCATGCTGAAACGCCTCGGGTGTTATCAGGATGCAGCAAGGCTGATGCAGCTGATGAAGGATTATTACGGGCTTACAGAAGGCTTTATGCCGATGGAGCCGTTAGACGACAAAATAACAAAACGCATAAAAGACAAGTTATTGCTATGGCAAGTGCAAGGATGATAGAGGATGACACAAGGTATATGCAGCTGCTCGCCCACTCCTTCCCGACAGTTGCTGCTGCCAGCGCGGAGATTATAAACCTCAGTGCAATACTCAACCTGCCCAAAGGCACCGAGCATTTCCTCGCCGACCTGCATGGAGAGCACCAGGCGTTCATGCACGTCCTGAAGAACGCTTCGGGAAACATCAAGAGAAAGGTGAACGAAATCTTCGGCAGCCAGCTGCGCGAGGCGGAGAAACGCGAGCTGTGCACGCTCATCTACTACCCGGAAGAGAAGCTGGAGATAGTGAGGTCCGAGGACGACGACTTCGATGACTGGTGCCGCGTATCGCTCAACCAGCTCATACAGGTGCTGCGCGAGGTGTCGAGCAAATACACCCGTTCGAAGGTTCGCAAGGCACTGCCCGCAGATTTCTCATACATCATACAGGAACTGCTGCACGAGAGGACGGACGACATAAACAAGGCAGACTATGTGAAGGGCATCATCGAGACAATCGTATCCACAGGACGCGCGGGCGAGTTCATCATAGCCATGGCAAACGTCATACAGCGGCTGTCCATCGACTCCCTCCACATCCTGGGGGACATCTTCGACAGAGGAACAGGCGCACACCTCATTCTCGACTATCTGCAGAACTACCACCACTGGGATATACAGTGGGGAAACCATGATATCTCGTGGATGGGAGCGGCTGCGGGTAACGATGCCTGTATATGCAACGCCATCCGGCTGTCCCTCCGCTACGCCAATATGCAGACGCTCGAAGAGGGCTATGGCATAAACATCCTGCCGCTCGCCACATTCGCCATGGACACCTACGGCGATGACCCCTGCACTGAGTTCCAGCCCATCATCAGCAAGGAGAAGCAGCTGCAGATAGACGACAAGACACAACGGCTTATCTCAATGATGCACAAGGCGATAAGCATCATACAGTTCAAGATTGAGGCACAGATTGCAGAGCGGCACCCCGAATGGGACATGGCAGACAGAAACCTGCTCGCCGCGCTCGATTTCAACAGCAAGACATGCACTGTCAACGGCAAGACATACGCCATGAACAGTTTCAACTTCCCCACCGTTGACCCGCAGAATCCCATACGGCTTACCGCAGAGGAGGCTGAACTCATGAAGCGGCTCCACCGGTCCTTCCGCATCAGCGAGAAGCTCCAGAAGCACATACGAATGTTGCTGTCTCACGGCTGTATGTACAGCATCGTGAACAACAACCTGCTCTATCACGCCGCCATACCCCTCAACGCCGACGGTTCGCTCAAGGATGTCACACTGCCCAACGGCCAGGTATGCTCGGGCAAGGAACTGCTCCACCAGACGGGTATGCTCATACGCACCGCATTCAACAACGACACCCCGAAAGAAACCAAGAGAAACGCCATCGACTATTTCCTCTACCTCTGGTGCGGCAAGGACTCAACACTATTCAACAAGAGCAAGATGGCGACATTCGAACGATATTTCATCTGCGACAAAGAGACGTGGGTAGAAGACAAAGGGCATTACTTCACACTGAGGAACAACCCCGATGTATGCCGGAATATCCTCGATGCCTTCGACGTGAAGGGGACAAACAGGCACATCATCAACGGTCATGTCCCCGTGCATGTCAATAAGGGCGAGAACCCCGTCAAGGCAGACGGAATGCTCATGGTCATCGACGGAGGCTTCTCTGAGCCATACCACAAGGAGACCGGCATTGCGGGCTATACCCTCGTCTATCACTCACGCGGCTTCGAGCTCGTGCAGCACGAGGCATTCACATCTACGGAAGACGCTGTGGCACGCGGTACTGACATAAAGTCCATGCGCCAGATTGTTGAAATGTCAGGCGGCGGAGATAAAACACGTCTCGCAATTATTGAAAATGAGATCGGGCAGGTCGGAATTGATACGGCATTTACAGAAAGTGCAGGATTTACAACAACAGACCTGTTCAACGGCTGCGTGTGCTGCACATTGGCTGCCAGCCTTATGGATACACTGTGCCAGCTTGAAAAGGATGTTGACCCGGAGTGGGTGATCCTTGAGACTACAGGACTTGCAAGACCGCATGATATAGCTGAATCCTTATGGCGTTATTATGACAGCGATATGAGTATTACTGTCT
>JABUUG010000167.1:4077-5260 GCA_021443285.1 Bacteroidaceae bacterium
AACTGCGCATACACACAGTGCTTCCGCCGCGAGGCAGGCTCATACGGAAAGGACGTGCGCGGACTCAACCGCCTCCACGAGTTCTCAAAGATAGAGATTGTTCGTATAGACACTCCCGAACATTCCGCTGAGAGCCACAAGGAAATGCTCGAACACGTTGAGGGACTGCTCAAAAAGCTCGAACTCCCATATCGCATACTCCTGCTCTGCGGAGGCGACCAGAGCTTCACCAGCGCGATATGCTATGACTTCGAAGTATATTCAGAGGCACAGAACAGGTGGCTTGAAGTGTCGTCTGTCAGCAACTTCGACACATACCAGGCCAACCGCCTGAAATGCCGCTACCGCAGTAACGGTTCAAAGAAACCGGAGCTGTGCCACACTCTCAACGGTTCAGCACTTGCACTGCCGCGCATCGTAGCCTGCATTCTCGAAAACAACCAGACACCAGACGGAATACGTGTGCCGAAAGCACTCATACCATACTGCGGATTCGATATCCTTGATGACAAATAAGTAACTGTTAAACGTAATTTCTATAAATTGGAGTTATTGGAAGTTCTTGCTTTGCCGATTGCCAGAGCAAGAATTTCCTTTAACTTTTCATAAATAACAGAAAGAATGCGGCTCACCTTCCTGACACTCTTCATTTTCTTTACCATCATTCCCGTCTTAGCCCAGTCAGCAGACTGGAAGGAGCTTTACATCCGGGTGTGCGGTGCCGATGAAGAGGATGCGGCGGACATTCTGCGCATAGAGGAAGAAAGCGAGGCACTGGAGGCTGTCGCGGACAACCCATTCAACATCAACGCAATAACACAGGACGAGCTGGAGCGGCTGACCTTTCTCTCCGAGCAGGACATCGACGCCATTGCGCTTTACCTCTACCGCTACGGAAAGATGAACAGCCTTCAGGAGCTGCAAGCAATACCGCAGTTGTCTGCCGACAAAAGGCAGCTACTGCGGTATTTCGTTTATTGCGGCGAGAAGCAGACGGAGGGCAAGAAGCGTTTCCCAAGCGGCAAGCCCGTGCATAACGCATATTACAGCGGCGAGGTGATGCTACAAACGCGCAAGGGCTTCACTACCGACCCCGAAGATGGCGGCTATCTCGGCAGCCCGTACAAGCAGCAGTTCCGCTACGACTTCCAGTATGGCGACAACCTGCGGGCAGGGATTATCG
>JABUUG010000167.1:5276-7095 GCA_021443285.1 Bacteroidaceae bacterium
GACACCTTCGCCTACAGTCTGAACAAGGCAGGCTTCGACTACTACTCGTTCTATATGCAGATGAAAGGGCTGAAGCTCGGCGGCGGCGATAAAAGAAAAGACAGAAGGAAAGGGGATATTGCAGGCAGCGCCAACGGCAGCCGTTCCTTCTGGCTCGACAACATTGTTGCAGGCCGCTTCCGTGCAGGCTTCGGTATGGGACTGGTGATGAACAACGGTTTCTCGCTCGGCAAATCCTCCATGATATCCTCGGGCGGCAGGATATCAACAGGACTCTCACCGCACAGCAGCACCTCAGACGAAAACTATCTTCAGGGAGCGGGTGTAACCTTTGCCTACCGTCCTGACAAACTGAAAGACAGACGGACGCTCTCACTGTCAGCATCGCTGTTCGGTTCATCAAGGTATATCGACGCCACAATCACCGACTCCGCAACCATAAGCACCATACTGACATCAGCCTACCACCGCACCCGCAATGAGATAAACAAGAAGAACTCGGCTGTACAAAGCACCTTTGGCGGCGATGTGTCGATGAGCTACAGGCAGTTCTCGGCAGGCGTTACGGCTGTTTACACGCACCTGAACACACCGCTCACGCCAAACAAAAACCCTAATAAGACTACGGGCGCAGACTCATACAGGCTGTACTATGCGGAAGGGTGCAACTTCTTCAATGCAAGCGTCCACTATGCCTACAAAGGCTACAAGCTCTCGTTTCAGGGAGAGACCGCATTTGCGCCAAAGAACCAGGCGAGAAGCAGCGCAAACGCAAGCGGCGGCGTGTCTGTAGCGACGATAAACAACCTGTCATACCGCCCTTCCTACAGTTTCAAGGCACTGCTCCTGCACAGATACTATTCCTACGACTACACCGCCCTGTACGCAAAGTCTCTTGCAACAAACTCTAACATACAGGACGAGAACGGAGTCATGGCATCAATCTCGTGGCAGTCAAAAGTCGGCCTGACCCTGAACTACTACATCGACTACTCTCATTTCAACCACCCGAAATATCTTGTATCAAAGGCATCAAACGCCTTGGAAAACTCCCTGCAGGCCTCATGGAGCCACAATGCCCTAAAGCTTCTGCTGAACTGCCGGCTGAAGAACCGCCAGTATGACAATGCCGACAAGAGCGGACTGGCATGGAAGAACACTCTTACACTGAAGCTCCAGTCGGACTATGCCTTCAGCCCCGACTATTCTGCAAGGCTCACCCTGCAATACAACCGCTACAGCAAGGAGGAAACACAAAGCCACGGCTTCATGGTCCTCGCTAACGGAAGACTGAAACCGTGGCGTTATCTCTGTATAGACATTGCCGCATCTTATTTCAACACGGACGACTACAACTCTGTCATCTATGCCTACGAGCGCGCACTACGCTACCGTACCGGCTACTCACAATACTACGGTAAGGGTATGCACTGCGGACTGACGCTGTCATCGGCGGCAACAAAATGGCTGTCGCTGGGACTGAAATTCTCCGGCACGAAATACTTTGACAGATCCACCATTGGCAGCAGCATGGACACAATAGACGGATCAGCGCAGGCGACAATTAGTTTTGAGGCGGCAGTGAAGATATGACGAATCGGAAATCTGCTTATATTCGCTCAATGACACAAGTGTGATTCTTGTTGTCTTTCTCATAGTTGATGCCACAGAGGATGACATCGCCAGCATAATCTTTTAGAGACGCAGGATAGTTGCGGTCCTTAATCTGGTTGATGGCAGTAGTGGCATCCTTTTTCCATTTCAACTCAACCACTATAGCAGGCAAATCGACATTCCTCCAAGGAAGAAACACCACATC
>JABUUG010000168.1:0-3293 GCA_021443285.1 Bacteroidaceae bacterium
AAGACAGATAAGGAGAAAGATATATGGTACGGACAACATTCTTTCTGCAAGTTCTACTTGTTCTTTCTAATCAAATTGACCCATAAAACATCGCAGACAAAGCCGATAAACATGAAGAACAGCACTATGTGTGAACGAGGTGTGCTTGATGCCCTGTATGCCATGCGTGGATTCATCACTATGGTGAATGCCGGTGTGTTTTCACGTATCTTCGCTTCCGCAGTCTGCATGTGTATATGTAGCTGCGACATCGTGTTGTATGCGGTCTGCATCTTGTCTTCCAGGGCGTCGCGCTCTACGACAAAGCTCGCCAGTTCCAGATCCTGGTTTGCATCGCAGTAGTCCGCATAAGCCTTCTGGCAGTTTGCGTACTTTGTCTTTGCCTCGAGATACAGTTCCTTGTAGTAGTTGTAGTCTTTCGTGGATTTTCTGGTGCGATAATCCTTTATGTACTCCTGCAGGCGGTTCTGCACGGTGTCAATCATTATGGCTGCCACAAGCGGGTCCTGGTCTTCCATGGAAAGTGAGATTACGCTCGTCTTCTTATCCACCAGGCAGGTGATGTTTTTCGCCATCGACGCACACAGCTCGCTTCTTAGTCTGGAAATCTTGAACCTGTCTTCCCCCCCGACGTTCTTGCCTTCGTTTTTCTCTTCCTCAGACGTCATCATTTCCATAACCCACATTTTGGGTATTTCATAAACTGGCATAGACTGCTCTTTGGTCAGATGGTGCTCGTATGTGCGCAGCGAATCGTTGTCCTTTAGTCTGACTTTTACGTCAAGCAGCTTTAACAGGAAGTCCGGGGAGCTTATGACGTCCGGATATATGTCCGGATATATGGCATCAACACTTGCACCACCTTTGTTCAGGTCTATACCAAAGTTGGATGCAATATCCGACAGACTTCCGCTGATGGATGACGAAGATGAAATTTCCGGCGCAAGCAGGACGGTTGCGGAATATTTCTTTGGGGTGGCTAAAGCATAGAATACGCCTAATGCCGTGAAAATCACGAGAAAGATGATTAAGGGGATTGGTCTCTTGATCACTTTTATAATAAGCGCTACTACGTCAATCTCGCGCGAGGGCTTTGCTCCTGCTATATTGTTTTTGTTGTTTTCCATATATAACTCCAATAACGCAGAAAAGGTTAAAATATTGTAATAAATGTAAATAAAAATGAACTCTCCTTCCCTAAAACCCAAAATTCCCCTCACTCCTCGACGATAACGGCGAACGAAAGTCATTCGACCAGTTCCTCAACGACGTACAGGCCATAGACGAAAAATACAACAGCAACTACCTACGCGCAGAGTACAACTTCGTCCAGAACTCCGCACAAATGGCAACCAAATGGGAACTCTACGAACAAGACGGCGACCGATACAACCTACAGTACCGAACGGCGGGCGATAACCGAGTACGGCCAGAGCATCAGGCCCTCGACGGCATAACACTACCCATCACAGACCCCTTCTGGGATTCATACTATCCACCAAACGGATGGAACTGCCGATGCACAGTCGCACAGGTGCGAAAGTCCAAATACCCCGTAACACCGCGAGACGAAGCAATGCAGCGCGGGCAACAGGCACTCACCAAAGACAAAAAGGGCATCTTCCGCTTCAACCCCGGAAAACAGAAGAAGGCAGTACCAGACTACAACCCATACACCATCTCACGATGCAACGACTGCGACATACCAAAAAAAGGACTCAAACTCGCATTCGTCCCAGACTTCCAGCTTTGCCGTGCATGTGAAAATATACGCGATTGCTATAAAAATCGTGAGAAGGCAAACAGTACATCGCTTAAGAAATACACGGTACCAGAAAAAAAGGAAATATATGCAAAACCTATCAGTGAACAATTAGAAGAAATCGGATTAAATATATTCAAGCATGTGCTGAAAGATAACAATGCAATGGACTATAAACGAGTATTTGACGCAGCAAAATTATATGCCGATGAATTTGGAGAAAACGTAATAATTATGCCAGAAATACATGTATCTGAAAAAGAAATAAGAAAAAAAATGGGAATACCAACTGGCAAAAAAAATCCGGACATCTTAATAAATGATTACTGTATTGATGTTAAATCTCCATTTTCCCACAAAAACATAGTTTCTAACGCAGTTGATGCGTGCAAACAGGGAGCAATAGCTTGTATAACAGACCACCACACTGTTTTACATGAAAATAAATTGGGAGATTTAGCGTATAAAGTGTTTTGCGACAAAAATTATACCCAAAATTACATCGATTTTATAGTTAATGGCAAGATGTTTCATTTCATCAGAAATACATTTAGATTCAATTAAAATACAACAGCCAGAGAAATTAATCTCTGGCTGAGGTTTCCCTACTTCGCGGGCAGGTTGCAGTGGTTATATCTCCACGCTGCAAAAATACACCTTCCCCCTATCCCCAACACAACACCCACACACATTTCAACACCAACATTATCACACATCAAGCATACACAAGCATACAGTAATCTTTTTTTCTCATACAGTTAGTTTTAGTTTTTATGGTTAAGAGTAAGGCCGCAGGCGTTGGGAAACGCTTGCGGCCCTTTATTTGCCCACCCATATCCGTGTAAATCCGTGCTATTCGTAGCGCAAATCACAAATCAGCAAATCATAAATCATAAATCATAAATCATAAATGATTCTGTCTCATCATCCTTATCCCGAACACCTCGATGATCTCCATGTTAATCCCATGTAAACACAATAATAGCCCGATGTAAACCACCGAGCCTCATTCACCTTACTCATGTAAACCAAAATTAAACCAATGTAAACATTACGTTTTACACCACCTTTTCTTCTCTCTCTTTCTTGACAACTCCCTGTTCTTCAATCACTTATCCGACTTCTTCCCATTCTCGCCTCCATACGCTTCGTTCTCTGCCTTATATTTCCACAAAAAATCCGCAAGTCTTCGTTGTAAAGGGCTTGCGGATTTATGGGTTGTCTGCTGTTACACCTTGATTTCTACCTCAACGCCTGAAGGAAGCTCAAGCTTCATGAGGCTGTCAATGGTCTTGGATGTTGCGCTGTAGATGTCGATAAGACGCTTGAAATCGCAAATCTGGAACTGCTCGCGGCTCTTCTTGTTAACGAATGTGGAGCGGTTCACTGTGATGATGCGCTTGTGTGTTGGAAGTGGAATAGGACCGCTTACGATTGCACCTGTGGCTTTTACTGCCTTAACGATTTTCTCTGCTGACTTGTCAACGAGCTTGTGGTCGTATGACTTCAGCTTGATACGGATTTTCTGACT
>JABUUG010000168.1:5294-6555 GCA_021443285.1 Bacteroidaceae bacterium
GCAGCAGATGTGATAGTGATACCACGCTCCTGCTCCTGTGCCATCCAGTCCATTGTTGCGGCACCGTCGTGTACCTCACCAATTTTGTGGGTTTTGCCGGTGTAGTAGAGGATACGCTCTGATGTAGTGGTCTTGCCGGCATCGATGTGAGCCATGATGCCGATATTTCGCGTAAGATGTAAATCTTGTTTTGCCATAACCTGTTTATATACCTTTTGAAGATTGTTTTATTTCTGGTGATGTTCCTTATTGTTCACCACAATTAGAAGCGGAAGTGTGCGAATGCGCGGTTAGCCTCAGCCATACGGTGCATGTCCTCCTTACGCTTGTATGCGCCACCCTGATTGTTGTATGCGTCCATGATTTCAGCTGCAAGCTTGTCTGCCATAGACTTTCCTGAACGCTTGCGTGCGTAGCCGATCATGTTCTTCATAGAAATACTCTCTTTGCGCGATGGGCGGATTTCTGTCGGCACCTGGAATGTTGCACCACCGATACGGCGGCTCTTAACCTCTACCTGAGGAGTGATGTTCTGGAGTCCCTGCTTCCATATTTCAAGCGGAGACTTGTCCTCAACATGCATCTTGGCCTTTACTATCTCAAGAGCCTTGTAGAAGATTTCATACGATGTGTTCTTCTTGCCATCGTACATCAGGTGATTAACAAACTTGGAGACCTTCTGGTCGTTGAAGACTGGGTCTGGAAGAACCACGCGCTTCTTTGGTTTAGCTTTTCTCATTTTTGGTGTTTTGTTTTGCTTGCGGCTTTGGAGGGCTGACATTTAGTCATCCACAAATGCCATTCTTTTTTATTAGTAAAATTGCTAAAGGTTGTCGTTTCGACTGTCTTCAGGGACTCGCCTGCCCCTTACTCAACCATCTTTGTGTCAGTTCCTTAGCAAAACATTTCTCTTTTTTCTGTCCGTCCGTTTGGCGATTTCGCGACTGCCTCATGCTGTCATGTCCGCAATCGCGAAATCGTCAAGCAGTCCAGATGTCCGTAGTGCTTACTTCTTTGCAGCCTTTGGACGCTTTGCTCCGTACTTGGAGCGACGCTGCAGGCGGTTAGCTACACCTGCGGTATCGAGAGTACCGCGAACGATGTGGTAACGTACACCAGGGAGGTCTTTCACACGACCGCCGCGAACAAGCACGATAGAGTGCTCCTGCAGGTTGTGTCCCTCTCCCGGGATGTAGGAGTTTACTTCCTTCTGGTTTGTCAAACGAACACGGGCTACCTTACGCATAGCCGAGTTAGGCTT
>JABUUG010000169.1 GCA_021443285.1 Bacteroidaceae bacterium
GAGATGAAGAAGGGTATGTTCTCTATGATGAACTACTACCTCCCACTCCAGGGCATCGCCTCTATGCACTGCTCTGCAAACTGCGACATGGAAGGCAAGAACACAGCTATCTTCTTCGGCCTCTCAGGCACAGGTAAGACAACCCTCTCCACCGACCCGAAGCGCCGCCTTATCGGTGACGACGAGCACGGATGGGACGACAACGGCGTATTCAACTTCGAGGGCGGCTGCTACGCAAAGGTCATCAACCTCTCAAAGGAGAACGAGCCGGACATCTACGGCGCCATCAAGCGCAACGCTCTGCTTGAGAACGTAACAGTGGCAGAGGACGGCAAGATTGACTTCGCAGACAAGTCGGTAACAGAGAACACCCGCGTCTCTTACCCAATCAACCACATCAACAACATACAGCCAGGATCTTCAGCACCAGCAGCAAAGGACGTTATCTTCCTCTCAGCTGACGCATTCGGAGTGCTTCCTCCAGTGTCAATCCTCACACCAGAGCAGACACAGTACTACTTCCTCTCCGGCTTCACAGCAAAGCTCGCCGGCACAGAGCGCGGCATCACAGAGCCTACACCAACATTCTCCGCTTGCTTCGGTCAGGCATTCCTTGAGCTCCATCCGACAAAGTATGCTGAGGAACTCGTGAAGAAGATGGTTGCCAACGGTGCAAAGGCTTACCTCGTGAACACAGGCTGGAACGGTACCGGCAAGCGTATCTCCATTCCAGACACACGCGGCATCATCGACGCAATCCTCGACGGCTCTATCCTGAAGGCAGAGACAAAGAAGATTCCTATGTTCGACTTTGAGGTGCCGACATCTCTTCCAAACGTGAACCCTGCAATCCTCGACCCACGCGACACATACGCTGACCCTGCACAGTGGGAGGAGAAGGCTAAGGACCTCGCCGGCCGCTTCATCAAGAACTTCGGCAAATATACATCCAACGAGGCAGGCAAGGCTCTCGTAGCAGCTGGTCCGAAGCTCTAAGCTGAGAACCATGACATCAGAATAAATCTTTAATTACAAATCTATATTCTCTATTTTGTTGGGAACCCTGTCCGTGAGGATAGGGTTCCTTTCGTTTGTGAGAAGGGAGATAATCCTGTTGGTTTCAAGTGCACAGAGTGCGAACGGGTAACGATGTGGGCGGATAGTATATGGCGTTTTCATTGATATTAATGCCGTAAAATGCAAAGTGGAGTTAACTTTTTGCGGTTTTTCTTCTGTGCAATTGTGAATAAACCTTAATTTTGCCGTAGAATAGTGTGTTCCTATTTAAGAAACCTTAACATACCAAAAGACACTGTTACAGCACATTTGGGGGCAGACTGTTCGTTTTCCACACATTAATATATAATATATCCAAACAATAATAATTAATAATCTCATCTATGTTAACAAAGCAAAGAAAACTATTCGGACGACTCTTTGCCCTTGTTGCAGTCGCAATGTTGTCCCTCATCGCCCAGCCGGTAATGGCGCAGGAGGTGTCGGGAACAGTTAAGGACTCACAGGGAGAGCCTGTTATCGGTGCCACCGTTATGGAAGAAGGCACTCAGAATGCTGTTATCACAGACTTCGACGGTAACTACAAGATTACCTTGAAAAGCAAGAAGCCTCTCGTGATTTCGTACATCGGCATGAAGACACAGACCGTCAACCCGCAGGGCAAGTCGGTGGTGAATGTACAGCTTGAGGACGAGGCCACTGCCCTCAACGACGTTGTGGTAATCGGTTACGGCTCGGTGCGCAAGAAGGACCTTACCGGTTCTGTAGCCACTGTAGGCAGCGAAGCCCTTGCTGCCGTGCCGGTCGCTTCCGCTTCAGAAGCCCTCCAGGGCAAGATGGCGGGTGTGCAGATTAACGCCACTGAAGGTTCGCCAGACGCAGACGTGAAAATCCGCGTGCGTGGTGGTGGTTCCATCACACAGTCTAACGACCCTCTCTTCGTTGTTGACGGATTCCCGGTAGAGTCTATCTCCGACATCCCCGCAAACGAAATCGAAGACATCACCGTGCTGAAGGACGCCTCTTCAACAGCCATCTACGGTTCGCGTGGTGCCAACGGTGTAATCCTCGTTACCACAAAGAGCGGTAAGGAGGGCAAGGTAAGCGTGTCGTACAATGCCTACTACTCATGGAAGAAGAACGCGAAGAAACTCAACGTGCTCGGCGACCACGACTACGCAAAGTGGCAGTATGAGCTCGCCCTGCTGAAGAACAACGGCGACCTGAGCAAGATTTCCTCATATACCGACTTCTTCGGAAACTACCAGGATATGGACCTCTATGGCAACGGCGTAACAAACGACTGGCAGGACATTACCTTCGGCCGCACAGGTACTACGTTCAACCATAACATCAACATCACAGGTGGTTCGGAATCAGTGCGCTATGCAGCAAGCTACGCCCACATGAACGACAAGGCCATCATGTACGGTTCATACTTCGCACGCGACAACGTGTCTTTGAAGTTGAACACAAAGCCTTCGAAGAAGACCACCCTCGACTTCCAGGTGCGCTACGCAAGAACAAAGGTGCTCGGTGCAGGCGCCAACGAGTCGGCTGGTGTGTATGACTCAGACCGCCGTCTGAAGTATGCCATGATCTACACCCCGATACCACTGTCTAACCTCGACCCGACAGCCGGTGGCGACGACGACCTCGGCAACCTCTACAACCCTATCACCTCAACAAACGACAACGACCAGAAGAAGGTGCGCAAGAACCTCAACCTCTCCGGCTCTTTCGGATGGGAAATCTTCAAGAACTTCAAGGTTAAGACCGAGATAGGCTACGACTACTACAACAACTACCAGCAGCGCTTCTGGGGCCTCACCACTTACTATGTGAAGAACGTGCCTGCAAAGGACTACCAGAACCAGCCAGCCATCCGCCTCGTGGACACAAACCGCGAGCGTCTGCGCAACACGAACACCATCTCTTACGACTTCAAGGGAATCATCAAGAACAAGGACCACAGCCTCAATGTTCTCGCCGGTCATGAGTATGTAATCACAAAGGAGCGTACAAACACCAATGAGGTACACGGTTTCCCAGAGGACTATAACTCTGACACCGCATGGCGTCTTACCAACAACGGCGCTTACAAGTATGAAGTGTCTGACGTGTACGCTCCGGAGGACAAGCTCCTTTCATACTTCGGTCGTGTAAACTACAACTACAAGGACCGCTACCTCATCAGCGGTACGTTCCGTGCAGACTGCTCTTCAAA
>JABUUG010000016.1:0-12380 GCA_021443285.1 Bacteroidaceae bacterium
GGCGCTGAGGCAGCAGATTGCAGAGAAGGACGCCGACTACAGGAGGCTGAAGACCGCGCGGATACTGGAGGTGTCTGACGGCGATGTGGAAAGGACAAAGGCACGGCTGGCAAAGCTGATACGCGATGTCAACAGGAGCATAACACTACTCAGCGACGAATAGGGGCGCTCTTCCGGAGCAGGGCAGAGGTCAAATGCCCTGTGGAATGAAGCTCTCTCGGCAAGCGATGAAGGAATCAGGTAAAATCACTATACGGCTGCACGTAAACGGACTCGTAATTCCCGTGATAATCAACAGGGAAGACGAGCCTTACTACCGCGAGGCCGCCAAAACTATCAACAGCACGGTTGCCAACTACACGCAGATTTTCAGCGAAAAGAAGTCTGAAAGTGAGATAATGGCAATGGCAATGATAGACATAGCCCTGCGCAACGAGCAGAACAAAGTGCGCAACAGCGTGGCTTTGTATGATGATATTCTTTTGTCGCTTACTAAGGAAGTCGAGGAAGTGCTGGACGAGTCCGCTTCTGCTTCGCATTAATCCATCCGGACAGCCTGTCAGCAGTTCCCGTTATTGTTCCGTAGTAAGAATTTTTTTATTAACCAGAATATCATTTATTTAATAACAACCAATGGATTCACTTTTGATAATAGTTCTACCCGTTGCAGCCCTTATTGTTGGGGGACTGTTGGGGTACTGCCTGTTCCGCTATGTCGTGAAGGGCATTTATAACCGCACCATTGAGTCTGCCAACCAGGAGGCAGAGGTCATCAAGGAGAAGAAACTGCTTGAGGTGAAGGAGAAATTCCTCAACAAGAAGCAGGAGCTCGACCAGGAGGTGCAGAGTCGTAACCAAAAGATTCAGGCGACAGAGAACCGCCTGAAGCAGAAGGACATGACGCTCAACCAGCGTGCCGACGAGCTGAACCGCCGCAAGCAGGAGCTCGACCAGATGCAGCAGAAAAACGAGAATGAGCAGAAGGTGATAGCCGTGAAGCAGGAGGAGCTCTCGAAGATGATTGAGCAGGAGCGCCTGAAGCTGGAGGAACTGTCCGGACTCACCGCCGACGAGGCACGCACAAGGCTCGTGGAAAGCCTCAAGGACGAGGCGAAGACACAGGCGGCAAGCTACATCAACGACATCATGGACGAGGCAAAGCTCAACGCCAACGCACAGGCGAAGAAGATTGTCATACAGACCATACAGCGCACAGCCACAGAAACAGCCATAGAGAACTCCGTGAGCGTCTTCCACATAGACAACGACGAGGTGAAGGGCCGCATCATCGGACGCGAGGGCCGCAACATACGCGCACTGGAGGCTGCGGCAGGTGTGGAGATTGTAGTCGATGACACCCCTGAGGCAATCGTCATCTCCGCCTTCGACCCCATACGCCGTGAGGTGTGCCGCCTCGCCCTGCACCAGCTTGTTGCCGACGGCCGCATACACCCGGCACGCATAGAAGAGGTGGTGGCAAAGGTGAAGAAGCAGCTCGACAACGAGATTATAGAGACGGGCAAGCGCACTGCCATCGACCTCGGCATACACGGACTCCACCCGGAGCTCGTGCGCATAGTCGGAAAGATGAAGTACCGCTCATCTTACGGACAGAACCTGCTCCAGCACGCCCGCGAGACCGCAAACCTCTGTGCCATAATGGCTTCCGAGCTGGGACTGAACCCGAAGAAGGCGAAGCGTGCCGGACTGCTGCACGACATCGGCAAGGTGCCTGACGAGGAGACAGAGCTGCCACACGCCATATACGGAGGCAAGATTGCCGCGAAATACAACGAGAAGCCCGACATCTGCAATGCAGTGGCTGCCCACCACGACGAGTGTGAGATGAACACCCTGCTCGCCCCAATCGTGCAGGTGTGCGACGCCATATCAGGCGCAAGACCAGGCGCACGCCGCGAGATAGTGGAGGCTTACATCAAGCGTCTCAACGACCTCGAGGCAATCGCGATGAGTTATCCGGGCGTTGTGAAGACCTACGCCATACAGGCAGGCCGCGAGCTCCGCGTGATAGTCGGTGCAGACAAGATGGACGACAAGCAGACAGACGCACTCAGCGGTGAGATAGCAGAGAAGATACAGAACGAGATGACATATCCCGGACAGGTGAAGATAACCGTCATCCGTGAGACACGCTCAGTAGCGTACGCAAAATAATGACCGACAATTTCCTGACCGCCACACATATACACAAGAGCTTCGGCACGCACAAGGTGCTGGACGATGTGAGCATCGAGGTGCCTCGCGGCAGGGTGTTCGGACTGCTGGGCCCTAACGGTGCCGGCAAATCGACCCTCATACGCATCATAACGCACATCTCCATGCCCGACAGCGGCGAGGTGGTGTTCGACGGGCACAAGCTCTGCGAACAGGACATGCTCTCCATTGGCTACCTGCCCGAAGAGCGCGGACTGTACAAGAAGATGAAGGTGGGCGAGCAGGCGATATACCTCGCACGACTGAAGGGCCTCAGCAACCGTGAGGCGACAAAGCGACTGAAGCGGTGGTTCGAGAAGTTCGACATCATGCCCTGGTGGGACAAGAAGCTCGAAACGCTCTCCAAGGGTATGCAGCAGAAGGTGCAGTTCATAACCACTGTGCTGCACGAGCCGCCGCTGCTGATTTTCGACGAGCCGTTCTCCGGCTTCGACCCCGTGAACGCAGAGCTGCTGAAAAAGGAGATACTTGAACTGCGCGACAAGGGACACACCATAATATTCTCCACACACAATATGGCGTCGGTGGAGGAGGTGTGCGACAAGATAGCTCTTGTGAACAACTCCAGGATAGTGCTTCAGGGCACTGTGGCAGAGATACAGGAGCGTTTCCAGGAGGAGAAGCGCGTGATAACGAAAGAGGTGTTCCCAACAATGAACGAGATATTCATAAAGGTGGTGGGCGCAGAAGGTATAGACGGTAAGGAAGGAAAAGGGGGGGCACGATGAACAAGGTGTGGCTTATAGTGGAGCGCGAGTTCATGACGAGGGTGCGCAAGAAGTCGTTCATACTGCTCACTGTCCTCATGCCGTTCCTTATGGTGGCGGTTGTAACCGTTCCCGCCCTGCTCGCCAATATGGACAGCGACGAGCATTTCACTGTTGGCATCATCGACAAGACGGGACTGTATGCAAAGGAGTTCAAGTCGGAGGGTAGCATGGAATATGTGCAAGTGCATGACGACCGCCCGATTGCTACTGTCACTGATGAGCTGAAGAACGGCGGCAGCCTGCTCACGCAGATACTCTATATCCCCGACACGCTGACGAATGCGAAGGACGGAGCGGCCGTGATATATTCCGTGGAGGAGACCCCGCACGAGGTGGAGAACGCCGTGAACAGCGTGCTTCGCGACAAGATACGCCACGACCGTCTCGCCTCGTACAACATCCCGAATGTGGAGGAGATAATATCCGCCTCGAATGTGGGATTCAGCGTGAAGACAATGCGCAAGACCGACGATGGCGACAAGGAGTCGTCGGCAATGATATCTGCCGTGATAGGCATGGTGCTCTCGCTGCTTATTTACATGTTCATCCTCTCGTATGGGTCGATGGTCATGCAGAGCGTTATGGAGGAGAAGGCAAACCGAATAGTGGAGATAATAGTATCGTCGGTGAAGCCGTGGCAGCTGATGGCGGGCAAGATTATCGGCATAGGGTTTGTGGGCATTGTCCAGATGCTGCTGTGGGGCGGCATGATGGTGTGCATCTCCGCGATTGCAGGCACATTCTATGCCACCTCTTCGCCGGAGATTGCCAACATTTCGCAGATGGCGACAACGGCAACAGCGGAGCAGATGGCACAGCTGCAGACGGTTGCCGGCAATCCCGTGCAGGAGTTCATGAAACTCGCCAGTAGCATCGACTTCACCGGAATCTTCGTGACGTTCCTTTTCTTCTTCATTGGCGGCTACCTGCTCTATGCCTCGATGTTCTGCGCCTTCGGCTCGGCGGTGAACGAGATGCAGGACTCCGCACAGTTCACGATGCCCGTTATCCTTATTTTTGTTTTTGCGCTCTATGCCGCGATGTTCTCCATAGAGAATCCCAATGGTCCGCTGGCAGTATGGTGCTCATACATACCGCTGACCTCACCGATAGTGATGATGGTGCGTATGCCTTTCGACGTGCCGGTATGGAGTGTGGTGCTCTCCCTGGTAATCCTCTACATCTCCGCTGCAGCAATCATACTGCTCTCGGCAAAAATATACCGCACAGGAATACTGATGTACGGTCAGAAGCCATCCTTCAAGGATTTGGCAAAGTGGCTGAGATATTGAGAATATTCTTGATTATTACTTACCTTGAGAACGCCCATGAAACACCTGCTGTCAATACTGTTTGTAGTGCTTGCGGTGCTGCTTGTTTCGTGTGATGACCCTGTTTCGCAAGGAGGTGATACCAAGGGCTCCGCGCGGTTGCATATCAGCGTAAACACATTCGACTTCCTCCCCATGTCCTCCCGGACAGATGTCCGCGATGTTGCGTCGCGCCTCAGTTTCGCACTTTTTCGTGTGGGAGAGGAGAAGTCGGTTGTGAGCAAGTCGCAGCAGGCGGATGATGGAGGGTTCGGCACATTGGACATAAGTGCCGCTCCGGGGAAGTACATACTTGTTACCATCGCCCACAGCGGCAGCGACAACTGCACCATATCATCGCCCGCAGAGGTCAAGTTTGCGGGCAACAAGATGACGGACACCTTCTCGTCGTGCGACACGCTGGATATTGCCGAGGGCGACCAGACCGCCACCATTATGCTGAGGCGGCGTGTGGCGATGGTGCGCCTCGTGTTGCAGGAAACACTGCCCGATGAAGCCAGACAGCTGAAATTCTACTATACGGGCGGCAGTTCAACCCTGAACCCCACCACTGGCTACGGCTGTGTAAATTCCCGCCAGACGGAAATCCTCAATGTGCCGGCTCAGGCATACACCGAGGCGAACACCGCCTATGACATATACACCCTGCCCCATGCCGACAGCGGCACACTGAAGCTGACCGTTTCCGCCCTCGATGCCGACGGCGCAACCCTTACCGACAGGACCATTCAGGACATACCTGTGAAGGTGGGGCAGATAACCCAGTACAGTGGCAGACTCTTCGGGTCAGACGGCAATGGCATAAAGGTAAGCCTGGAGATTGGTGAAACCGCATGGACACAGGCAGACTACACGTTCTGAGCGGCGGGCCGGGTGTTCCTTAGGAGGAATCCAGAGCTGACGCTCAGGAGGCGGGGGAGTAGAGGATATAAGGACGCGGGGGCGCAGGAGTGTAGGACAGAGGTGTGGTAATTGTAGTTTTGTTCCTTTTATGCAATAAAAAGGGATTTGGTGCGTTATCTATAAGAGTGTTTGTTTATCCTTCTGGTGTTTACATCCTCTTGGTGTTTATTCTCAAAACAATGACAAGACTTTCATGAAGAAGTTTTTTATAATATTGGCGTTATGCGTTATGGCAGTGGGTGGTGTGTCAGCCCAGTCCATGTCAGACGAACAGGTGATGAAGATGGTGCTGAAGGAAAAGGAGCTTGGCACCAGCTCTGCGCAGATTGTTACCAAACTGATGCAGAAGGGCGTAAACATAGAGCAGATACGCCGTGTGCGCCGTAAGGCGGAACGCCTGAAGAAGAATGAGGATATGGGGGCTTCGTCGTCATCGCTGAGAGGATATGACGATGAGGACGAGGACGACCCGCGCATGAGGACGGGAAAGAACGCCCAGCAGGCGAAGAAACTGAAGGAGGAGAAGGCAAAGGCGACAAAGCAGAAGGAAAGACAATACACGCAGAACCGACTGGAGGAAGAGCCACGCGAGAACGCGAACAAAAACAGAAACGTATATGACTACACGAACCAGGACTGGGTTGACGCGCAGGAAGAGCTTTCCGAGATAATACCGGACACCGCCCTGTGGCTTGAGAAACTGCTCGCCGAGAAGGAAATGTCGAAGAGGAAGAAGGTGTTCGGACGCGACATCTTCAACAACGATATGCTCACTTTTGAGCCAAACCTTAACATCGCCACCCCCAAGAACTACCGCTTGGGGCCGGGCGATGCCGTGTTTATAGACGTTTACGGAGCATCGTCGAAGACCATACAGACCACCGTGTCGCCCGACGGCGTTGTTACGATAGACGGTTTCGGTCCGATAAGCGTGAGCGGACTGACAGTTGACCAGGCAAACCAGAAGCTGCGCAGCACCCTCGGTTCGCGCTACAGCTCGTCGAAGATACGCCTGAGTGTGGGCGAGACGCGCGCCATAATGGTGAATGTCATGGGTAATGTGAAGACACCGGGAACGTTCACCGTATCGCCGTTCGCCTCCGTCTTCCATGCGCTGTACATGGCAGGCGGTGTGGACGACCTCGGCACCCTGCGCAACATAAAGGTGTTCCGCAACAACCAGCTCGTGTCGGTTGTGGACATATACGACTACATACTGAACGGAAGGCTGACGGGCAACGTGAGGCTGGCTGACAACGACGTGGTGATTGTCGGCGCATACGAGAGTCTGGTGAGCATTGAGGGTAAGGTGAAACGCCCGATGTACTACGAGATGAAACGCAACGAGACGCTTGCCGATGTGATAAGGTATGCCGGAGGCTTCACTGGCGATGCCTACAAGAAGACCGTCCGCCTGATACGCCGCACAGGCAGGGAGTTCTCCGTGCACAGTGTGGATGAGTTCGACATGGCGTCGTTCAGACTTACCGATGCCGACTCTATAACGGTGGATTCCATCATCTCGCGCTACTCCAACATGGTCGAGATAAAGGGTGCCGTCTTCCGTCCGGGCATGTATCAAGTGGATGGCAGCATCAACTCCGTCCGCGCGCTCCTGACTGCCGCCGAAGGTCTGAAGGAGGAGGCGTTCACGGCACATGCCGTGATGCACAGAATGAAGGACGACCGCTCGCTCGAAGCCCTGTCGGTAGATATAAAGGGCATCATGGACGGCACTGTGCCAGACATACCCCTGCGCGCCAACGACGTGCTGTTCGTGCCGACAAAGTCGGAGATGATGAAAGAGCGGACGATAAGCATACACGGCGAGGTGCATTTCCCCGGAGTGTACAAATACGCTGAAAACGAGACCATAGAGGACTTCGTGCTGCAGGCCGGCGGACTGAAGGAGACTGCCTCAACGGTGAAGGTCGATGTGTCGCGCCGAGTGTCCAATCCGAGTGCCTTGACGTCCGACTCCCTGATTGCCCGCACCTACTCGTTTGCGCTGAAGGAAGGGTTTGTCATTGACGGCGAGCCGGGCTTCCGCCTCATGCCTTTCGACGAGGTGTATGTGCGCAAGAGCCCGGGCTTCTTCAAGCAGCAGAATGTGGATGTGGAAGGAGAGGTGATGTTTGGCGGCACATACACACTGTCAACAAACAAGCAGCGCCTGTCGGACGTAATCAAGGCTGCGGGCGGCCTGACCAACATAGCCTATGCACGCGGTGCGAGACTGGAGCGTAAAATCAATGATTTTGAGCGCATCAGAATGGAAACGGTGCTGAAGAAGGCTGTTGAGGACAAGAAAAGCGACCTGCTCAAAGAGGTGATGAAGAACGGCACGAAGGTAACATACGAGGAGTTCAACAAACTGGCTGGCACGGAGAAATACGATATCGGCAACACCTACTATGTCGGCATAGAGCTTGACAAGGCGCTTCAGAATCCCGGCAGCGAGGCGGACATCATACTGCGTGAGGGCGACAGGATAGTAGTGCCGGAATATGTTTCTACTGTCAAGGTGAACGGCGAGGTGATGTATCCGAACACCGTTGGATATGTGAAAGGCAAGAAGGCACGCTACTACATAGACCTTGCGGGCGGCTATTCCGGCAAGGCAAAGAAGAGCAAGGCTTACATCATATACATGAACGGCCGAGTTTCCCGCCTTACAGACGGAGCAAGGCCGCAGCCGGGATGCGAAATCGTCATACCGTCGAAGAGCGCAAGCTCGATGAGTGTGGCTGAAATGATGAGCCTCGGAACGGGTGCAGCATCCATAGCGACAATGATTGCCACCATAGCCAACCTGATAAAGTAGTCGTTGGGATGACAGCCTACTATGACCTGAAGGCGCATAATGCACGCTATGCAGACGAACTGAAGCTCGCCGCCGCAAGGGTTATCGACTCCGGGTGGTACATACTCGGCAGGGAGTGCGAGCAGTTTGAGCAGAGCTATGCCGGATATATAGGCACCAGGCACTGCACGGGCTGCGGCAACGGACTCGATGCCCTAACACTGATATACCGGGCTTATATAGAACTGGGCAGGATGAAGCCCGGCGACGAGGTGATAGTGCCGGCAAACACCTTCATCGCCTCGCTGCTCGCAATAACGGAAAACGGTTTGACACCAGTGCTTGTCGAGCCTGACGCCGACACCCTTCTTATAGACGCTGACAGACTGGAGTCCGCCATAACCACACGGACTCGCAGCATCATGATAGTCCACCTCTACGGCCGCAATGCCTATATGGAGAAGGTGGGGCGGATATGCCGTGAGCACAGTCTGCTGCTTGTGGAGGACAATGCTCAGGCACAGGGATGCGTCTGCAACGGACGTCGCACAGGCAGTCTGGGCAATGCTGCGGGCCATTCGTTCTATCCCGGCAAGAACCTCGGTGCATTAGGCGATGCGGGAGCGGTAACAACCGATGACGACGAACTGCACGAGGCGGTAAGGACATTGCGCAACTACGGGTCCGACCGCAAATATTCCTTCCGCTTGAAGGGCCGCAACAGTCGTCTGGACGAGATGCAGGCTGCGCTTCTCGGTGTGCGCTTGCGACATCTTGACGAGGACAATGCCATAAGGCAGCATCAGGCAAGGCTGTACTACGACAATATAGAATGTGGAAAGAATGGCGTGCGACTGCCAAGGCGTATGCCCGAAGGAGAGAACGTGTTCCACATCTTCCCCATACTGTGCGACAGGCGCGATGAATTGCAGGCGTGGCTGTTGCAGAACGGCATAGAGACGATGATACACTATCCCGTTCCGCCCCACCGTCAGGAGTGCTACCGCGAAGAATTGGGCAGTCTGTCCCTGCCTGTAACAGAGATGATTCATCGCGAGGAACTGAGCCTGCCGCTCAATCCGACGCTTACGGACAGCGATATACTTCGTATAGCAGACAGCGTAAACAGATTTGAATTATGGAAGAGAAAGATATAACAATACTTGCGATAGAGTCTTCGTGCGACGACACTTCGGCTGCCGTTATGCGCAGTGGCGTGCTGCTGTCTAACGTAACGGCATCGCAGAAGGTGCATGAGAACTATGGCGGAGTGGTGCCGGAGCTGGCTTCGCGTGCCCATCAGCAGAATGTGGTGCCTGTGGTTCACGAGGCTTTGAAACAGGCTGGGGTGGGGAAGGAGCAACTCTCCGCAATAGCCTTCACGCGCGGACCGGGGCTTATGGGTTCGCTTCTTGTAGGCGTGAGCTTTGCCAAGGGTATGGCACGCAGCCTCAACATTCCGCTCATCGACGTGAACCACCTCCAGGGGCATGTCATGGCACATTTCATAAAAAGCCCGGAAGATATGGCTGACGGCACCGGCGGCGAGGCGCATTTCCCACCGTTCCCCTTCCTCTGCCTGCTCGTTTCGGGCGGCAACAGCCAGATAATACGTGTGGACGCCTACGACAAGATGGAGATACTCGGGCAGACCATCGACGATGCTGCGGGCGAGGCGATAGACAAATGCTCTAAGGTGATGGGGTTGGGCTATCCCGGCGGACCCATCATCGACCGCCTGGCACGTCAGGGAAACCCGAAGGCATTCGAGTTTGCAAAACCCAACATTAAGAATCTCGACTACAGCTTCAGCGGACTGAAGACCAGCTTCCTCTACAGCCTGAACAAATGGATTGAGGAAGACCCCGACTTTGTGGAGCACAACAAGGAGGATATTGCCGCAAGCATTGAGTACACCATTGTAGAGATACTGATGAAGAAACTGCGGCTTGCTGTGAAGCAGACGGGCATCAGGCACGTGGCTGTGGCAGGAGGAGTGAGTGCAAACACGGGGCTGCGCAACGCTTTCCGCGACCACGCCGAACGATACAAGTGGACTATATACATCCCGAAGTTCTCTTATACCACCGACAATGCGGCGATGATAGCTTCGGCGGCCACCTTCAAGTACAAGAACAAGGAGTTCTGCCCCATTGATGCGCCGGCGTATTCGAAGGTGTAGTTTTGTTGTTGGAAGTTAAAGGAGTCTTTCTTTGGAGTTAAAGGAGTGGTAACTGAGGTTGGGAGTTAAAGGAGTTAAAGACGTATGTCTTGTCTCCAGAGAACTATATGTATTAAAACTTGTAGAGTAATGTCTTTAACTCCTTAAACTCCTAAAACAAAGGGTGCTTGTATGAAAATGAGGTTTCTATACACATTAATAATATTATACGCGACATTCAGTGGTGTGCTGCGGGCGCAATCGCTTGAGAGTGCGGTATGCGATGTGATGCAGCAGGAGGGCGTGCGCTTTTCCGACAACAACAGTCTTGTGCTTCTACGTTCAGGTCAGGAGAAGTTCGATGATATGTTTGCCGCCATCCGTAAGGCAAGGCACTCGGTCCATCTGGAGTATTTCAATTTCCGCAACGACTCCATTGCCGGTCTTCTCTTCGATGTTCTTGCGGAGAAGGCAAAGGAAGGGGTGAAGGTTCGTGCGCTCTATGATGCCTTCGGAAACTTCTCCAACAACAGGCCGCTGAAGAGCCGCCACATCAAGAAGATACGCGATAGGGGTATAGAAATATTCGAGTTCGACCCGCTGAGCTTCCCCTGGATAAACCATGTGTGGAGCCGCGACCACAGGAAGATAGTCGTCATAGACGGCAGAGTGGCATATACGGGAGGCATGAACGTGGCTGACTATTACCTGAAAGGCACCGAACAGGTGGGCGAATGGCGCGATATGCACTGTCGTGTGGAGGGCGATATTGTCAATGAATTGCAGGCAATATTCCTGAAGACGTGGAACAGGATTGCCGAGCAGAATGTCTGGGGCGCAGAGTATTACCACGGTGGGGAGGACGCTGCGTATATCACTGCGGGGCTGAAGCCCGACTCTTCCGCCACTGCGGGGTGCAAGAAGATAGGAGTCGCCAACCGTGAGCCGCATCTCTCGCCGAAGATAATGCGTGCGTTCTTCAATGCCTGCATAGATAATGCCAAGGACAGCATAAGGATTATCAGCCCATATTTCACGCTCGTCGGCAGTCTGAAACGCAGTCTGTACAATGCTCTGGAGCGCGGAGTGAAGGTGGAGATAATGCTGAGCAGCCGCTGCGATGAGCCGCTGACGCCTGACGTGAACTACTACAACGCCCACAAGCTCATGAAGCGCGGGGCGGTGATATGGATTTTCGAGGGGGGCTTCCACCACACAAAGATTATAATGGCCGATGGAAAGGTCTGCACCGTAGGCAGCACAAACCTCGATGCGCGCAGCCTGAAATACGACTATGAGGAGAACCTCGTCATACTCGACCGGGAGACGACAAAAGAGCTTGACGAGATGTTCGACTATGACAAGCACCACCGCAGCTGGCGGCTGACAGAGGAAAAGTGGAACGAGTGGCGTACAGGATGGCAGAAGTTCCGCGGATGGGTGGGACATCTGATAGGCTTCCTGCTGTAGGCTTCCTCCCCTTGGGGTGGGAAGGTATGGAAATTGGAGAGGGTAGGAGATGCCCATAAGACTTGGGGTGCCAGTCTCGTTGATTAACGAAACTGGCACCCCAAGTCTTATGGTTGTCTGTATGTTTTGCGAGGAATGTGTTACAGATACTTCTGCAGTATCTGGGCTTTGCCGCTTTCCTGAAGCTTGCGTATGCCCTTGTCGCATATCTGTCTGACACGTTCGCGAGTCAGTCCGAGCTCTTCGCCGATGTATTCCAGTCCCATCGACTGCTCGCCGAGTCCGAACGCCTTGCGTATGATGAAGCTCTCACGCTCGTTAAGCACATGGTCGAGCACATTCTGTATGTCGTGTTCAAGCGACTGCTGGTCAACGATGCGGTCAGCGCGGTCAGCCTGTCCCGAAGGCATCACGTCGAGCAGAGTGTTATCCTCACCGTCCTGGAAAGGCTTGTCGAAGCTGACGTGGTGCTGGTCTGCGCTTATCGCCTTTGTGATGGTGCGCTCGTCCTGTCCCGTAAGTGCAGACAGCTCTTCGAGCGATGGCTCTCTCATGTTCTCCTGCTCAAACTTTGCCGTTGCCTTGCTGATTTTGTTGAGCGATCCCACCTGGTTGAGTGGTAGCCGTACGATGCGGCTCTGCTCGGCGAGCGCCTGCAGGATGCTTTGACGTATCCACCACACGGCATAGGAGATGAACTTGAATCC
>JABUUG010000016.1:13993-16618 GCA_021443285.1 Bacteroidaceae bacterium
GGGAGTTAAAGGAGTTAAGGGAGTCAAAGGAGTTAAAGACATTACCCTACAAGATGTTATATTTAGACAGTTTCACGGAATAAGACATTTGTCTTTAACTTCCTTAACTTCTTTAACTCCAGATGAAAGTTGAGCTTGCGAAACTCAGATTATTTATTTCTTGATATTAAAATAATAGATAGCGAGGTATGCGACGCCGACAATCATCACCGCCACTGCGCCCACCTGTCCGACAGCATCGGAGGCGACGCCCATAGCGAGTGGGAAGAGTGTGCCGCCGAAGAGTCCCATAATCATCAGGCCCGACACCTCGTTCTGGTATTTAGGCTCAGAGATGAGTGCCTGCGAGAGGCAGATGGTGAACACATTGGCGTTGCCGAAGCCCACAAGTGCGCAGCCGGCATAGAGGACGGCGGTGGCTGTAGAGGCATCCATAGGTATCTGCAGACCGGCAATCATGCAGACCATACCGAGGAGCATGAACAGTATGCAGACGATGAAGAATGTCTTTGCGGAGAGTTTCTGCAATGCCGCCGCACCGCTGAAGCTGCCCACCGTTCTGCCGATGAAGTAGATTGATGCGGCGAGGGCAACCTCCGGAGCCATGATGCTGAGGTTGAGGCTCTGCGAGAGAATCTTCGGGGCGACAGTGTTTGTGCCTACGTCAATGCCCACATGGCAGACGATGCCGAGGAAGCAGAGCAGCACGAATGGCTTGGCAAGGAGCTTGAAGCAGTTGGCAAACTGCGACGTTACCGACACAGTATCGCCCTCATTGGCGCGGGTGTCGCTCTCCTCAATGCTTGTGCCGTAGAGCCAGAGCGTGGCGATGATGCCGACAACCATGAATATGGGGAAGAGCACCATCCAGTTGAGTCCGAACTGAGGGATAACCTGTGTGGCGCCCCATGTCATGATAGCCGGAGCGATGAGAGAGGCGAAAGCCTTGATGAACTGTCCGAGGTTGAGGTTGCTCGCCATCTTCTCAGGGGCTACGAGCAGCGCCATAAGCGGGTTGAGCGATGTCTGCATGAGCGTGTTGCCAATGCCGAGCAGCGAGAAGCTGATGACCATCACAACGATAGAGGCATCCTTGTTCTCCAGACCGTAGAAGCCGTGGCAGAGGATAGGGATGAGCAGACTGAGGACAGTAACGAGGAGAGAGAGCAGCACCGTATTCTTCTTGCCTATCCTGTTCATCAGCAGGCTGGTGGGGATAGAGAAGATGAGGAACCAGAAGAACACGAGCGAAGGCAGAGAGTTGGCAAGCGTGTCGGAGAGCTGCAGGTCGTCCTTCACATAGTTGCTCGCTGTGCCGACGAGGTCAACAAAGCCCATTACAAAGAAAGACAGCAGTACGGGCAGCAGTGCGATAATGTTAGTTTTTTTCATATTGCAGGGGATGGTAACTTGGGGGGGAGTTAAAGGGAGTTAAGGGAGTAAAAGGAGTTAAAGACAAATGACTTTTTATCTGATAACTGAACACCAACCATATAGGTAATGTCCTTTAACTTCCCTTAATTTCCGCGCCGTAGGCGCATAACTTCCTTTAACTTCATAATTAATAGATGTTGCTTAGTGCGAATACGGTTAGGTTAGTCTTTGCCTTGCCCTCAGCCTCAACGGTCAGGGTGGTGTAGGGCTCGGTTGGGAACACGAGGTTTGTCATTGCGAAACGGCCCTCGCCTTCAAACACCTCTATAGAGCTGCGGTCGATGAAGATGCGCATGGAGGCAGATTTTGTCATTGCCTTCGGCTGCAAGAGCGGTGCCTTTGTTACGGCAGGGAAGTCGGCTGAGAAGTTCACGATGCCGCTCTTCGTGCGGTCCATAGCGAAAGTCTTGTCGGCAGTGTCGTAGGTCATTACCACCTTCTCTCCCTTGCCGTTTGTTAAAGTAAGGATGAGCTTCTTTGCAGAGGAAACAGCGGAGGTGAGGTCTATCTCGCACAGTCCGTCCTTCGGCAGCGAGAACGAGCTTGCGGTCTTGCCGGCAGTGAAGGTGTTGGCCACAACCTTCTCGCCGCGCAGTGCATCC
This sequence comes from Bacteroidaceae bacterium, assembly GCA_021443285.1. Taxonomy (GTDB): domain Bacteria; phylum Bacteroidota; class Bacteroidia; order Bacteroidales; family Bacteroidaceae; genus Prevotella. Next base: position 16,030 of record JABUUG010000016.1, read on the forward strand.
ACCTCCGGCGAAGGCTTCACGCCGACATACAGCTCCTTGTCGTCGCCCGTGAAGAGGTCGAGGTCGCGTGGCAGCGAGTTGGCGGAGCGGAACTGCATGGTAGGCACAACCGTGGCATACTGCCAGTTGCTCATCCATGCGATGACGGTGTTGCGGCCTTTAGGTGCATTAGCCCATGAGACGGTGGCGTAGTGGTCTTTGCCGAAGTCCATCCATTTTTCAGTCTCTGCCGGGCTGTCGCAGGTGAATGTCTTGCCGTCCCAGTTGCCCACGAAGTATTGTGTGGCACTGCCGCCGAAAGGTCCGCCGGGGTTGATGTTCACGATGAGCATGTATTTCTCCATGCCCTTCCTGTCGCGTACAGGGAGCTTCATCAGGTCAGGGCACTCCCACACTCCGCCCTTGCTGCCGTGGTTGCCGAAAGCGGAAGCCTTCGTCCAGTGCTTCAGGTCTTTTGATGTGTAGAACCACACCTCGTAGGTGAGGGCAGACACGAGATAGAGGTTCCACTCCTTAGTCTGCTCGTTCCAGTAGAGGTTAGGGTCGCGGCACTCGTTGTTGCTGGCGATGACGGGGTTGCCGTTGAACA
>JABUUG010000016.1:16750-19488 GCA_021443285.1 Bacteroidaceae bacterium
GAGCCGCTGAAGATAGTGCCGAAGCCGTTGGCGTCGATGGCGAGAGGCTCATGGTTCCAGTGTATGAGGTCTTTCGATGTGGAGTGTGCCCACGACATATTGCCCCATACCGACCCGTAGGCGTTGTACTGATAGTAGAGATGCCATACGCCGTCCTTGTAGAACATGCCGTTAGGGTCGTTCATCCATCCGTAGAGGGGGGTGTGGTGGAAGGCAGGGCGGTATTTCTCCACATTCTTCGTGTCGAAAGAGTCCGCCATCTTGGTCTTCTTCGTCCAGATGCACTTCTCTGCGGGGGTTACGGTGTTGCGGTCGGCGAGGACATGCACGAACAGCGTCACATTCCTGCCTTTGTATGCCGACATATCCATCGGCACATAGTAGTCAATCTTGTCGAAAGCAAGTTTCACCTTGCGCGAGAAGGCGGTATTGTTGTCAACCACCACGCGCACATCGGACTCAGGTGCTGACTCCTGTACTGGCAGCAGCACATAGCGGCTGCTGGCGTCGGTAATCTTCACCAGACCAGCCACAGTGTTTAGCACCTGCACCTCCACACCCTGTGCCGAAGCACAAAGGGCGGAGAGTATGAACAATGTGTTAAGGAAGAATCTTTTCATAGCATTAATAATAACGTAAGAATCAATGAATTATTCTCCGGCAACTACTATCTTTTTCCCGTTGTGGATGCAAATACCATGGGTGGGTTTAGCTATCTGCTGACCATTGAGATTGTAGTAGCGGTTGTCGTCAGTCCGCTTTTGAGCCTCTATCTTGGATATTGCGGTGGGGTCGCTGTCAGAGAGAATGATACTTGTGATGTTGAAGCCCTTGCCCTCTGTGCGGCAGTTGCCTTGGAACATTACGCGGTCGTTGCTTTCGATGGCAGCAGTCAGTCCGCCCTCAAGTTTCTGCGTGTCAAGTACGATGCGAGTCTTCTCATACGAGGTGTTTGAGGCATTGGAGAATGCTCCCTTCTCCCATGTGGAGATGATGTTGAATTCGTATTCATAGTCGTATGACTCCTCAGAGAAATTAACGACGAGATAGCGTTGTCCGTTGTATTTATCGAAGGCTTCCTTCCAGAGTTCCAGAGTCTTCCAGTCATCGCACCAGAACCATCCTGCCCATATAGCGCCATCGGGCATATTGTAGCCGACATTGTCAAAATCGACTGAAGTGGCGGTGAACTTGTTTCCACAAATTTCAAGACCAGTGGCTTTCAGCACATTGAGCATATCGGCGGTGATATATGTCTCCATCTTGGTCTGGTCTGGATAGAACTGGTGGAAGCGTGTGCCAGCGAGTCGTTTGCCATCGCTTTTCAGTTCTATGACATCAGCCTCTGTGGCTGTGAAGGAGAGTGTCATAAGGTCGCCCACCTGCGCATTTGCGAATTTGTCAGCAGCGATTGTTATCGTGTTATCCCATGAAACGGCGTGGCTGCCAGTCCATACATTTTCTGCCTGCAAGGCGATAGTGCAGCAGAGGGCTGCAAGGGAAAGAATTATCTTTTTCATGATTTTTCAGTTTTATAGTCATTAATACCAGTTCATCTTTACATTCTCAACCTTCAGGTTGCCCTTGATAGCAGTTATCGACCATGGATTCTTCTGGATGTTGTAGATGCGGTTTGTGAAGGCGAGTTCGTCGTTGATATATACTACACATACCGACTGGTCAGTACATACCGTAACATGGTAAACACCATCGGCTGGCTGTTTGAACTGCGAATCGAGCAGCCATTTTGCGTCAACGCCCTTCTTCTCGAAGTTTGCCTTGCCCTCATCAGCGTTCACCTGGACAGCATAGTAAGAACTTCTGCCTGTACCGCTCGCGAAGTCGATAGAGAAGCGGCCTGAGAGGTCGGAGAGTGTAACATCAAATGTGAGCTTGTTGTGATATTCAAGTCGGGTAAACATGATGGAGTCGCCCTCCTTTACATCATATCCTGCGCCCTGTGGTGCAATGATTTTCACTTCCTTTGTGTTTTTGTATCTGTCAGTGTCGAGCGGACCAAAGGCGAGAGTACCGTCCTGGTGCTGGATAAGCTTGTGGCACACGAGGTTTCCTGCCCATTCAGACTCTGCCGGCACATTGCCGCTGTCCTGTCCTGCGCGAGTAGGACACCATCCGAAGGCGAGGCGGTCTGTTCCGTTAGAAGCAGTTTTCACAGCGTAGATACCTTTACCGTCGAGCTTTCCTTCACGATAGTCCGGCCAGCGTCCGGCATCTCCTGCCGTACAAGCCTTGAGTTCTTCAAGCGTTGCGCCTTTGAAATACTGCGGCATTCTCATGAAACTGGTCTTGTCGTTGTAGATGAGATACCAGTAGTTGCCCATCTTGAACACATCAGGACACTCATAGAAGCGGTCCCACTGCATATTCATGAAGTCGCCGGCGGGCTGCCATGTCATAAGGTCATTGGATGTGAAGTCAGCGATGGTACCCTTGCCGTTCTTGAGGGTGGCTATAATCATGTGGTATGTGCCGTCCTCTGTCTGGAACACCTGTGGGTCGCGGAAGTCGTTGGAGTCGTATCCGTAGTCTTTGCCATAGAGGGCGAAGGTGCGGTCTTTTGTCCATTTGATGCCGTCATCAGATGTGGCGCGCAGCACCACCTGACGGCTCTGATCTGCTGTCGGCTTGTATTTCTCACCAGTGTAGTAGCAGTAGTATTTGCCGTCCTTGAGCGTGATGCTTCCTGTACCTATGGCAGCGTCCTGCTCGTCGATGCC
>JABUUG010000016.1:21277-22728 GCA_021443285.1 Bacteroidaceae bacterium
GGCAGATACTCGTTCTTGTTCTTGTTGAACTCAGATTTGGCGTAGATGGAGCATCTCTTGGTCTCTGTGACGAAGAAGTTGTTGAGCACTGTCTGTGCATCGCCCCATCTCACGAGGTCGAAGAAGCGGCTGCCTTCAAGCGCGAACTCCAGTCGGCGTTCCCACTTCAGCATTTTGAGAGCTTCCTCTCTGGTATAGCTGCCAGTGTACGGCGCACACTTGATAGAGGCTTTGTAGTCCTGCGGATAGTTGAGTATCATACTAAGGCTGGCGGCTGCGCGGCTACGCACCCTGTTGATAAGCTGGACAGCCTCATCCACATTGCCGCCCTTCTGTATCAGTGCCTCTGCGCGCATGAGCAGCACGTCGGCGTAGCGGAGCACGATATGGTTCATCGGTGTTGCCCAGTATGAGCCTTTGATGAGGTATGGCGAGTCGATATCCACGTTCTCCTTCAGCGACATATAGTAGCCGTACAAACCCTTGCTGCGGCACCAGTCGTCGTTTCTCTCCACCATGTGTTCCGGATTGTACTTGAATGGGAAGCCTGGCATGGCAACGGTGTGGAAGATGCGCGGGTCAACATTGTCGGTGTTCACATCGTAGTCCTTGTCGTTGTAAGTGTCGAAGAGAGGATGACCGTAAGCGTCTGTGCGGAAAGCGTTCACGAGGTTCTGCGAAGGCTTGTGGAAGTCTGTGCCGCCGATGATGCACGGTGTGCAGAGACCGACACCCCAGTTGAGGTTGCCGAGGTATGTACCGTCGTTCATAGAGTACTGGTATGCCCAGATGCTCTCCACGCCGTTCTCTGTTTCCGGGCGGAAATTGTTGGCATAGTCCGTTTCAAGATTGAAGTTCGCCTCGTTCTCATAAATTGATGTGTTTGTGTATTTCAGTACCTGGTCGAGGTCTGTACCGTTTATCTCCTTCACGCTGTGCGATTCCTCAGACTGGCGGTATGCCTTGAAGAGGTATGTCTTTGCGAGGTAAGCAGCGGCGGCAGCCTTTGTGGGACGGCCGGTGTCTGCCTGCTTTACAGGGAGGTTGTCGTAGGCAAACTGGAAGTCCTCTGCTATGAGTGCCCACTGCTCGTCGTTGCTGTATGTTACGTTTGAGAGTGTGGTGTAGTCGTCAGCAGGAAGATTCTCGTCAACAATGATAACGATGTTCTTGAATAGCTCCTTCAGCATGAAATGGGCGTGAGCGCGCAGGAACCGCATTTCGGCGATGCGCTGTGTCTTGAGTTCATAAGAGTCGTCCATTCCGTCGAGACATTGCAGTGCAGTGTTTGCACGGGTGATGCATCTGTACAGACGCTCCCATATATCGTTGATGTTCCAGTCGGTAGTGCGTATGCCGATACATGTCTCAAGCGCGTTGAACACTGCGCCGTCCTCCAGACCTGAACCGCCTTTGTAGCAGTCGTCGCTGCGGAGGTCGTAGTTCCAGAG
>JABUUG010000016.1:23837-28492 GCA_021443285.1 Bacteroidaceae bacterium
GTAGTATTCAAACGAACCGTACAGCTCGCCGTCGAGGAATGCAAAGTCAAGACCGAAGTTTGTCTGGGTGGTAGTCTCCCAGCGGATGTCATCGTTGCCGATTTGTTCGCGACGGAATCCGCTTGGGAGGATCTGGCCACCGTTGGTGCCTGCGATGTCGTAGGCAGTGCCGTAGCTCTGGCCGCCGAATGAGTCGGTAGTGCCATAGTTAGGGCGATAGATTGTATAGATAGCAGTGTTTGAAATTTCCTGGTTACCGGTCTGTCCCCATGATACGCGGAGCTTCAGGTCAGAGAGCCACGACTTTGTGCGGCGCATGAACGCCTCTTCCGAGATGCGCCAGCCGGCAGAGAATGACGGGAACAGCGCGTAGCGGTTGTTGCGGCCGAAACGGCTTGAACCGTCATAGCGCAGTGTGGCAGAAGCGAGGTAGCGGTCAGCATAGGTGTAGTTCACCTTTCCGAAGAATGACACGAGCGAGTATCTGTCGCCACCGCCATACGACTGCGCCTTGCCAGTACCGGCATCGGGGTGCATGTAGTCGGGGTCGAGAATTGCGAAGTCCTCCTTGTAGGCAGAAGAATACTCGTAGATGCTCTTGTTTAGCTCCATACCGACCATGGCGTCGAAACGGTGGTTGTTCTTCACGAAGTTGTAGGTGGCAACAGCGTTCCACATCCAGCGCATCCACTCCTCGTTCTTCTTCTCCACAGCACTCTTGTTATTATTGTTCAGATAGCCTTCTGAGTACGGATAGGTGTAGAAGCTCTGTTTCTTCGTCGCGTAGTCTATACCGAATGTCGATTTGATGTTAAAGCCTTTGAATAGGGCGAGGTTTATGTAGGCATCGCCGAAGAGACGCCAGTAGGAGTAGCGGTTATCCTTGTTCTTGTCGAGCACAGACACCACATTCCTGCGGTCCGGGTATGCGCCAACCGGTCCGCCCCATTCGCCGTTTTCTGCGCGTACTGGGATGGCTGACGGCAGGTCGAGGGCATCAGTGAGGATATTGCCCGGTGCCGTCACCTCTGATGTGCGGTTCATAGTGAAATGCTCGCCGACGGTAACGATGTCAGCAATCTTGAACTCGTTGTTGATACGGGCAGAGATACGGCTGAAATCGGTGTCCTTGATGATACCCTTGTTGCCATAGTAGCCTACAGAGAAGAAGCTTGAACTCTTCTCGTCGCCACGACTCAGCGAAGCGTTGTACTGCTGGATGAGACCTGTGCGGGTAATCTCGTCAAACCAGTCGGTATCGGCGGAGCGCATGGTGCCGGCACTGTCGAGATACCTGCTGATGGTCATGCCGTAGAGTGTTGGGATATTGTTCTTGTAGCCCCAGTTGAAGCGGTAGCCGAGAGCGTTTGTGTTCGGGTCTTCGCCGTTGTTCACATAAGCCTGCCACATGGCCTGGCCATACTGTTCTGTATTCAGCACAGGTGTCTTGGTCTGATACTTCGACATTGTTACGCTGGCATCGAAATCTACTCTTACCTTGCCTTCCTTGCCTCTCTTTGTGGTGATGATGATAACACCGTTGGCAGCGCGGCTACCATAGATAGACGCAGAGGCAGCATCCTTGAGAATCTGTATGGACTCGATGTCGTTGCCGTTCAGCTCGTGCATGCCGGCCTTTGTCGGAACGCCGTCAATAATGTAAAGAGGGTCATTGTCGTTGAACGTGCCGTTACCACGGATGCGCACTGTTGCGGCACCGCTGGGGCTACCGTCAGCCGAGATGTTCATGCCCGGCACACGACCCTGCAAAGCCTTGATAGGGTTGTTCTCGCCCGTCTTCTTGATGTCGCTTACCGACACTGTGCTGATGGCACCCGTTAGGTCTGCCTTGCGCTGTACGGTATAGCCGGTAACCACAACCTCCTCCATTTCCAGAGCATCTGACTCAAGCACTACAGTCATGCCCTTGCCAGCAGAAAGAGTCTGTGTTACGCAGCCGACATAGGAAATAACAAGTTCTGCGCCTTGCTTTACCTTCAACTTGAAGTTTCCGTCAAAATCGGTGATTGCACCGTTTGATGTTCCCTTCTCCATTACCGATGCTCCGATTACCGGCTCGCCATCGGCCTTGGAAGTCACTGTTCCCGAAGCCTCGAAGTCCTGGGCGTGGACTGCCAGACAGAAGAAGAGGGACAGCAACGACAAAAGAATTTTCTTTGTTTTTACCATTGTGTTGTTAGTTATTGTTATTAATTAATGTATGAAGTTTTTTCCGTTCTCCAATCAGTGATCCTTCATTGAGAAAAGCGTTACCCCGAAAAAACCTTTCTACCTCTCTAACTAACAAACTACTGTAAATAACTTAACCTTAATTTACCTAAAACATAACAATCAAAAATATTCAGCCTACTGTGTGTGTTTTTCTGAATGCAAAAGTATTGCTGTATGTGTTTCGCCGCTTTCAATAATGCGACAAATGCTTGAAAAATCTCTACAATGCCGAAAAATTACAAGAAATGTAACATTTTTTATAGTCATTTCTTTGGCAAAAGGGCGGAATTGCCCAATTTTGCATATCCGTTTGTGAAACATTTGTTTACGAATGTATGGTTATTCTGGATTCTTCTTACCGCAGATTCTTGCTCTGGCAAGCGGCAAGCCGGTTACAACCAAATTCACGCAGATATTTACAAATTCACGCAGAATTTATATTTAAGATTCACGCAGATTTCTTTCAGTCACTTCGCTTTGTGAAAACGTCAAGCCGGTTACCGCAGGGTCTGCGTGAATTTGGTTGAATCTGCGGTTTAAGATAATAATTGTTATAAGTTATTTTTTGACGTTACTAACCTTAGCCCAATGAAAAACAGCCTTTTTATACCATTGATATTTATGTTTGCACTGTTCTCTTCCTGCACGAAGCGGGCGGAGTACAGCATCGGTGTGTCGCAATGCAGCGAGGACGACTGGCGCGCCCTGCTCAACTCGGAGATACAGCGCGAGGCACGGTTCCAGGGCGACATGCAGGTGGAGGTGCTCTCTGCAAACGATGACAGCCGGCAGCAGATAAAGGACATCGAGAGGTTCATTGCGCAGAGGAAAGACCTCATCATCGTTGCGCCCAATGTGGCGGAGGACGTGCGACCCGTCATAGAGAAAGCATACGACAGCGGAATACCCGTAATACTCATCGACCGCAGGATAAAGGGCAGCAAGTACACCGCCTTCATCGGAGCGAACAATACGGACATCGGCAGACAGATAGGCGAGTTCGTCTGCTTGAAATACAAGGGCAGAAGCGCCAACATCATCGAGCTGCGCGGACTGAAGGGATCCTCGCCCGAAGAGGAACGCCACGAGGGCTTCATGTCGCAGATATCCAAACCAGCCTCACAGCTGAGCATCATCGGCGACTGTTTCTGCGACTGGAACGAGAAGGAAGCACAACTCGCCATGGACTCGCTGCTGAAGGTGCATCCGAAGATTGACATCGTCTTCGCCCACAACGACCGCATGGCTCTCGGCGCATACAACGCGATAAAGGCTGCGGGACGGGAGAAGGACATACAGATTATAGGTGTCGATGCACTGCTGCTCGACGGCGGAGGCGTGGACATGGTGATGCAGAGGAAGATGCTCGCCACATTCATCTACCCCACAGGTGGCAGCGAGGCGATAATACTTGCCAAGCAGATTCTGCAAAAGAAGGACTACAAGAAGGAGATGGAACTGCCCGCCGCACTCGTGGATGAGGACAACGCCCGCGTGATGAAACTGCAGTACAAGACCATGTGCCAGCAGGAGGAGAAATACAAGAAGATGGAGAAACTCACCGACAGGCAGCTGGAGAAGATAAACCGTCAGGAGATAATCCTCTTTGGCACGATACTGCTCATCGTCATCTGCGGCATTGCCATCCTCACCCTCATAAAATTCAACAGAGAGAAGGCGCAGCTCAACGACCTTATGATGGCGCAGATAAAGACCCTCGTCTCGCAGACCACCAACCAACCGCCCGGCCCCTCTCCCCTCCTGCCCCCAGAGCAGCCCGACTCCCCAGAGCAGCCTGTCTGCCCGGAAGAGTCTGACTCCGCAGAACTGCCTGACTCCACTGCGCAGTCAGCCACCGTGTTCGACGCTACCGTGCCGAACCAGAAGTCGAACGAGGAATACAAAACCGACATCAAGCTGCTCAACCAGATTTCCGACATCATCAACAGGCATATCAGCGACTCCGACTTCTCCATCACCGACATCGCCGACGAGCTCTGCATATCTCGCGTGCAGCTCTACCGCCGCATAAAGGCGATGAGCGACATAAACCTCACCGTCCTCATCCGCAACGCCCGTCTGGAGCGTGCCCGCGGCCTGCTCACCGCCTCGAACAAGTCCATCAGCGAGATAGCCTACGAGGTGGGCTTCTCCTCCCCAAGCTACTTCACCAAGTGCTTCAAGGACTACTTCGGCATAAGCCCGTCAGAGGCGCAGGAGAACTGGACGAGCTGAGGAAAGGGGAGGAAAAGGAGATTATCTTTGGAGTTAAAGGAGTTAAAGACATTACCTGTATGGTTTAATTATGAAGTTAAAGACATTACCCATGTGTTTTGTGTTCAAATGTTTTCTGGGAAAAAGTCATTTGTCTTTAACTCCCTTAACTCCCTTAACTCCCTTAACTCCCTTAACTCCCTTAACTC
>JABUUG010000170.1 GCA_021443285.1 Bacteroidaceae bacterium
TCTTCAGAAAAGTCATTTGTCTTTAACTCCTTTAACTTCTTTAACTCCCTTAACTCCAAATTTTAGAACCTACCTTAAAAGAGATGTAAAGGGTGTAGGATGGACGCGATATTTCTCACAGCCATTGGTGTCGGAGGATCGACAGTCATCGGGTCGGCGTTGGGCTATTTCATAAAGAATGTGTCTCACCGCGTGAACGACTCGGTAATCGGGCTGTGCGCAGGCCTTATGCTTTCCGCCTCGGTGCTCGGACTTCTTGTGCCGGCCTTCGCACTTGCGCCCAAATGGAGCGATGTGTGGCTGCCCTGCCTCGGCGTGGTGAGCGGAGTGGTACTGCTGAACCTGCTCGACCACATAACCCCCCACCTGCACCACCTGACAGGCATCGAGCCCGAAGCACACCACAACAACCAGAGCCTCAACCGCGTGCTGCTGTTCGTGCTTGCCATAGCCCTGCACAAATTCCCCGAAGGTCTTGCCGCCGGAGTGGGCTTCGGAGGCGGCACAACAGAGAGTGCGGACAGTGTGGCAATGGCGATTTCACTGCAGAATGTGCCGGAGGGCATGGTCATCATTTCGCCCCTACTACTTGCCGGAGTAAGCCGTTGGCGCACATTCCTCATTGCCCTGGCTATAGGTATGCTCGAAGTGCTGGGCGTCTTCACGGGCTATTTCCTTGGCGGACTGTCCGCCGCGGTGCTGCCCTTCATGCTTGCCCTCGCGGGAGGAGCGATGCTATATGTGGTGAGCGACGAGATGATACCCGAAAGCCATTCCCACGGCTACCAGAAACAAGCCACATTCTCGCTGCTCGCGGGCTTCATACTGATGATGCTGCTTGAACGATTGTAAAGACATTTAACAACAAAGATAAATCATGAAAAATCTATTCAAACGAGTTTCCTGTCTAATAGTCCTGACCGCCTTCTGCGCGGCAGCAGGTTTCGCCCAACAATCTGACTGCCTGTCGCTCGGGCTGAAAGGCAAAGTGAAGCAGGTTGTAACCAGCGACCGCGAGTGTGTGGTCTTCAACGAAAAAGGCAAAGTGAGCGCCATGAAACTGGGCGACCACCAGGCACAGGTCATCAACTACGCTTCGGGCAAGCTCTCAAAGGTAAAATACGCTGCCCAGACCGTTCAGGAATTCCAGTACATCAGCGGTATGCTCGCAGCTGTGAAGACCGTAGGCGAGGACTATTCCGCCTACTACGAGATGTTCAACTACAAGAGCGGACTTCCCACATCCGTTAAGATAGAGAACAATGCATACGGCATCAGCGAACAGGGCATATGCAGAGTAACCTACACAAAGTTCGACACCAACGGAAACTGGACTGAATGCCAGTGGACGGGGAAGATGAAATACAAGGAGAACGGAGGCACAACCCCGACAGAACGCGACTACAGCCGCATCATTACAAGGGAAATCTCATACTACTAAAGCAGTAATACCCTTGACAAACCATGCCACATCCTATGGACAGGATAAAGTACGAGAAGCGCATAGTGGAGAAAATGATACGGCTGTACTGCCGCAAGAAAGAAAAGAATCGCGAACTCTGCTCCAATTGTTCGCAGCTGCTTGAATACGCCCACCAGCGCCTCGACCACTGCAGGTACGGGCAGGAGAAGCCCAGCTGCCGCCAGTGTACGACGCACTGCTACAAAAGGGATATGAGAGAGGCGGTGCGCGAAGTGATGAGATGGGCAGGGCCGCGAATGATACTGTATCATCCCATAGATGCCATCATCCACATATTCAGCAAATAACGGGACATGAAGTTGGGCGTATGAGAAACTTGAATAATGATAACAAATATTCTTTTATGAAAAAACTTATTCTTTCTTTTGTGGCACTCGCTTTGTCTGCCACAGCCTTCAGTCAGGCTCAGGTTGACCTTAATCTTTCGCTGAAGATGAAGGAGGTGACAAGTGTGAAAAAGACTTACGCCAAGTCTCCCTTGCTGAAGGAGCGCATCTGCGTGGCAGCCGATGTGCAGGAGTGGGCAATTCCTGAGATTAACCGTTTCGCAAAAGTGCAGGCTTATTCCGGCGGCATCGCGCTGATAGACCTTAATGTATCTGACCTCGAACAGCTCTGCAACACTAAGGGTGTGAAGTTTGTCAACTCGCCAGGCACCGCCCACCTGTGTATGGACAAGGCGCGCGAGAAGGGAAATATTGACAGAGTGCATAAGGGCGAAGACCTGCCGCAGGGATACGACGGAACGGGTGTCACCGTCGGCATCGTGGATGCGGGAATTGACCCGAACCATGCCGCATTCACCGACGCTCAAGGAAACTCGCGCGTGAAGTCGTTCCTTGTGTACGACTCCATAAAAGGCGAATACTGCCCTGCTACGACGCCAGAGGAAATCAAGAAGATTAAAACCGACCTGCCGACAACATTTCATGGCACGCATACATCGTCAATTGCTGCCGGACGTGAACTCGGAAACGGCTATGGAGGTGTAGCACCGGGTGCCGACATTATTATGGGAGCAGCGAATGCGGACCCTAATCCAAAATACGAAAAACTTACAACCGCGGATCGTGTGCTGTTGACTTTGGCGCTTACCACAGAGTATGCTAAAATATATGACACCCCCCGTGTGTTCAACCTTTCAGCAGGATATAACCTCGGCGCACACGACGGCACAGATCTTTATAGCCGTTTTGTCGGTGGACTGGCTAAAGATAATATCATCTGTATCTCTGCGGGCAATGAAGGAATGTCTGATGTGGCAGCGAACCACACGTTTAAGCAGAATGAGAATGCTTATCTGCTTATGCCTTTTGGAAGCAATAATGTGCAGCTGTGGAGCGATACAGACAAGCCTTTCAAAGGGGAAGTGTCATTAGTCAATAACTATACAGGAGAAATTGTGAAGTTCTTCTCTGTTGACGATGTTTCGGAAGTGAAAGTTATAGATAACAACGATACTTCTGAGGCGGGAAAGTACCTGAAATGGCTGGTTAGTCCGAAAGAGGCATTGTTGGCAGTGAGCAGCAGCGTAAGAGCGCAGAACAATCGTTACTGCCTTGAACTGGTATACAATATTCCGGAAATCGAAGACACTCAACTCCATTACCGTATCCTTGTGAAGGTGTCGGGCGAAGAAGGTCAGAAAGTAAGTGCTTACGAGGAAAATTCCAGTTTAAAGTTTGAAGATGTAAAGAATTT
>JABUUG010000171.1 GCA_021443285.1 Bacteroidaceae bacterium
TAACCTGACCATAGGCGAATTTATGGAACTGATGCAGGAGTCGAGACAACAAGGAGAACCAGCACCGGCAGCTCAGGCATGCAGCCAGGTGGTCATCGGCAATGACAGCAAGAAGTATGTTTACGGGATCGACGGCATAGCCTGGCTGTTCGGCTGCAGCAAGCCCACGGCAAACCGCATCAAGAAGAGCGGGAAGATCGACGCGGCAATCACCCAGATCGGCCGCAAGATTGTGGTCGACGCAGAGAAAGCGATCGAGCTTGCCGGCATCAAGACAGGAGGCAGAGGGTCAAGGAAGCAGGCATGAAGCGAGAAGAGGTTATCAACGGCATTCGCAGTGAAGCCCAGAAAGTTGGCATGGACAGCATTCCCATCGAAATCTTCCCGCAGCCTTTCCAGTCCATCGTCCTCACACACAACCGTACAGAGAACTATGTGATAGATTTCTCCGTGTCGGCATTGCTGTCGGCCTTCGCCACGGCCATGGGCAATTCTTTCCGCCTGAGAATAAAGGGGCTGTGGGGAACCAACCCTGCACTGTTCTTCATCTTCTTCGGCAAGCCGGGATTGGGCAAGACTCCGCCTATCGAGGCTGCATATCTGCCAATCCGGAAACTCGACGAGGAAAGGATGCGGCGCTACATCGACGAGAAAAGGGTCTATGATGCACTGTCCAAAGAGGATAAAGGATGCGCCTCGAAGCCTGTCCTTGTGCAGACTGTGGTTCAGGACTTTACCGTGGAGGCTCTTCTTCAGGCACACTTTGCAAACCTTGACGGTGTGGCGGTAGTCTATGACGAGATTATAGGATTGGTCAATTCTGCCGACAGATACAACAAGAGTCCCGTCAACGAGGTGCTGCTCACAGCATTCAGCGGAGGACAGCTTAGCGTTATCCGACGCAGCATGGACATGCCGATCTTCATCAAGCAGCCTTGCATCAACATCATCGGCACGACGCAGACATCGCTGCTGTGCCAGATAAGCGAAAAGTGGATGAACAACGGATTCCTTGACAGGGTGCTCTTCATACACCCTCCGAACTCCACCATCGCGCCGTGGATCGACGAGGACGAGACGATGCTGGAGCAGTCGGTCAAGGCCCAGAGGGATTGGGAAGCTATCATCAGCAAGGTATATGAGCTCAAGCGGGACAAGCCGCAGACAACCCTGAACTTCACGCCCGATGCCAAGACACGTTTCTTCGCATGGCAGAACTCTATCATCTCTTCGGTCAATGCCGTCGCCGACGAGACCAGGGTTGACACCCGCGAGATGAAGCGCTGCCTCATCACCGCCAAGCTGGCGCTCATAATCCAGATCCTGCGCCATGTGTGCGGGGAGGCTGGCAGGGACACCGTGGATCTGGTGTCTGTGGAGTCGGCCATAACCGCCAACGAGTACTTTGAGGAGTCGTACGCTTACTTCAAGCAGGCGACAGGCATGCAGAACGTGAACAGTACAAAAAAGACGCAGTTCATCGACAGCCTATGCGGCGAGTTCACCTCCGCATACGCCCTGAAGACGGGTCGGCAGCTTGACATCAACGAACGCACCGTCAAGCGCTGGCTCAAGGACTTGACCGACAAAGGTGTCTTTGAGAAGCTGGAGCACGGGCTTTACCGACGCAACGAACAACCATGATGCCTCCATGTCACTATTGTCACTTTGTCACTTTCCATAGTGACAAAAGGACAAAAAGGACAAGGGACACCACTAAAGACAACGCAATATGGAAGATTATCGTTTTCATCTTGACAATAAGAAACCGCGGCGCAAGTTCGCCTGTCCCTCATGCCACCGGCAAAAATGCTTCACGCCCTATGTGGATGACGAAGGCCTTGTCACCTTCCCTGAGGGGGTGGGCATCTGCGACCATGTGAACAGCTGCGGGTATCATTTCTCGCCATCGGAATACTTCCGAGACCATCCGGAGGCGCTGAATAGGCAGGACCACGGCACCACTTGCAGGCAGAGAATCAACAGGTCGACGAAACACGATCCTAAACCGGACTACATCGACAAAGAGACCATGAACAAGTCATTTTGCAAATACGACACCAACCCGCTGTTCCTCTTCCTGGCATACGTGTTCGGAGAGAGAAAAGCGATGGCCATCTGCCGGCGTTACAATGTGGGCACAGCCAACAAGTGGGGCGGGTCCACCGTCTATTGGCAGGTTGACAAAGACGGCAACGTGCGTGCGGGCAAGATCATGCTCTACGCCCCTGACACTGGCCACCGGGTGAAGGACGAGCGCTACGGGGCACGTGTAAACTGGGTTCACAGCGAGCTTAAGATGCACGAGTTCCATCTGCAGCAGTGCCTGTACGGCGAGCATCTTCTCACTCTGCACCCTGACAAGACGGTGATGCTGGTTGAGAGCGAGAAGTCGGCATTGATAGCGTCGCAGTTTGTGCCCGAATACCTGTGGATGGCGACGGGCGGCATGCAAGGATGCTTCAATCCGCGGGCCTTGCGGGCACTCAAAGGCAGGGATGTCATACTCTTTCCCGACCTTGGGGCCTACGATGTGTGGAAATCGAAGATTCCAATGCTGCAACCCGTCTGCAAGAGCGTGCGCATCAGCTCGTTCCTTGAGGAGCGTGCCACGGAGGAACAGCGAAGGAATGGCCTGGATATCGCCGACTACCTGCTGATGGAACCGACCGAACGCATGGTCTTCCACGACATGTGCAAGCGTAACCCAGGGCTAAAATTATTGCAGGAAGAACTTCAGCTGGAACTGGTCGAGGATGACTCTCCATGCCGATGCCGACCGCCTCCTTGCTTCTCTCTTGCCACATCTTAAGAAACTACTATCACTAACTTGAAAATCATCATCGTAACATTTATGAAAACAAAAATCACTTTATGCGGTATCCGCGCAGGAATGACTACCGCGAACGAGATAAGGAACGGCTGCGAAAGCGCATTCACAAACCTTGAGCGCGAGCTGCACGCTTCGCACAGTATCAACCATAAAACAATCATTGCACATGGAACAGAATGACCACAAACTCGGGACAGGGCAGCAGGCTGCACAGCCCCACACACAGAAGACGGCTCCGCAACAGACTGCCGAGCCAAAGGAGAACAAGTCAAGCAAGGGCGAGACAAAGCCTATGGCGACGATGAA
>JABUUG010000172.1 GCA_021443285.1 Bacteroidaceae bacterium
CCTTCGGTGAAAGCCATGGCACGCATGAAATAAAGGCTCACCAGTCCGCAGAACGCCCCAAGCAGTATCGTGGCGGGTATTCGCTGCACCGTCCAGTCGCTGTCGAGCGTGAAATGGAACATAGACTCGCTGCCCATGAATATGTATGTGAAGCACGTCGCCGTTACGCTGGCTATGAGTATGGGCAGCAGCGCCGCCATCGTAAGGTCTATCATCAGCACTTCGAGAGTGAACACCAGTCCTGCCATCGGAGCCTTGAACACCCCGGCAATGGCAGCCGCCGCACCGCATCCCACAAGCACCATGAGCATCTTGTTGTCCAGCCCGAACAGTCTGCCGAGATTGCTGCCTATGGCTGAACCGGTAAGCACGATAGGTGCCTCCGCTCCCACCGAGCCTCCGCAGCCGATTGTTATGGCAGACGCCACCACCGAAGACCAGCAGTTGTGCACCTTCAGGAAACTCCTCTTGCGGCTTATGGCATAAAGAATGCGCGTTATGCCGTGCGAGATATGGTCTCTCACAACATAGCGCACAAACAATGCCGTAACCAGTATACCAATGGCAGGATACAGCATATAGAGCCAGTTGAACGTGGCGGGGTCGAAATGCTGCGTCAGGAGAAGCTGCACATGCTTGATAATCCAGTGAAGCACAAGCCCTGCCACAGCGGCGAAGAATCCCACCGCGAGACTCAGAATAATCAGCAAACGCCTCTCTGAGAACCGCCTTTTCAACTGCGTTATACTATCTCTAACAGCTGTGTACATTCAAAATTACCTATGTGGTTGTTCAAATATTTTCTGAGAAAAGACATTTGTCTTTAACTACCTTAACTTCTTTAACTCCTCCAAAATATCTCCTTTACTTCCTTATTATCGTAACCGTGCTGTCTTTTGTCAGTCGGATTATGCTTGAAGGGGCGTGCTTTGTCTTTTCTCCCCGGCGGAAAGAGCAGACATAGTCAACCGCCTCGATTATCTCCGGCTTAATATCCTTGAATGTTGCTGCCGACGGTTCTCCGCTGATGTTTGCGCTTGTGGATACGACTGGCTTCTGGAAGCGGTAGCACAACTGGCGCGAAAACTCCTCTTTCGTTACCCTGATGGCAACGCTCCCATCCTCTGCAAGCAGGTTTGGCGCAAGCCCCTGTGCACCATCGAGGATTATCGTGGTGGGCTTTGTGGCGAGTTCCATAATGTCCCACGCCACTTCCGGCACGTCCCTCACATATCTCTGCAGCCGCGCCTCGCTGTCAACGAGGCATATCAGTGCCTTTGCCTCCTCACGTTTCTTTATATCATAAACCCGCGCAACCGCCTCTGCATTGGTGGCGTCGCAGCCGATGCCCCAGATGGTGTCCGTAGGATAGAGTATCACGCCCCCCTCCTTCAGCACCCTGACTGCGTTCTGTATGTCGATGTCGCAATTCACTATTCGTCTCTTATTAATGTGTTACAACGGCTGCAAAATTACGACAAATGAGCATAAAAAGTCAAGACTTCGTGTTTTTCTTCAGATTTTTGTATCGTTATTTGACAAAAGAAATTCAAGCTGAGCAAGCTGTAAATGTATTACAATGCCTCTTAGCATACCTAAACATGCCATTTAGCACACCTAAACATGCCATTTAGCATCCATAAGTGTGCCCTTTACAAAAAAGTCAAATGAGAAAATGAGCGGGAGGCCAATCCTCCCCCAGTTACCCCCCACGAAGACAGTGTTTTTTGTGGGGGTTATGAATACTTCTTCCTGCCGAGAATCTTGTTTATCCTGTTGATGACGGACTTGAGGATATGCGAGAAATTACCTCTCTTGAGATTGAGCCACAACTCCTCAAAGGAATACTTGATCTTTTGGATTGGATTGTTCCATGCCTGAACAAAATACACCCTTTCCTTGTACGAAACATTGTCAATGACATAAGCAGGATGCCTGAGAGGAAATTCCACGTCATAAGATTGCATCGTAAAAATCTTCCTATAGCCATGAGGCAAGGTTTCTATCATAGATTTCGTATGAGTGCTGTCCGTTCCAAGCCCGACGTTTTGTATCATATTAACTCTTGACACAATAGACAACTGGCTGTTTAAGAGCATATGCGCATTAAAAATTGTCTCAAAGAATTCCCTGCCTGATTTCGAATGGCATTCAAATAACTTGGGAAATTCATTCCTTAAATTACGCGCCCTAATGATATCTTGCAGCTGCCTTCTTGTTTCTTCCTTTTTGTAGAATGCATAATCTCCCTCCCATTTATTTACCACTCTTGACCATGATGCCCATCCCATACTTACAAACGCTGACGTAAAGAAATAGTCGGAACAGACATCCTGTGATATGCCGTCATAATTGAAACCTGTTATCATGCCGACACGCTCATCGTTTTCATACTTATTGAGCAACTCCTGACAAAACCGGAAATATGACAGTGTTGGGACGACGTCATCCTCAAGCACGACACATTTGTCTGTAAGCGAGAAAGCCCAACGATGTGCCATAAAGCCCGATGGGTCGCATCCGTAATTCCTCGTCTGGAAATTGCGGTGTACCTCACATTCCCAGTCAATATTGCTAACGACCTGCCGACACTCATTAATCCTTTCCATATCCTGCTCCCCCCGCGGACCGTCTTGATAAAGGAACAGCCGTGCGGGTTGCGCCTTTCTTACTGCCTCAAAAACCCTCTCAAGAGTTTTGGGGCGATTGAAGAAAAGTATAAGTACAGAAATGTCCATATTTAATTTCATTTTTTCATTTATGATTTGTCATCAGTTCTGAGAGAATGAAGTAGGAGTGTATCTTTTGCTTTTCCTTGGGAGGAATCTCCATATAGTTTCCATAAATCTCCCTGAGATAGCAATCTGAATCTGCTGGCGCAGGAAAACGTTTGCCTTCAAACTCTACCTCAGTAAGTGGATACAAGCATTTATTGTCATGCATAATGCCATATCCGTTAAGCATCGGCACATTTGAGAAATATCTGCCTTTCTTAAAGAGCATGCAAGCAAGTTTCCATAGTGTAAGGTTATAACAATACTTGAAATTGAAATAAAAGAACTCCACAAATGACCGTAATGAATAGGTGTGCTGCTTATGCAGTATGGACCAGCTTCTGCCTATCTGCCGTACATGTTTCTTCACAAACTTTCTGCTGACATTAGGATAATCAACAAATTGGAAGAAATCCACATAGACTCCTTTGTGGTAGTCTGCCTTAAGGTCGTCGCCAGGTTCAAGATAGAAAGAGTTAAGATCGCGCAGTTTTAGGATAGGATTCACTTTCTCTGGTAGTTCAAGCCGCAGATTCTCCGGCAATTCTGAAGGTGCAATTTTGACAAACCTCTCCATTTCCGATTCTTTCATCGCCACATCAATATCGTCGTCCCAAGGGATAAAGCCTTTGTGACGGACAGCACCGAGCAGTGTTCCTCCGTCAAGCCAGTATTCGATGTTATGCTTCCTGCATATCGAGTCTATAACTTCAAGAATAGCCAACTGCTTCAACTGACATTTGCGCAGCTGTGTTTTCTTAAATTCCTCAAAATATTTGTTGGTCATATATAAATAGGTTAACGAATAGTGAATAGTGAATAACGAATAGTGAATAGCGAATAGTTTGCTGCCGCGATGTTTGAATGTAAATAGTCTGTGCGGTAGCAAACTATTCACTATTCGTTATTCACTGATAAAGATATTGCCTAATGTTTCCTGTAGTCCGCTCTTTATGCCATATTTGGGTGTCCACCCAAGGGCTTGCAGTTTTGATGTGTCAAAAACGGCCTTTGTTATGTTATGTCCTTCCGCCCGTTCTGCTTCCGGTGGAAGTTCAAAGATCACTTTCCTGCCCGCTATGCCCGCAACGGTTTCCGCCAGTTCCCGGATGGTGACACACGATTTCTCATCAGCCACATTATATGCCTCACCGCTTTTACCCTTCAGAAGTATTGTGAGAATGGCATTTACGCAATCATCTACATATATCCACGAGCGGTATTGTCCGCCCCGGCTTTTCAACACAATATCCTCCCCCCTCCTGACATTCCTGACAAACTGGGCATAAACACGGTCATCATCATCTGTGAAGCCGGGGCCATAGGTGTGGCAAAGCCTTGCAACAACAACATCCACCCCATATTGCTCGGCGTATGCGGCGCACAGCGTCTCTGCCGCACGCTTTGATGAAGGATAGCAGGCACGTGAAGCCATGGGATTAATATATCCGCTATCGTCTTCATTCCATTTCCCCGGACATCCTTCGCCGTAAACCTCTCCGGACGACACGAACAGGAAACGCTTTACGCCATGTGCAATGCCATAGTCCAGAAGATTTGTTACTCCAATGAGATTTGCCTTCATCACCCCCACCGGATTCTCCGCAAATGCTTTTGGGGCAGCACCGCTGGCAGCATGGATAATATAGTCAAAGCATATATTGCTGTCAATGGGTTTTGTTACATCCATCTCAAGGAAACGCAGCCTCTCTGCCTCTGTACCAAACCGACCCGCAAACTTTTCCCTGCTTCTGCAACCAGCATAAACCTCCCACTCACTGCATTTTGCAAGCAGCAGCCTAACCAGTGCGGAGCCAATCAGACCCGTAGCACCGGTTACAAGTATCCTATTTCTGCGCGGTAGCAAACTATTCATTCTTCGTTATTCACTATTCAGGTGGGTTCTATAAATGGGAGTGAAGTGTAGTTATTGTGGAGTTAATGTGGAGTTAAA
>JABUUG010000173.1:0-1676 GCA_021443285.1 Bacteroidaceae bacterium
GTCCGCAACTACTGTTGCGGATAAACCCACATCAACCGCCACAGGCACCTTCGACAACTCCGGCATCGTTTACCGGGTGCAGATACTCACTTCAAACGTAGAGTTAGGAGCATCCGACCCACAGCTGAAAGGCCATAAGAACGTGTTCTACTACAAAGAGAACGGACTGTACAAATACACCATAGGCGAAACAAAGAACAGAAAAGAGGCTTTCGACATAAGGAAACAACTCCTTAACGATTTCCCCGACGCATTCGTGATAACATTCAACAACGGAAAAAGACAAAAATAAAATAAGATGAAATCCATTACAAAAGAAGTGAAGATTGCACTGGTTGCAATCGTTGGTTTGATAGTACTCTACTTCGGACTACAGTTTCTCAAAGGCACAAACCTTTTCTCCAACACATACACCTATCAGGTGCATTTCGACGATGTTGACGGACTACACCCCAACGTCCCGATATATGCCAGCGGCTTCAAGGTGGGAAACGTATCGAAGATAAACTACGACTACGCCACCGGCACCGGCATCGTAGTCAGCATAGAGCTCGACAAGCAGCTGCGCGTACCCAAGAACGCTATGGCAGAGATACAGAAAGACCTCATGGGAAACATGAAGGTGGACTTGATTATGCCAAGCTCCTTCGGAGACGCACTGTCTCCCGGCGACATGATTGACGGAAAAATCAACGGCGGCGTGCTGTCAGAGGCTTCAGAGATGGTGCCGGACATCGTAATGCTTATGCCGAAGATTGACTCCATAATCACATCGCTCAACAAGATACTCGCAAGCCCCGCACTGCAAAACACCGTAACAAACCTTGAAGGCATATCAGCAAACCTCAAGGAAACAACTGCGGGAACAAACAAGCTCGTTGGCACAGCCAACCAGAGCCTCCCCGAACTGCTCGACAAAGCCAACAAGATTCTCAGCAATGCGGACGTAACAATGGCAAACGCCCAAGTGCTGACAGGCAACCTCGCCGAAGTGGATGTGGCAAAGACGATGAAGATGGTGAACACCACACTCGAAAGCACATCACAGGCAATGTCCAAGCTCAACAATTCGATGACGGACATAAATGTCATGACATCGGACATCAACAACGGAACAGGAACCATCGGCAAACTGCTTAAGGACGAACAGCTGTACAGCAACCTCAACAAGCTCTCTGTCTCTGCCGACTCCCTCCTTGTTGACCTCAAGGCACACCCCAAGAGATACGTCCATTTCTCGCTGTTTGGCAGAAAGGATAAATAAAAGGCACACTTTGCACACCTAAAGAGCATACTTAGCATACCTAAAAGATATACCACGAGTTTATAAAGGAGACAAGTATATATGTTGTCCTCCCCCCCACAACGAATATGTCCCAGGCCACAAAAGGCTTGGGACATATTCGTTGTGGGGAAGACGCTGACTGCGTGATGGTTCTGGCTAATCAAGTTCTCTGCATGAGCGTATGTCGCTGAACGCCGAGAGTATCACATACCATGCAATAATCACAGCGAAAGAAGAGAGACGGAAAATGACTATGATAGGTATGCAGGAGAGGACAAACCAAAAACGGAGCTTGTTGTCTGCATAGTTCAGATGCTTGAACTTCAGGGAGAACATGGGAATCTCCGCTATTAGCAGAAAGCTCATGATGAGCATAAGTAGCAGGAGAATG
>JABUUG010000173.1:1938-5066 GCA_021443285.1 Bacteroidaceae bacterium
TCGGCGAGGGAGTCGAGTTCCTTGCCGATGGGCGATGACACATGGAGCATACGCGCGCTCATGCCGTCGAAGAAGTCGAACACTGCACCAAGTATTATAAACAAAAGTGCCATGACGGGCGAACCAGTCACGGCAAAAACCGTAGCAACAGCACCTGAGATAAGGTTCAGGCTTGTTATGGTGTTGGGTATATGTTTCTTGATGAACATAAAATCATTTACGATTGGACAATTGACAATTTAGCAACCAGGCTTATTTGGATATTTACTATTTAGTCATTAATTAGGGAGTTTAAGTGACATTACCTGCCTGCTGCAAATAGGTCATTTGTCTCTTCACTTCACTTCACTTTAACTCCACATTAACTCCCCTTTAACTCCACATATAAATTAGTCATTTGTCTTCAGATGCCCGATGACGGTAACGTTTCCTGTCGTAGATTCCCCGATATTCACGTTCACCTCTGCGTCCATAGGCAGGTAGATATCCACACGCGAACCGAACTTTATGAAGCCCAGATGCTCGTCGATGCTGCAGTAGTTGTCGGGACGGGCGTATGTAACGATGCGGCGTGCCACAGCACCAGCCACCTGCCGGCACAGTATCTTCTGCCCGTTGTCCGCCACTATCAGCACGTCGGCGTGCTCATTCTCCTCGCTTGCCTTTGGCAGCCATGCCTTATGGAAGTTGCCGTCCTTATGGCGCACATCCATAACCACACCATCGCATGGGAACCAGTTGGCGTGAACATTGAACAGGCTCATAAAGATGCTGACCATCTTACGCTGCTCGTGGAAATACTTGTCTTCGTAAACTTCCTCCACAACTACGACTTTTCCGTCGGCAGGGGCAACGACAACACCCTCGGTGTCGTTTTCAAACTTGCGCAAAGGACAACGGAAGAAATTTACGGCTATACAATACGGTATGCCCAAAAAGATGAGGAAGAAGTAGAAAGGACCCTTACAGTCGAAGGAGTACCACAATATTATTCCGAGCAGGGCAATTGCCGCGCTCCATGTGATAAGCAGGTCTATGCCCTCGTGGTGTATCCTTATGTCCTTGATTTTCTTAATGCGTTTTCCCATTTGTGTTTCAGATTATTCGGCGTAGTGCTACTCTTATCGGCATTCACTATATTTGCGGCAAAGTTAAGGATTTCATTAAGGTTTGGCAAGCAAAATCAAGATTTATTCCATTTGTGGGGTGCATTTTGTTAATTTTTGCAGCAGAAACGGCACACATATTTGTTTTTCACCACCTAAAAGCATTATTTTTGCACTTATGCAAGACTTCATACACCTACACGTACACACATACTATTCCATCCTCGACGGACAGTCGGCAATCTCCAAACTCCTGAAAAAGGCTACAGGCAACGACATGAGGGGAGTGGCGATTACCGACCACGGCAATATGTTCGGCATAAAGGAGCTGTTCGACGAATGCGAGAAACTGAACAAGGGCAGGAAAAAGGAGGGCAAAGAGCCCTTCAAGCCTATCTTCGGATGCGAGATGTATGTGGCACGAAGAGGCATGAAGCTGCAAAACCAGGACCACAACCACCCCGAAGACCTCGGCGGATGGCACCTGATAGTGCTGGCAAAGAACAGGAACGGCTACAAGAACCTCATAAAGCTCGTGTCGGACTCATGGGTCCACGGCTTCTACGGCAGACCAAGAACCGACCACGAACAGCTGGAGAAATACCACGAAGACCTCATAGTATGCTCGGCATGTATCGGCGGAGAGGTGCCGAAAAAAATACTTGCGGGCGACATCGAAGGCGCAAAGAAGGCTGTGGAATGGCACAAGAGGCTCTGGGGCGACGACTACTATCTGGAGCTTCAGCGCCATGAGGTGAAGAACCCTGCACAGAGGGCTAACCGGGAGATATTCCCGTTGCAGCAACAGGCTAACGCGGTGCTGCTGGAGATAGCGAAGGAATATGGCGTGAAGGTGGTATGCACAAACGACTGCCACTTTGTGGAAGAGGAGAACGCAGAGGCGCACGACCACCTGCTGTGCCTCTCAACAGGCAAAGACCTGAACGACCCCAACCGTATGCTATACTCGAAGCAGGAGTGGTTCAAGACGCGCGAAGAGATGAACGAGATTTTTGCCGACGTCCCGGAAGCCCTTGCCAACACCTGCGAGATACTCGACAAATGCGAGTTCTACAGCCTTGACTCTGACCCAATCATGCCTTTCTTCCCCATACCCGAAGACTTCGGCACAGAGGAGCAGTGGCGGAGCAAATTCTCGGAAGAGCAAATCTTCAAGGAGTTCACCTCTGACGAAAACGGCGAGAACCCTCTGCCGCAGGAAGAGGGCGAGAAGAAGATAAAGAAGCTCGGCGGCTACGACAAGCTCTACCGCATAAAGTTTGAGGCAGACTACCTCGCCAAGCTCGCCTACGAGGGGGCGCAGCGTCTCTACGGCTCAGGCACATCTGACAACCTGACGGCAGACACGCTGATAAAAGGCAGCTACGGCATACCCGCCGAAGTGGAAGACCGCATACGCTTCGAGCTGCATATCATGAAGACGATGGGCTTCCCCGGCTATTTCCTCATAGTGCAGGACTTCATAAACAGTGCGAGGAAGGAGCTGGGCGTGTGGGTCGGTCCGGGGCGTGGCTCGGCAGCCGGCTCGGTTGTGGCATACTGTCTCGGCATAACCAAACTCGACCCCCTGAAATACGACCTTCTGTTTGAGCGTTTCCTCAATCCCGACCGTATCTCGCTCCCCGATATAGACACCGACTTCGACGACGACGGTCGCGGAAAGGTGCTGCAATGGGTTATGGACAAGTACGGTCATGAGAACTGCGCGCACATCATAACCTACGGCACTATGGCGGCGAAGAACTCCATAAAGGACGTGGCGCGCGTGGAGAAGCTCCCTCTGGATAAGGCTAACGCGCTATGCAAGGCTATGCCGGAGCGTCTGCCAGAAGGCATGAAGCCCAAACTGGAGAACTACATAAAGGAGACCCCTGCCCTGCAACAGGCCGCGGCTTCAGCCGACGAGCGAGAGGCGAACACCATAAAGTATGCGAGGATGCTCGAAGGCACCGTCCGCGGAACAGGCATACACGCCTGCGGCTTCATCATCTGCCGCGACCC
>JABUUG010000173.1:5492-7132 GCA_021443285.1 Bacteroidaceae bacterium
ACCGTGCATGGAGAAATACCTGAAGGACACCTACGGCATTACGGTCTATCAGGAACAGGTGATGCTCCTTTCCCGCCAGCTCGCCAACTTCACACGCGGCGAGAGCGACGCACTGCGCAAGGCGATGGGAAAGAAGAAGAAGGACATCGTAGATGCGATGAAGCCGAAATTCATCGAGGGCGGAAAGAAGAACGGCCACGACCCAAAGATTCTTGAGAAGATATGGGCAGACTGGGAGAAATTCGCGTCCTACGCCTTCAACAAGTCGCACGCCGCCTGCTACTCGTGGGTGGCCTACCAGACAGCCTACCTGAAGGCAAACTACCCCAAGGAGTTCATGGCAGCCCTCCTGACACGCCGGCGCACAGACATCAAGGAAACCACCAAACTGCTCGACGAATGCAAGGCGATGGGGATAACCGTGAAGGGCCCGAGCGTGAACGACTCGCGACAGACCTTCAACGTAACCAAGGACGGCAGCATAAGCTACGCCTTCTCCGCGATAAGTGGCATAGGCGACGGGGCTGCCGACGAGATAGTGCGTGAGAGGGAAGCCAACGGCGAATACAGCGACATATACGACTTCGTGAAGCGCATAAACCACTCCGCAGTGAACAGCAAGTGCATAGAGAACCTTGCCAACAGCGGAGCATTCGACTGCCTCGGACTGCCCCGCGAACAATACAACGCCCCCGACGCGAAGGGATTCCCGTTCTTCAAGACGCTGATAACCTTTGGGCAGCAGTACCAAGCAGCCAAACGCGAGGCACAGCACTCCCTGTTCGGCGACTTTGAAGCAGTGGAGATTTCCAACCCCAAGCCACCGGCATACACGGAGATGAGCCACATACACAAACTCAACATAGAGCGCGACCTCATAGGCATCTACCTCTCCGGACATCCGCTCGACGAGTTCAAGGCTGTATTGACAAGCTATTGCAATACGACATGCAAAGAGCTTAACCCAGACAAAGAGAACGATGAGAACAAAGAGAACGACGAACCCATCGTGAACAATGCAGTCAATAAGAAAGAAGAGAACTATCTTGAGAGATTGAGAAAGAAAGGGGATAACTTCATTGGCGGCATAGTTACCAAGGTGCGAACAGGGGTGTCGAAAAAGGGCAACCTGCCCTACGGCATCGTCACGCTCGAAGACTATTCAGGCACAGGCGAGATATTCTTCTTTGACAAGATATGGTCTGACAATGCGGGAATAATGACGGAAAACGCCACTATATGCGTGAGGGGAAGGGTGGAGCCCAGGTCAAAATACAACGCGGAGCTGACCTTCCGACCTATGGAGGTACAACAACTCGGCAAGATACAACTTGAACGTCTGGAAGGAATAAAACTAAACATACGAGCCGAGGACATCGACATCCTTAATGCAAAGGAGCTTATAACAGAGATAAAAGACCACCCCGGCAAGCACATCGTGAAGGTGGAGATAGCCACAACAGGCAACTACCGCCCCCTGAACTTCCTGTGCAACGCAACAAAAGTGGCAGCCTCACAGAAACTCATCGACAGGCTGAACAACATCCCAAATGTGGAATGCACCGCAATCTGGAATCGCTGAAACACGGAACCATCCCACTGTTCTATAAATGGGAGTTAAGGGAGTTAAAAGGAGTTAA
>JABUUG010000173.1:7140-11855 GCA_021443285.1 Bacteroidaceae bacterium
AAAGGAGTTAACAGATATTGCCACTATGCAAGAGACTAACGACACTGCCGGGCTGAACCTTCCGCCATACAACGCCAAAATGCGGAAAACGGACGAAGGGCGCATACAGATATACGACTCGCTGAGGAGACGATACGTCGCACTTACACCTGAGGAATGGGTAAGGCAGCATTTCGTGCATTTTCTCATAGACGTGAAGAAATATCCGCAGTCGCTCATCGAAAACGAAAAGGAGCTGCGGCTGGGGGAAAAGCGTCTGCGATGCGACAGCGTTGTATTAGGGAGGACAGGCAAGCCATACATAATAATAGAATACAAGGCACCATCGGTGCAGCTGACACAGAAGGTGTTCGACCAGATAGCCGTTTACAACATGCTGCTGCACGTGGACTACCTCATAGTCTCAAACGGAATGCAGCACATCTGCTGCAAGATGGACTACGCCAACAACTCCTACGAATATCTCCCGGACATCCCGGAATACACCAAACCGAACTGACATGGCAAAGAAAGAAGACGCTATAGCCTCCATAATGAAGGAACTGCGCAGCGGCATATACAAGCCGATATACATCCTTCACGGCGAAGAGCCCTACTACATAGACGTGATTGCCGACTACATCGCGGAGAATGCCCTGAACGAAGACGAAAAGGACTTCAACCAGGTGGTCATGTATGGGGCTGACACCACCGCGGCGGAGATTGCCGACCAGGCGCGCCGCTTCCCGATGCTGTCAGAGAGGCAGGTGGTGATAGTGAAAGAGGCGCAGGCTATAAAGAAATGGGAACAGTTGGAGGCATATCTCGACAAGCCTCTCGCATCGTCGGTCATAGTGATATGCCACAAGAACGGGAAGATTGACGGCAGAAAGAAAATATGCTCCAAGGCGGCAAAAGTGGGCGTCGTATATGAAAGCGTGAAGAAATATCCCAACGAGCTGCCCGCCTTCGTAGCCGGATATATGGAGGAACATCACCCCACGATGTCAATAGACACAAAGGCAATGATGATGGTGGTGGAGCATATCGGCAACGACCTCTCCAGAATAGCCTCCGAACTGGAAAAGGTAATCTCCGCACTTCCCACCGAAACAAAGCAGATAACCCCACAGATTGTGGAGGAACGCATCGGCATAAGCAAGGAGTACAACAGCTACGAAATGCAGGACGCCATTGCAGCCCACGACTCGGCAAAGGCAATGCGCATAGCGGACTACTTCGCCAAAGACCCGAAATCGCAGGACAACGCGTTCAAGACAATGCCCATACTGTTCGGTTTCTTCCAGAACCTCATGATATGCCACTACATGGATGTCCTAAAGACGGAAAACAACATCGCGCAGGCACTGTCCTTCAGAGGCCCATGGCAGGCAAGACCATACGCCACAGCCCTGAGATACTACAGTCCGATGAAGACCTTCAAGATTATCTCCAAAATACGCGAGACGGACATTCGAAGCAAGGGAGTGGACAACAGAAGCGCAACGCCAGGCGATCTGCTCAAGGAACTGGTCTTCTTCATCATGAACTGAAACATGCCTGAGGGTGTTTTATGACAATGCCGTATGACGTCTGAGGTGTTTAGGATTGTTTGATGGTTCAGCCTAAAACCTGTTAAAATAGAGTAAATACCCCTATTTTGCTATATAGACTATACAAAAGTTGCAGTATAAATATGCTGCAACTTTTTATTTTTTCGCTTTTAAGAGCTGTTTTACACCAAAAGCCATACACTGGAAAATGGGGTTAAACCTCTGTAATACAACAGTATAGCCTGATTATTCCTCTCCGTGAAGGCGGTATTTCCAAAATTTCTTACCACTGGTAGGATATACCGCAAGAAACTTAAAATTCTGATATTCCCTGACAATTTGGCTTTATCTTTACCAAAGTTAAATCTTTACAAATCGTAAATTTTTAGATTTTCAAATTGGCATTTCTTTATATTTTACAAATTCTAAATACACGAATTTAGGTATTCCGATTGCTTTAACTTTTGTGTTTACAAATACCAAATTGTTTATTATTTCTAAATCGCCATTGTTTTATGCTTAATAATATAGCAGCTGTATTATTTTATAAGTAATTGTCTATAACGATAATACAGCATTTAGTTAGAGTGTTTTAAGCCTAAACTGCCCCAAATGCCCATATTTGTGCCGAAACTATGCATAAAACGCATACTTTTGATAATAAACCAATATTTAATCTGTTGAATTTCAATATTATAAACTAATTCCTTCAAGTTAATTATTTATTATTTTGGATTTCTAAATTTTACATATTCTAAAGGAGTCATCTGAAACCAGATTTGGATTTTCAAATCCTAAAGATTGATAAATGTTAGATAATCTGAGGTTTAGCGAAATATCTGAACGCTAACATTACATTATCTAAATTTAGCACTTTACCTTTGCAACCGCATAAAGAAAGAACGGAAATGAAGGATCGCATCAAGCAACTGATGGAAGCGCAGCACANATCATTGAAAGATAATGAACTCATAATTAATGATTCTGTAATTACATCAACAACGCTAAGCCAGATTTTCAGCGGAAAGACAAACCCTTCCCTAAATCACGTTGAAGCCATCCGCCGCGGATTCCCGAACATTTCCTACGCATGGCTGTTGGGAGGCGAAGGCCCGATGTTCAATATGGTGCCGGTAAATACGGTGAACAACATCACAAGCGCAGCAAACGCAAAAGCTGAACTGCCGCTCTTTGCAAACGAAGACCAGCCCACTCCCACCCCACAGAAGAACACAACGCAAACGGAAAGCAAAAAGCAAACCGCCATCTACGAGCCGGTGCCATCAAAGTTCAACCTGACGAAGAAAGACGACACGCAGGAAAGGAAAGTCAAGGAGATTGTGATCTACTACACGAACAACACCTTCGAGACTTTTGTCCCAAAGCACTAATGAGAAGTAGAGAACATAAAATCTACTTACTTGTGCAACTCGTTGCCCGGAGGGCACTACAAAAAAACTTGTGTACTCGCGCACTTGCGTTAAAATCCTCTTGAGTTAAGACACACAATCATAATGATATAGAAAGACTACAAATTCGTTCCAAAATAGTAAGGGATTTAGATTTTAATTAAAGAATGAAACCTCCGAAAGCTGTGAAGCCGCTCGGAGGCTTCTTGTTTTATGTAAACTATATTAATTAATGTGTGCGCAAATAGCACGACTGCGCTGAGTGTTATATCCCCGTTTTACTAACTTTGCCGCTCAAACACAAACAGATACCCAAAACAATGAATATCGAACAGACACTGCAGACAGCCGCACTCGAGGCTGCACGCACACTCTACTCTGCCGACATAGCAGAAAACATGATTCAGCTCCAAAAGACAAAGAAGGATTTTGAAGGGTCGCTCACCCTCGTTTGCTTCCCCTTCGTGAAGATTGCACGCAAGAAGCCCGACATGGTGGCGGCAGAAATAGGCGAATGGCTGAAGGCTAACTGCCCCGTCGTTGCCGGCTACAACGCCGTGGGCGGATTCCTGAACCTCGTAATCTCCAACGACTCATGGCTGTCGCTGCTGAACGACATCAATGCCGACGACCATTTCGGAGAGAAGGCGGCAACCGAAGCATCGCCCCTCGTCATGATAGAATACTCCTCCCCCAACACCAACAAACCCCTCCACCTCGGACATGTGCGCAACAACCTGCTCGGCTGGTCGCTCGCCAAAATTCAGGAGGCCAACGGCAACAAGGTGGTGAAGACAAACATCGTGAACGACCGCGGCATACACATCTGCAAGTCTATGCTCGCATGGCAGAAATGGGGCGAAGGCATAACACCAGAGAAAGCGGGCAAAAAGGGCGACCACCTCATCGGCGACTTCTATGTGGCATTCGACAAGCACTACCGCGCAGAGCTCAAGGAACTGATGGCGACCTACGACAACTCGCTCTCCGATGATGAGAAGAAGGCGAAGGCAGAGGCGGAGTCGCCGCTGATGAAGGAATGCCGCGAGATGCTCATCAAGTGGGAGGACAACGACCCTGAGGTGCGCGCTCTGTGGGAGAAGATGAACAACTGGGTGTATGCCGGCTTCGACGAGACATACAAGGCTCTCGGCGTGGGCTTCGACAAGATTTACTACGAAAGCCAGACATACCTGAAAGGCAAGGCGAAGGTGGAGGAAGGTCTCGCAAAGGGACTCTTTGAGCGGCACGCCGACAACAGCGTATGGGCAGACCTGACAAACGAAGGCCTCGACCAGAAACTGCTTCTCCGCTCCGACGGCACATCGGTATATATGACACAGGACATCGGCACCGCCGAGATGCGCTTCAAGGACTACCCCATCGACAAGATGATATATGTGGTGGGCAACGAGCAGAACTACCATTTCCAGGTGCTCTCTATCCTACTCGACCGCCTCGGCTTCAAATGGGGCAAAGAGCTCGTCCACTTCTCCTACGGCATGGTGGAACTGCCCAACGGCAAGATGAAGAGCCGCGAAGGCACAGTGGTGGATGCCGACGACCTTGTGGCAGCCATGATAGACAACGCCTACCAGACCAGCGCGGAGCTTGGGAAGTTCAGCGATATGACCGAAGAGGAACGCCGCAACATAGCACGCATCGTAGGCATGGGCGCACTGAAATACTTCATCCTGAAGGTTGATGCGCGCAAGAACATGCTCTTCAACCCTGAGGAGTCCATCGACTTCAACGGCAACACCGGCCCGTTCAT
>JABUUG010000174.1:0-3127 GCA_021443285.1 Bacteroidaceae bacterium
CTCGTTGAAAAGCGTCTCACAACCCTCGCAAATGACCTTTTCAGCCGCACGCACGCGCTCCTCCATAAGGGCGATTGCTTCATCATCACGCTCTATAAGCGCGATATGTATGCAGCGGTCCTCCCATTTGCTGTAGGCAATGAAGAAGCACGCCCTCGTCCCGGTGCAGCTCATGTGGGCCTGGCACTGCCAGTAGTAGTCCGCGTTTGCCTCTTTCAGGCTTTCGCCGTCATGCACCTGCACCTTGTAACGCCAGTAGTTCTCCTGACTGGGGCATTTTATCTCAAGGCACGCCATTATCTCGCCGGTCTCTCGGTCTGTAAGCACGCCGTCGGGACTGCTTGCGAAATTCTTTATTTCGGGGTGTGTGCAACTGCCCACCTCTGAAACCCTGTACTCTGAATATTGCGTTCCTGCCAGCATCATCTGAAACAGTTGGCGCGCGTCCGCCTCCTGTTCCGTTCCCCACCGCATCGCTTTCGTCTCGATGTTCGCGTAGTCGAGATATTCGCCGAACTTGTCGTCGTCATAGATTACCTCCGCGTCCATGTATCTGTTGGCCGCCGTCTTGCAAAGATATGATTTTGCCGTCGCGCTCCACATGTCGCTGCGCGTCCTGCCCTTGCCCATCAGTTTGCCGACCTCCGAGCCTGTTATCTTGCCCAGCCGCGCCCTGTACCAGTCGAGCGAATGCTGCACGCTTGTCGCCTGCTTCAGTTCTTCGTATTTCATCTTGTGTTCTATTGTCCGTGTTTCTCATCAGACGGCGCGACCGCATTGCCGCGCCGTTCATTTACCTATTCGGGCTGTCTGCCGCTGTCCTCGTATTTCTTAAGGCTTTCGTTATACTCGTAGATGTTTCCGTTTGCGCCTATAAAGGGTTTCTTCTCGTTCTGCTGGTATGCGCCGCCGTCCTGCTGCATCATCTTTTCAGCCTTGCGCTTCAGCGCGTCCTCTTTGCTTTCGCGCACCTCTTCAGCCGTCCCAAGGTCTATCGCCATGCTGTCCACATCGGCGGCTTCACCAAGGTCGCAGCCGCTTATGAGTTCGTATAGTTGCTTTTTCGCGCGCCGTTCAGCCTTGCCCTTGAGTTGGTCTTCGCTGCTCACGACATAGCCGCTCTTGTTCTTGTTCACGCTCACGCTTACAGCCGACTTGTAGCCCTCTTCTTTGCCGTCCTCAAGCCAGTAGCGGATTGAGAAGTCCATTTGTGCGTGGTCTTTCGTCTGGTCGAACTGCGGCGTGCCGATATAAATCTTATATTTGCAGCCCATGTTCTTCAGCAGCGCGGTGTAGCCCTCCTTTGTCGGGTACATTCGGCCTGCTATGATGTTCATCTGGTTGCCTATCGGGAGAAGTCCGATGCTCGCGCCGTCTATTATCGCGTCCCTTATCACGTCCGCGCTGTATTCCGGTCCGCTGTAGCCCTTTGCAGGGTCTCTGTCCGTCAGGAAGCCAATCTTTGTGTTGGCGAGCGGCACGAACACCGCGTTGACCACTTCGGGTGTCAGGGCGTTGCGCAGCCCCTGCACCACCTCGGCAGCCACGAACGCGCTTGCGGCGTTCTGCAGCAGACTTACGTTCTTTGCTTTCTCACAGGCGGCGACAAAGTTCTCCTTTGCGACCGCCAAGTCAAGTTTCTGTTCCATCGTCTTTTGTCTTTTGATGATTACTGTATTCGGGTTATTGTTCACTGTTCGTGTTCGGCTCTTGCGAGCCTCATCACGCTTTGTCGGAAGCGCAGGAGTCGAACCTGCTGGCGCGTTGTTAACATGTATCTTACTTTGTGAAACTGCTTGTTATCCCAGTTGTCGCCAATTAGACTAACAAAATAAATTGAATATGATAAGAAAAAAGGATTTGCGCCTCCCCGATAGCCGCCGCTGCCGCTATGGCTTCCGCTGTCTTTTAAATGGCGCGCTATTCTCGCGAACCGCGCGCGTTCCAATCAAAAAATGCTGCGCAAAGTGTAGCAATTCACACGAGTTATTAAGAAATGATGTTATTATGCTTTATCTGTCCGGCGCGCCTTTGTCGCGCCGTCCGCTTTCATTCGCCCCTGTCAAACATCATCGCCAGCACCCCGAAAAGGGGAAGGGCGAAAATGTCGAGTACTATTGCAGCCGCCGCCATAGCGGTCAGTGTTATTATCGCTGCGTCATGCTTCTTTATAAATGTCTTCAGGCTTTTCATATCTTTTGGTTTTTTGGTTTTTGGTTTTTTACGAGTTCTTTATCTTGTCAAGGTCGGCTTTCCTGTAGCCGAACTTGTTGTGAGGTATGCTGTTTGCGTTGTTGTAGAGCGTCTGCAGTTTCCACCCCATGTATTCAGCAGCCTCCTTCGGTTTCATTCTCTTATCCATGGCTCATTATCTCGCGTTTTATTTTATAGAAGTTGTCGTCGTATATCTTCGTCACGAACTCCTTGAACCACTCGTCCATCTCGTCGTCCTCGTCCTCTATGTACGCTTCCTCTATCTGCGCGTCATAGAAGTCCACGACATACTCGCCCTCCTCATAGGTTGCGTAGTTGCGCCCCTCCCAGTAGCCCTCCTGAATGGAGAAGCCGTCTATGTGGTATGTTACGCCCTCTATGGTGTTCGTCATGAAGAACGAGCCGTCGCCCTCCTTGAGTTTCTCTATCAGGTCGCTCTTTATTGCGTTCATCGCCGCCGTGCTGAAAGGTATCCTCATGGTTCTGCTTATTTTATTCTATGCACCAGAAGGAAGTTGTCTTTTACGACCTGAAAAGAGAACCGCCATTTAGGCTCCTGCTTCAGCGCGAAGATGTAGCCCATTGACTTGCCGTTCTCGCACGCTCTCCTGTTCGGCAGTTCGAACAGGTTTGTCTCGCCTTTGTCAATCCGACGTAGCAAATCGAAACTGATTTTGTCTTTTTTGATTGTTTCCATTGTTTATTTATCCGTTTGTTTTCGGGTTTCGGAAAAACCTGCTAACTTTGCCATTGGAAAAATTCAGGTGTAATGTTTGGCAATGTCAAGCAAGCCTTTCCTTTGCCCATTCCGCAATGTTTATTTCACAGGTATCGTGCGCGATGAAATCGGCAGAAAGATGTCGAAGTCGCTCGGCAACTCGCCCGACCCGCTCGCACTCATCGACAAGTACGG
>JABUUG010000174.1:4316-6896 GCA_021443285.1 Bacteroidaceae bacterium
ATGTTCAATATGCGCTGCCACAGCGTCGCGGACTTCTCCACGACTTTCTCCACGATCACCTTTTCCGCCGTCTTCCGCACCGACTGGCTGCCCATGCGCTCGCTGATGACGCGGTTGAGGCTGTCAATCACCGACTGCTGGCTGCTTGAATAGACGCGCTGCACCTCCCTGATATAGACGGTGTCGACGCGGAAGCCGTGAATGTCGTTGATGTCGCCGAAGCGGTAGTCCTGCATCTTCTCATTTATGATTTCGCGCTCTATGATTTCCCTTTCCACTCTTGTCTGATATACCGTGTCAGCCTTATAGACGCTGTCGCGGACGATTAGCGTGTCCGTGAGCACCTTCTCCACCGTCCTGTATGTTCTGCACCCTGATAGGCACAGGGCGCATAGCAGCGCGGCAAGAACACTCCATATCCTCACGGACCGGGAGTGGTTTAGCCTTTTAGATATTATCCTAACAATAAAACTCATAACTATAACAAAAAACCATTAAAACCATAAATGATATGCTATTAACCTAATTCCTATTTCGCCGATATGTATTTCAGTATTCCGTCGACATGAAGCCTTATTATAGCCTCTTTTCCCTCTTCCGAGGTCAGGAACTCCACGTCAGCCTTTGTGTCCTGAAACATGTTCTCCGTGAGGACGGCTGCGCATTTCGTCTTTGCAAGCACATAGAAGTTGCTTTCTATGTCGCGGTCTCCGTCTTTCGTTTCCGTCCTTATCGCCGTCTGCGCCTTGCTGTACGCGCCGCTCTTCTTGCCCTCCTCCAGTCGCTTCGCGTAGCCCGAAAGATGCGTTTTAGCGGCATCGTACAGGCATTCGGCGAGCCGGTCCGCCTTTGTCTGTCCCTTTGATGTGTATGCGCACCAGCCGCCTGCATTGTGCCATTTGCCGTCCCCTCCTGCCGCGTTCACATGAATGGAAACGTAGCAGCAGTCGGCAGTGCCGTGCTTCGCACAGTGGTCGTTCACTATCTTCACCCTCATCGAGAGTTCGCGGCTCTGCATGGTGTTTTGGCTCTTGCTCAACACATACGCTGGCGGCTCGTCGGGGTAATAGTCTATAAGAACCCGGCAACCTTTCTCTTTCAGCCGTTCATAGACCGCCGTTACAATCTCGCGCGAATACCGGTACTCGCGGAACTTCTTGTCTGGCGAGCATTTCCCTGCCGTCGTCGAAAGATGCGCCGTGCCTAATATTACCGTCTTCATTTCTTCTTTCTGCTTTTAGTGGTGTTAAGTGTCTTTTCTACATCTCTTTCCGACACGCCCAGTTTGTTGGCTATCTCGCCGGTGAGCATCTTGCGGAAAAGGACGAGCAGCGGCATATTCGGATAGACTATGAGCGCGTTCGCCATGAACGACCACATCTCCACAAGGATTATTATCCCTGCCACCACCGCCTCCGTTACGCTTATGTCCGTGTCTGGCGTGAGCCTGTCAAGGGCTATCATGAACGCTATCGCGGTGGCATAGACCGACACCTTGCTTATGCTTTCGCGTGCCAGTTCGCTCGTCGTGTAACGCCCCTGCTTCACCGCCGCCGCTATCCCCCACAGAAGGTCAAGTACGACGGATAGAAGCACAAGGCAGATGCTTGTCTCATAGCCCGCGATGTAGTTGGCGGCAATAGATAATAGAGCCGCCAACCAACCGCGCGTCGTCTGCATTATGCCGCACAGGTTTGTATGGAAGTGCTGCAATCCGCTCATCTGCTATCTGCTCCGTTTAAGGGTTTACAGCCTCCGCCGTTGCGGTGTTGTCCGCTTCGCCGCCGTCTTCAGGCTTCTGTTCAGGCTCGCCGCCGTCCGTCTGCTCCACTGGCGCGTCAACCTCTGAAACGCGCTCCACCCAGTCGGGGACGCAGTAGAGGGTCTTTGCGGTGAGGTGTCCGTCGGTCAGAGTCTTGCCCTCTTCGGCTTCCAGTTTCTTCAGGTATTTCACCTGCGGCTTGTCTATCTCCACGTTCTCCTTTCCTGCTTCGGAGGTTACGTTGATGTCGCCGAGAGCCTCTTCATTGATGAGCATGCTCTTGCGCTCGTTCTTCTCTGCGTCAAGAAGCACGCAGTCTTTAGGGGCGGTCACATAGACCATGTTTGTCTGTATCATGTCTGTATGATTTTAGTTTGTGGTTATTACTGGTGAAGATTACTGCACAAGGTCGGCAAGGCAGAATGTCTTCGGATTATTGCTTGTTGAGGGTAGCCCAACGTGCGTCTCGTATGGAAGACCTCGGGCTACGGTGATTATGTGTCGGCTTGCTATTGTACCTTTCAATCCCTGTGCGATAACAATGTTTTGGCAGAATGCGCTTGAAGATGGGCTTGCTCCGCTTCCTTTTATATTGACATAAGTAGCGGCGCCTCCAAAAACGATGTCTGTCATGTAATCCTCTGTAAGGTTCGTGTAGGTTGTTACATTACCGTATTTTATTCTGTGGCAGTAGTTCGCCAACGTGTTGTAACTACAGCCTTCCCCAAAAGTGTTTTTAGTGCAATTACCAGCCAAAGTGTTACTGTTGCAACCTGCCGAGAAACTGTTTTCATAGCCGTTTATATTTTTGTTAGTGT
>JABUUG010000175.1 GCA_021443285.1 Bacteroidaceae bacterium
TGTCAACCAAACTGGATGAGAACGACTGCGCTGTGTTCGACATCAACCTGTCCGGCCCCACCTTTGTAAGACTCAGCAACATCGGCAACTCCTTCGTACAGCCGGGCGATACATTGGATGTGTTCACTGCATCC
Organism: Bacteroidaceae bacterium; assembly: GCA_021443285.1. Lineage (GTDB taxonomy): Bacteria > Bacteroidota > Bacteroidia > Bacteroidales > Bacteroidaceae > Prevotella. Next base: position 135 of record JABUUG010000175.1, read on the forward strand.
AGAGGATGTGCTCAGCTACTCGCATAATCGGAATGTGTATAAGGGTAACAGCGAGTCGGCGCTGATAAACACACTGCTGCCGGCACTGAAGGACTCTATCCTCAAGATGGAGGACAGATTTACCTACCCCCTGATTTACAAGACCATAAGCGAGGGGAAAGAGAAAGCGGAGAAATTAGCGCTGGAGTTCGGCAATACGCTCGACAGCATAGCTACAAGCGAGGATGTGAGGAAACGCTTGCAGGCATCGCCGCTATCCACTTTCGGCAAAGACCTGACGATGCTCGCCGTGCTGACAAGCATTGCGGAAAAAACGGAGGAGCTTGTCACCCACTACAACCATAAGCGGTACATATTCGACCAGCAATCCGACGGCAGCTATATACAGAGAGCCGACTCCACATGGGTGCCGCTCGACGAAGAAAAGATTTACGCTCCGCTGCTGAAGCACAAGGCATGGCTCTACGACAACCCGCTTGTGCTGTGCAACTACGACCAGTGGGTGTTCATCAACCGCTCGCTATTCTCACCTTTGTTCTCCTACTCTAAGCTTGAGGAGGTGAATGGAGAAACATACCATGTCGAGGTTGACAACTATGACCTCTGCGGAACATTTATGTGGAACCTCAAGAAATCGCAGGTTATGGCATCTGTCATGAAATATGCAGAGGAGGAAATGAATGTCGGGAAGTCTTCTGTGGAACAGGGTATGGAACTGATGACCAGCCAGATGGCAGCCAATATGGTGGAGATAAACAACAAGTATGTGGCGGGGAAAGTAATCAACGAATACCGCAACTACATCCGCAAATATGAGGCTGGCGCAAATGATGATGGCATGAACTGGACTGACGAACAGCGCGCACTATGGAGGAAGATTACCGCGTCATACTCAGGAAATGTGCTCTACATCGATTTCTGGGGAATGGGATGCGGGCCGTGCCGCTCCGGAATGGTGGGCATGAGAAATAAGGTGGAGGCGATGAAGGACGAGCCAATGCGATTCCTGTATGTCTGCGACGAGAAGCACTCCCCACGCGATGAGTCGGAGAAATGGATGACGGAGCAGAACATCAAGGGCGAGCATATATATGTAAGCCACGAGGAATGGACAATGCTCGAAACAATGTTCAGCTTCTTGAGGCTCCCCCACGCTGTGCCCGGCAGACAAGAGCGGCAAAGTGAAACAAAACGGCTTCTTCATACAAAGCTACAGCATAGACGAGTTGAAGGCTATGGCGAGGAGGATGAAGTGATGCCCCTTGCGGGAAGTGTAGGAGGTGGAGACTCGGTACAATGGTGCCGAGCACAGTGGCTCATTTGAAACCAAAAGAAAAGACAGTATAGATTATGAAAAGGAGATTTCTGGCTTTTATAGTTGTGCTTTTTGCGGTGTTAAATTGCATGGCACAGAACACGCGACTGATTGTAAGCTCTGACATCGGCGGTGCAGACCCGGACGACAAGCAGTCGCTCATACATCTGCTGCTGCATTTGGACTGCATCGACCTTGAGGGGTTCATACACCAGCACGCATGGGTGCCGATAGACAAAGGTGCGGAGACCGCTCCCACCAACGCTGTCTTTGATGCGTATGAGAAGGTGCTGCCCAACCTGCTTGTGCATGGCAAGGGCTTCCCCGATGCGGACTCACTGCGGCGCATGACAAAGCGCGGACAGACAGAGGCGGCGATGGCAGGTGTAGGCGAAGGGAAAGACACGCCCGGCTCTGAGCATATAATAAATGTGGTGGATAAGAAAGACGCGCGCCCCGTATGGATAGCGGCATGGTCGGGCGTGAACACCATTGCACAGGCACTGTGGAAGGTGAGCAGGACGCGCTCGGAAGCAGAGGTGAGGAGGTTCGTAAGCAAGATAAGGATATACGATGTGCTCGGTCAGGACGATGCGGGCGCATGGATAGTGAAGAACTTCCCCGACATCGTGTATATCCGCAACAAGAGCATCTACGGATGGACGCCAAGCGACGAATGGGTGAAGGATAACATACAGTGCAAAGGCGCTCTCGGTGCGGTATATCCCGACAGGATATGGGCGACGGAGGGCGACACGCCATCGTTCCTCTATGCCATAAACAACGGTCTGAACTGTCCTGAACATCCCGACTGGGGCGGCTGGGGAGGAAGGTTCCTAACCACTGCCGTAGCAGGCATACGCGGGATGGACTGGGTGGCAAAGAGCAACCTCGACGAGATGCAGTACGACCCGTACTATATGCTGCCGAGTGCGCCGGAAGGCAATGAGGCAATACTGCGATGGCAGACAGACATATTGAACAACCTCGCCGCACGGATGCTGTGGACTACCTGCGCACGATACGAGGATGCAAACCATCATCCAGTGGCTGTGGTAGAGAAAGTAGGAAAGGGAAAGAGGAGAATGAATGTAGGGATTCTTGCTCTGGCAAGCGGCGCAGGCCGATTACGGCGCAACAGTGCCGAACACGGTGGCTCTTTAGGGAGCAGACAGCGAGATGTATTGATGGTGGAGATGGGAGAAAAGGGCAGAACCATAACCTTTGACGCAAGCAAAAGCTATGACCCAGACGGAAACCAACTGACCTTCGACTGGCAATACTACAAAGAGGCAGGGACATACGGCGGCAATATAACACTGAACGCGGACGGACCGATACTGACCGTCACCATACCCGACGATGCGAAAGGCAAATCCATACACATCATACTGCGGGTAACAGACAACGGCACGCCTGCCCTGACTGCATACAGGAGGATAGTTATTAGTGAATGATAGCCCCCACCAGTTTCTTTGAGGAACGGATGAACTGGGGGGAGACCATACGCTGATGCGCATGGAGTGGGGGGATGGTAACTTGGGGGTGCGGTGCAGCCGATGGGGGATGGTAACTTGGGGGAGTGCCTTGCAAGGGGATTTTTTTTGCAGAAAGGATTGTTTTTTGTTTTTTTATTCGTTTCTTTGAAGCTGAAAACTATTAT
>JABUUG010000176.1:0-2043 GCA_021443285.1 Bacteroidaceae bacterium
CCAGACGGAATGTGGTGAGGTACTGCGCATAAAGCGTCATGTCCTCTCCGCCACCACCAATCCATTGGGCATCGGCAAAGATTTCCCCCTCTGTTCGTGGCGTTGTGAGCGCTTTTGCCGTGTTGGCAAGGAGAAATGCGAGGACAAGTGGTAAAAACAGTCTGTTCATTCTATTATGGCGGCTGCATACCCTTCTTGCTCTGGCAAGCGGCAAAGCCGATTACACTAATCACTAAACCACCACCTCCAGAAGCATCGGACGGTCTGCTTCGCTGTCGCCTGTCAGCCACTCCACCCCTTGTTTCAGGCTATTCGCGTCCGTTGCCTTCATATACACTATATTGTGCGCCTGACAGATGCCTTCGGCGGATGTGTTGTGTTTCGCCATCACGTATCTATCCCTTACGCCGCTCTTCTCCAGTCCGGGCAGGATGCGGAATATTCCGCCGCCTCCGTTGTTCAGCAGCAGTATGCGCAGACGGGAGTCTATCTCCGTGTTCCACAGGGCGTTGCAGTCGTAGAAGAAGCTGAGGTCGCCTATCACGCAGAATGTCTTTTCCTGTTGGCACAGCGAGTAGCCTGCCGCCGTTGACAGCGACCCTTCTATGCCGTTCGCGCCGCGGTTCACATGTATGTAATGGCGGGCATAGCGGCATCCGATGCGCACGGCAGTGCTGTTGGCATAATGCACATTGTTCCTTATGCCATGCCTGTCGAGTGCATTCTCAAACATCCTTACCGCCCCTTCTTCGGAGAACACGGGCCTCGCATTATCAAGAGGCGTCTCCTCCGAACCGCCTAACCAGAAAGACCGGTAACTTGATTTGTCTTTTGGGGCAACAGCTATGGAATCATCAGACAGTATTCCACCCAGCATCTTCAACAGACACACCTCATCCGCCACCTTGAAAACACGCGTCAGGTTTCGGAAGGTGTCGTGTATCTGTCCGTCCCGATTGACAATCCATGTCTCGGCAGACGGTGCATCGCGCAGAAAACCCTTCAGTCGCTTGCTTACAATCATGCCGCCGACATAAAGTATGAAGTCCGGCCTAAGCGTCAGGTCGTCGCCAGCCTCCACCAACTTGCCTTCAAACCCTTCTCCACATTCTCCACCTACTCCTACCCCCGCGTTCGGAGCGTCAGCTCCGAATACACCCTCTCTTCCTTCCACCTGCACCCCGTTCATGAACGACAGAGGTTCATAGATTGTCGGTATATGCTTACATACAGCTGAAATAAATTCAGAAGCGGCAGCATTCAGTGGCATTTGCCCAACGAGAATCATCGGACGTTCCGCATTCTTCAGGCGCAGGGTTATCGTGTCGCAGATGTCGCGGTAGTCCTCGGCCGGCGTGGTCAGGGTTATCATTCTCTCGTCGGGCAGGCACCCTGTGGAGAAATTAAAGAGCGGTTCGTTTATGGGCACATTGATGTGGACAGGAATCGACCGGCTGCGCAGTCCGACCAATGCCTCGTTCACAAGGCGGTTGCAGTACACCCTGTCCACCTCGTCAGCAGGCTCCGGCAGACTCACGCTCATGCCCACAAAGCATCCCAATGCATTCTGCTGCGGCATGGTCTGCGCATCGAGCTGCCCTATACGCTCAATGGGCCGGTCGGCGGAGATCACCAATAACGGACAGTGCCTGTAATACGCCTCCACCACTACGGGCGCAAGGTTCATCAGCGCAGTGCCAGACGTAACGCACACTGCCACGGGCTGCATTGATGCCAGGGACATTCCCAAGGCGTAGAAGCCAGCCGAACGCTCATCGGTAACGGGATGGCACTCCAGTCCCGCCTCATTCAGGTTGTGCACAATAGGCGCATTCCTCGCCCCGGGACATACCACCGCCTTCCCCACCCCATGTGCTTTCAGCAGGGCTGTCAGTATATTTATGTTTTCCTTGTCGCTGTACATATATTGTATTGGGGAGTTAAAGGAGTTAAGGGAGTTAAGGGCGTTAAAGACAAATGACTTTTTTTCAAAGACAACTGTTTGAATACAAAGCATATAGGTAATGTCTTTAACTCCCTTAA
>JABUUG010000176.1:2928-6023 GCA_021443285.1 Bacteroidaceae bacterium
TCCGGCCCTTCCATCCCCCTTGCAGCCTGTCTCACAAGCCCTTCCTCAAAGGGCATAGTCCGGGCGTCTCCCTCTATAACGCACACCGGGCTGTCTTCACTCACTTGAAACGGTGCAACGACAAAACCCCTCTGCCCGTTCAGTTCCCTGAATGAGCCGAGAGGCTTCCCCTTGCCGCTCACACAAACGCACTGCGTCTGTAGCGGCAGTCTGTAAAAAGCAATGCAGTCTGTCATCTACCGAGTGCCACAACCATTGTCGCGACTGCTGAATTACAGTGCGTCTCCGGGACTTACAGACCCTTCAGAGGATGGCGCAACATCAACACTAATCTGCCCAGACGGTGAGCCGGCAAGGATCAATGACTCTGTTCTGACATTATATATTACGCATTGTGGCTTGCTGTATTCGCGTTTGATATTTCTCATTTTATCTGTTTTATTCTTTCTCATGGTCCGAGTTCAGTCGTGTCTGTTCATCCACTCTATCAGTTTCTCGCAGTAGTCGTCATGGCGGTCGACAAAGCAGGTGTGCCTTGCCCTCTCCCAGAGAATCCACTCTGAGTCCGGAATGCCGTCAGCCATTGTCTTTGCCACAAGCGGAGAGCAGAGGTCGGAAATGCCGCTGCATATAAGCGACGGTATCTCTACTTCGTGCAGACGATCGATGTATTCAAAATCCCTCAGCGTGCCTGTCGGGGCGAACTCATTCGGTCCCCATCCTTCCACATACGCCTCCGTGCCTTTCCTTTTCTCCCGTGTGCAGCATTCGGGCAGAGTGTCCGCCGGCTGCCAATAGTCGCAGTAGCGTGCCATATATTCGCTGACAGCCCTGTCGTAGTCCTCGCCCTCAAACACTCCCGTTTCAAGAGCCTTGCTGATGGCGTCCTGCATATCCTGCGGCATCATCTTTATTCTCCGCAGCCCCTCACGCTCCCACAGGCTGCTGCTTGGGTGTCCGCTTGATATGATGAAGCTCTTCACACCCTTCGGCTTGTAGTCTATCGCGTAGGCTATCTGCATCATACCTCCCCACGACTGCCCTATGATATGGCACTCGTCGAGACCGAGATACTCACGCAGGGCGACAAGTTCATCGAGCCACACCTTCTGGTTCCACAGTTCCTTGTGTCCGTCAAGGTATGAGTTGCCGCAGCCTATCTGGTCGTACATAACAATCATGCGGTCGTCATCGTCCGCCACATTGTCGAGCACCTCATAGTAGTTGTGGGTGGAGCCTGGTCCGCCGTGCAGACAGATGAGCGGTGCCTTGCCGTTGTTCTTACGCTCGCCCACTATGCGGTAGTAGGTTTTGTAACCCATGTAAGGCATGTAGCCTTCAGTGATTGCAGCCATAGTTTTAAGGTGGGTTCTATAAATTAGAAGTTAAAACCACGAAAAGCGGTATGCCTTTTATGACACACCGCTTTTCATTATCTTATTTCCATGCTTTACTGTTCCTTGGTGTCATACCCCCACTTGTAATATGTCGCCCCGTGAACGAATCCCGCTCCGAAGGCTGTAAGTATGAGGTTGTCGCCTTTCTTCAGCTTGCTCTCGTTTTCCCAAATTGCCAATGGTATTGTTGCTGCCGAAGTGTTGCCGAAATGCTCTATGTTCACCATCACCTGTTCCATAGACAGGTTGAGTCTCTTTGCCACAGCCTCGATGATTCTCATGTTGGCCTGGTGTGGCACCACAAAGCGGATATTGCTCTCGTTGAGGTTGTTGCGCTTGGCTATCAGGTCGCAGTCCTCGCTCATCGTGGTTACGGCGAAGCGATACACTGTGCGTCCCTCCTGATGGAGGTAGTGCATACGGTTTTCCACCGTGAAATGGCTTGCCGGGCATACAGAGCCTCCGGCCTTGAGGTGGAGGAAGGGCAGTCCCGAACCGTCTGTGCGGAAATGCGAGTCTATGAGTCCTACGTTCTCTTCGTCTGTTGCCTCCACGAGCACCGCTCCGGCTCCGTCTCCGAAGAGCGGACAGGTGGCGCGGTCAGTATAGTCAACTATCGACGACATCTTGTCGGCGCCCACCACAATAATCTTCTTGTAGCGGCCGCTCTGTATCATCGATGTAGCCACATCGAGCGAGTAGAGGAATCCACAGCACGCAGCCCAGAAGTCGAACGCCATGGCGTTCTTCAGTCCGAGTTTGCCTATAACGATTGATGCAGTGGAAGGGAATTTGTAGTCAGCAGTTGAGGTTGTAACAATCAGAGCGTCAATTGTGTCCGGGTCAACTCCTGTCTTGGAAATCAGAGCTTTTGTAGCCTTTCGTGCCAGATAAGAAGTGCCAAGTCCCTCTTCTGTGAGGATATGGCGTTCCCTGATGCCTACGCGCGTCATAATCCACTCGTCGTTGGTGTCCACCATACGCGACAGCTCCTCGTTGTTGAGGATATAGTCAGGTACATAGCCAGCAACGCCAGTGATTACAGCGTTTGTCCTGTACATTGCAACTCAGATTTTTATTCGGCGTTAATCTCAATGGCTATCTTTCCACGGTAGTATCCGCATGAAGGGCATACAGTGTGGTAGATGTGATATGCTCCGCAGTTAGGGCATACTGCCAGTGTTGGTGCTACTGCCTTGTCGTGGGTTCTTCTCTTGAGTGTACGTGTTTTCGACTGTCGTCTTTTAGGATGTGCCATAGTTGTATTTCGTTATTTTAGTTTTTGATATTCAGATTTTTCAGGGCAGCCCAGCGTGGGTCGGCTTCGTCGGTTTCGCTGCCTTCTTCCTCTGCATCGCTGCTGTCCGGATTTTCCTGCCTCAGCATTGCCATCATCTCCTGATTGCATTCCCCTTCCGGGTGCGAATGCTGTGGGGGTACAGCCAGCGCGATGAACTCGTAGATGTGCCATGCGACATCCAGCTTCGGCGAGTCTTCAGGTATTATCACCAGTTCGTCGCCCTCATCCAGATAGTCGTCGCCGAGTTTCACGTACAGCTTATCCGTTGTGTCTATGGGCAGACTGATGGGGTCTAAGCATCTGCTGCATTCCACAACCACCGAACCTCTCGACGAGAACACTACTTCGAAACAGCCGTTTTTGCGGCTCACCTTGACGGTGGTTTCAATCTCTCCGCC
>JABUUG010000177.1 GCA_021443285.1 Bacteroidaceae bacterium
ACTCCCATTTATAGAACCCACTTTTAATGTTATTTATTATTGATTAATCAATACTACAAATAATGGATAATAGGGCAATAATAAATAAGACGGATTTCCCAATCCTCGGGCGGCAGGTGTATGGTAAGCCGCTAATATATCTTGACAATGCCGCCACGACGCAAAAGCCGAGGTGTGTTGTCGAGGCGATTTCCGATGAGTACTATAACGTGAACGCGAATGTTCATCGCGGTGTACACTATCTGTCGCAGCAGGCGACAGAGCTGCATGAGTCTGCCCGGGAGAAGATGCGGGGTTACATCAATGCAAGAAAGAAGGAGGAGATAGTCTTCACACGTGGCACCACAGAGAGCATAAACCTCCTTGCATCCACATTCTGCGAGGCATTCTGCAAGGAGGGCGACATTATCGTGACGACCGATATGGAGCACCACTCGAACATCGTGCCATGGCAGATGCAGGCGCGGAAGTATGGGCTGGTTATAACGCATATACCTTTCAACGATAATGGGGAATTATGTCTTGACTGCATACCATACGACAACCCAAGAGTGAAACTGATAACGCTGTGCCATGTGTCGAACGTGCTTGGTACAGTGAATCCCGTAAAGGAGATATGCCGCAAGGCGCATGAACGTAATATACCAGTGCTCATCGACGGAGCACAGAGCGCGCCGCATCTGCCGATTGATGTGCAGGACATAGGCTGCGATTTCTTCGCGCTGTCGGGACACAAGATGTACGGTCCGACGGGAGTGGGCGTGCTTTACGGTAAGGAGGAATGGCTTGAGAAACTGCCTCCGTATCAGGGTGGCGGGGAGATGATAGACAGAGTGACATGGGAGGGGACTACCTACGGTCTTCTGCCGTACAAGTTTGAGGCTGGCACGCCGGACTATATCGGCACTCATGCTCTCGGTGTAGCGGCGGAATACCTTCAGTCGATAGGTATGGAGAAGATACACGCCTACGAACAGGAGCTGCTGCGCTATGCGACTGAACGTATGCAGGAGATAGAAGGCCTGCGTATTTACGGTACGGCAGAGGGGAAGGACGCCGTCATATCCTTCCTCTTAGGCGACATACACCACCTTGACACAGGCATGCTGCTCGACCGTCTCGGCATAGCTGTGCGCACGGGACACCATTGCGCACAGCCCTGTATGGATGCGCTGAAGATAAACGGTACGGTGCGCGTCTCGTTCGCGCTGTACAATACGAAAGAGGAGATAGACACATTTGTAGAGGCTCTTCAGAGGATAAAGAAGATGTTTTGAAGCCCCCACCCCAGTTACCACTAAGGGGAGGGCTTTTTAGAATAAGTATTAAAGAGATGCGCTCGATTATTCGTTTCTCCATACACAAAAAGGGTGTAGTCGCCATTTTTGTTTTGTTAATAGTCTTCCTTGGGGCTTATTCTACAATCAAGCTCCCCATAGACGCTGTGCCTGACATCACGAACAATCAGGTGCAGGTGGTGACTGTTTCTCCGACACTTTCTCCGCAAGAGGTTGAGCGACTTATAACACAGCCGCTTGAGGTGAGTCTGCGTAACATAATGAACGTGGAGGAAATCCGCTCCGTCTCGCGCTTCGGTCTGTCTGTGGTAACAATCGTGTTCAAGGAGTCTGTGCCGGTGCTTGATGCCCGCCAGTTGGTGAATGAGCAGATACAGGGTGTTGCGGAAGACATCCCCGATGGGATAGGTACGCCGGAGATGATGCCCATCTCGACAGGTCTTGGTGAGATATACCAGTATGTGCTGAAGGTGGATTCGGGATACGCGCACTTGTACGATGCGATGGAGCTGCGCACGATACAGGACTGGATTGTCTGCCGGCACCTTTCTGGCATACCTGGCATAGTGGAGATTAACAGCTTCGGCGGCTACCTGAAGCAGTATGAGGTGGCGTTGGATGAGGAGCAGCTGTACGCGATGAACATCAGCATCACGCAGCTCTATGATGCGCTTCAGCAGAACAACCAGAACACGGGCGGCAGCTATATAGAGAAGGCGGGCAAGGCGTACTATATCCGGTCTGAGGGTATGATAACGAGCATTGAGGACATTGAGCAGATAGTGGTGGATACGCGCGACGGCATACCTATACACATACGCGATATAGCAACGGTGCATCTGGGACATCCGAAACGCTTCGGTGCTCTGACTATGGACGGACAGGGCGAGTGCGTCGGCGGCATAGCGATGATGCTGAGAGGGGCAAATGCGAATGAGGTTACGAAGCAGCTTGAGGAGAGGGTTAGTGAGGTGCAGAAGATGCTTCCCAAGGGTGTGCGCATCGAGCCGTATCTGAACCGGTCGGAACTTGTGCAGAGGAACATAACGACCGTAATACTCAACCTCATAGAGGGTGCCTTCATAGTGTTCATCGTGCTTATGTTCTTCCTCGGCGACATACGTGCGGGTCTGATTTGCGCGTCTGTCATCCCCCTTGCGATGCTCTTTGCTGTGATACTGATGGTGCAGACGGATGTGTCGGCAAACCTGATGAGCCTTGGCGCAATAGACTTTGGTATAGTGGTTGACGGTTCCATCGTCATACTTGAAGGCATTATGGCATACATCTACCGCAAGCAGATGGCAGGGCATAAATATGGTGCAGAGGAGATGAATACGGCTGTTGAGGAAGGTGCCTCCAAGGTGGTTACGAGCGCGTCGTTTGCAGTGCTTATCATACTCATAGTCTTCTTGCCGATTCTCTCTCTTACGGGTATTGAGGGAAAGTACTTCAACCCAATGGCAAAGACACTGGTCTTCTGCATCATCGGTGCGTTCCTGCTCTCTCTCACATACGTGCCAATGATGGCATCCATCTTCATGAAACGCTCCGTCTCAACGAAGCCGACACCTGCCGACCGCCTGTTCTCGCTTCTCAACAAGCTGTACAGATATACGCTCCTGATAATGACCCGTTTCGCGTGGACAACATTATCTGTGGCAGTAGCCATGACGGTAGCGGCATTCATGCTTTTCTCCAAGCTTGGAGCTGAGTTCATCCCTACGCTTGACGAAGGCGATTTCGCGATGCAGATGACCCTGCCTGTTGGTAAATCGCTCTCTGAGAGTGT
>JABUUG010000178.1:0-3076 GCA_021443285.1 Bacteroidaceae bacterium
GCCAACCTGGAAGTAGTTGGGGAAGTCGCCCATAAACTGTATCGATGGGGCTATTGCGCGGAACTTTCCACTGAGTGCTGCGGCGGCTATTGTGAATGCACCTCCCTGGCTGCCGCCTTGTGCAAAGAGGTTAGACTGGTCAACAGCATCTCTTGAGCAGACGAAATCTATGGCACGCACACAGTCCAAATATGCTCCACGATAATAGTATTTGTCTCTATCGCCGAAATTGTATGCGAAATAGTCGCCATATATATCATCCTCTGGGCTGTGATGTTTATTGTTAAGATACTGTCCGCGATTGAAGAAAATCAGATCGCACCATCCGTCATGGTCATCGCCTCCCATACACCAAGGCTCTTCTCCCTCTATACGGTTGTCATAGCCTTGGAAGTGTATGCAGCAAGGATACTTACCAGCCGCAACAGGCTCTACGTAATAGCCGCGCACGGTAACAGGCGCACCATCGCCATTATCAATGCTCTTCATTTCAAGAAGATATACCTTACGCTTTGCAGTGCTCTTCTCGGTAATCTCCGTCAGCTTGTAGTCCATCGCTACTGCTGCGAGTTTCTCTTTTGCACCGTTCCAGAACTCCTCAAAATCCGATTTTGAGTCTGGGGCAGCAACAATGCCAGTAGGGTCATAGCCTATATTGAACGACTTCACAAGCTCATCGTTTACCGTAGCTGTAACCACATAAAAACCCGATGTTTTTATATCTGACAGAGTAACCGTTGCATCTGCAGAGGCAGCTGCAGCAATGCTTTTGCTGTTTGTATATGTCATCACAGCCTCACGCTTGTCGGTTTCTACTGCAACCTCTATTTTTGCTGTGGCTGCAGAAGTTCCTGTGTTCTTGATTTTCAGGGTGAAGTAAGGTACTGTACCTTTTTCCCACACCCAGTCAGCATCATCAATAGTGATTGCAGTATTGAATTTAGGCAGTGATGCAGGGTCAAATACATCAATGCTTGTCAGTGTGTATCCCACACCAGTAACTATCATACCATTCTCCTGCAGTTTTTCAAGCATAGCTGCCGTGATGGTATATTCATAATACTTGCCGCTGAGAGACACGTAGTCGGTTGCATCAGGCATATCCTTCCAGTCGCCTGTGCATATGTGTCCTGCCGCACCACTCTCCAAGTCGGAAAACTTAATGCGCAGAATATCTCCCACCTTCGCATTCACAAAGCTCGACTTGTCTATTGTGGCGGAAGTGCCAGTGTTCCAGTCTATTACGCTCTTGCCAATCCATACGGCATTCTCGTAGCCGGCACTGCCTGCACCCTTCTCCAACTCTACTGATGTCAGCGTATATCCGGCACCGCAGACTATCAGTCCGCCTTCCTTCAGTTCCGCAAGCATTGCGATTGTTATACCGTAGGTTGCTGATGACGATGTTGCAGTCAGTGCGGCGTTACCCGCACAGGCAAGTTTCGACCAGTTCCCATTGTTCAGTTGAATCTGCGGCCACTGGCATTCTGCCGACACCGTTACATCCTTTACATTCAGCACGATGAAATCGCCGACCTCAGCCTCAGAAAACTTCTCATTGGCGATAGCCTCCCATTCTCCCCATGATGGAGAAAAGGCCTTCTCGCCCGACCAGATTGTTTCTCCAAACACACTCTGTGCAAGGCAAACAAACAAAGCTAAAAAAATATTTCTTCTCATAACATTCTATAATTCCATACATTAATATATATATACCATATCAGTTGTATCAGTCAAATCATGTTGACTTAATTTTAAACTCATTGAACTATTATTTTGTCAACATGATTGAACAGATTTTTCTGATTATCTTGTATGTCTCATTAGACTATATAAATTCTTCCTCACTATCAATAACTGTCGCATCCGTTTCAAAAACCATTTCGGTCGAACCTGCTAACATTATATGCTCGGATTTGACAATGTAAACCTTCGTGCATGGCTTCAGATATTGTTTTCTCATAGCAGTTTTGGATATTATTTGTTGATGTATTTCTTCCCGTTTCTTATCACAATTCCCTTGTAGTCAGCACCAACCTTGCAGCCACTGACACTATATACCTCATTCCCTTCGAAAGAATCCCCCGCGTTCGGAGCATTAGCTCCGAATACACCTTCGATAGCCGTAGTATTTCCATCATCCGACATATTGATTCCCAACTGTCGTGCGCCCAAAGATGTTACGGAAGAATAATAAGCCTTGCGCGACGGAATCGCCGTTCCAGATGCCACCTTCGCAAAGACAGCAGAACCATCTTTCAGCGTAAAGGCATAATCGTTTGCTCCTGCCGTCGCTTCCCTTGTTACCCCCTTTAGCGTATTCCCTCCGAGATTGTCCGCAGCGGAGCTTGTTGCATACATCGTATATTGCTGACCGCTGGCACCCTTTATGAGTACACCTTCGCCGGCAGGAATCACACTGCATGACTCCACTTTAGTCGCTGTAATCTTATCGCCAGACAGTGTGCCAAGCGTATAGACAGACATACCGCTCGGCACTGTCGCATTGAATGGCAGGCACAATGTCGAAATTCCGGCATCCGATATAGTTACATTTGCATAAATGTCAATGCTTGTAAGCGTGTAGCCTATGCCCGATACTATCATGCCGTTCGCTTTAAGTTCCGACACCATGTCGGCAGTAACAGTATATTCATAATAGCCATCATCAGCATTGATTACCTTATAACTGTCACCCGACAACAGCGTCCAGTCGCCACTCTTTAATATCCCCCCCTGTGCGCCAGACTGAACATCCTTACAATTCAGGCGCAGCACATCGCCAGCCTTTATCCATGCGAAACAGGCCGCATCAACCTGTACCCATTTGCTTACACCTTCACTCCAGTCGATAGCACTCTCGCCAATCCACACCGCATTCTCAACTCCAGACACAGTACCCTTATTGATAGCAACAGACGTAAGCGTATATCCGGCACCGCAGACTATCAGTCCTCCACTCTGAATTTCATAAAGCATAGATGTGGTAATGACATACGAGACCTGCGATGATTCATCTGTCAGCGCGGCGTTACCCGCACAGGCAAGTTTCGACCAGTTCCCATTGTTCAGTTGA
>JABUUG010000178.1:3229-5025 GCA_021443285.1 Bacteroidaceae bacterium
CCAAACACACTCTGTGCAAGGCAAACAAACAAAGTAAAAAGTAGATTTCTTTTCATATTTTATAGTTATTAATTTTTTTGACAGTGCAAAAGTATGCTGACTCCGTAAAAGCATAAAAAAAACAGATGTTTCTGCAAAACATCTGCTAAAATTGTATATAAGCCCCCGCCCCTAAAGGGGTGCTAATGGTAGGTAAGCCCCCCTTTAGGGGTGGTAACTGGGGTAGAGGGGGGATTATATCATCAGCCTCGTCTTCGTATAATGAGTCCTGAACTCCGTAGGCGAGCAGCCCTTGCAGCGTTTGAACAGGCGGTTGAAGTTCGACACATTTCCAAAGCCACACTCATAGCATATCTCAGACACCGTCATAGAAGTATCTACCAAAAGACGCGAAGCGTTACCAAGTCTCACCTCTAAGATATATTCTGATAGTGTCCTGTTTGTATGCTGCCTGAAGAACCTGCTGAATGCCGTAGGTGACATCCCGACAAGGTCTGCCAGACTCTTCAGACTCAGTTCCGTTTTGAAGTTCCTGTCTATCTCCCCAACTACCTTGTTTATACGTCGCGAATTCCAAGAAGACACCCTGCCAGAAAAGCCCCCTGTACAAAGAACGCTCGTATCCTCTGCCTGCGACAGCACGAAAAGCATCTTCAGAAAAAGCAACAGACGCATAAAGCCTGGCTGCTCCTGCGTGATATGGTTCAGAAGACCGTAAACCTCCATTATCGTGTTCATGCCAAACGAAACGCCGCCACGAGCTCTTGACAACAAAGACTTTATCGAAGAGAAAGCAGACTTATCAAGTAACACATCGCTCAAGAGTGTCTCAGAAAACTGTATCGTGATTTCCCGCTTATCCTCCTTTCCACAGTTGTGCTGTTCCCAACAATGGGCTATCCGTGGACCAATAAGTGCCAGGTCGTAGTCGCCAAGTTCTACAATAGAGTCGCCGACAATACGGTTCGCACCCCGGCAGTGCGACACAAAGTTCAGTTCCCATTCCCCATGTACATGCAAGGGATAGTCAAACACCTGCTTGTTTCTGTCAACAAGATAGAAACAGTCCTTTTCCGTAAGGGGAGTAATCTCAGAAAGTATAGGCATATTCATTACAAAATCTTTATGTACATTACATTTTGTCTGCAAAAATATCCTTTTCCTTCTTTTCCCACAACTATTCTTGGGACTTTTTGTTCAGTAGAATGCCAAAACAAAACACGCCCTCCAACTGTAAAAGTAGATAGCGTGTAAGTGAGGTTTAATGAATCCGAGTTAATGAGGGGGGACTTCAGTCTATTATTTGCCAGAAATCATGGTGAAGCCGTAGCCCATCTTGGCTTTCTCTTCATTTATAAAAGTTTAGTGACGTTATATGTTGGCAACTTGGAAAAGTCCGGGCATCATTTTGACAAAATAGTCATAGTCCCCCGATGGGCATTTATATGTGTGTTCCAGTGCATGCTGGTGCTGCATCTGTCTGCATCAGTGAACGTGTTGATTTTCAAGGGGTATCCATGTTGTATTATAGACGTGAAAAATAAAGGGCATATTTAGGCACCGTAAATGGCATACTTACGCCTGCTAAATGGCATGTTTAGGTATGCTAAATGGCATGTTTAGGTATGCTAAGAGGCATGTTTAGCTGGCAGAAGTCTGTTTCATGAGCCTTCGCACCCACTGGTTTGCCGAAATAGTATCATGCGGTTACGGACTATGCTGGGAATGCCATACTATAATTAGTGAATAACGTAATCGGCTTTGCCGCTTGCCAGAGCAAGAATAATGAAGAGTGA
>JABUUG010000179.1 GCA_021443285.1 Bacteroidaceae bacterium
TTTCATAACTATTAAAATCTAAAGGAACATGAATATGCCATGAAGCAGTAGAAATTCCTCCTCTTCCTTGGAAAAGCGGTAGCCGCTTCTGTCCGCATAGCGTGCTATGGTGTTTATCTTGCCGAATTGCGAGGCGTCGGCTGTCTCCAGATGTGGGGCTATAAGCAGGAAGGAGTAGTCCTTGTTCGTCAGCACCTCGTCCGTGATGTCCTGCCCCTGAAGGATGATATTGAAGTCGTGTATCGGCGGCTCATAACCTTTGCTTATCTGCGTTGTCTCCGAGTCTATAAAAGTCCATGTGGAGTCTGGCAGATTCTCCATTGTGAACTCTTTCTTCTGCCCGTCTTTCTCGTATATCAGTGTTGTGCTGAACTCCGGCTGCTTGGCTCCTTCGGGTATCTGCATTCCCTGTGGTATGTTTGCTCCGACATGATACGGGCGGAAGTCGAAAATTGGCAGTTCGTAGAGGCAGAACAGGCTGACGCAGATAATGAACAGCGTTGAGAAGTTGGTTACTATCCACTGGTTGTAGCGGCTTATCAGTCGGGGCATCAGCAGTGGAGAGCGCACCACTACCACCGTCATTGCCAGCAGCACGATGTTCTTCAGAAGTGTCTCGCCGTTGGTGAGTTTCAGTGCATCGCCGAAGCATCCGCAGTCGCTGACGGGGTCGGCAAAGTATATCCACACTGTCAGAACTGTCATCACTGCCATGAACAGCAGTGCTGCCTTCGTGGTTATTCTGCGCTGTATGGCAAAGAGCAGGCAGATGCCTATCTGGAATTCCACGGCTGACACGAATATTGCCGCGAGCAACGTGCCCCAGTCGTGTACCAGACCGTCGTTGTACTTGTCAGTAACCGCAGCCAGATAGTCCTGCAGCTTGTATTGGAAACCGAGCGGGTCAACAGCCTTGACAAAGCCGGAAAAGACAAATGTCAGGGCGAGCGCCAACCGGCAGATATTTACTATGGCCCTCTTCAATGAAAAATGGTGGACGCCTGTGCGCCCCTGTGTTCGGCACTGCTGTGCCAAAATAATGAATGCTATTACTCCGTTGTCAGTTTTATCACTCCGAACACGGCATAGTTTATGATGTCCATATAGTTGGAGTCTATGCCTTCGCTGATTATGGTGTGCCCTCCGGAGTTCTCTATCTCCTTGATGCGCTGTAACTTGGTGAGAATCAGGTCTGTGTAGCTTGTGGTCCTCATTCCTCGCCATGCCTCGTCATAGTCGTGGTTTTTCCTTATCATCAGTTGTAGCGCCTTGTCGGAATATGTGTCGTAGAGTGCCAGCGCCTCTTCGGGTGTGATATCCACCTCATCCACGAAACCCTTGTCCAGCTGTATCAGTCCTACGATGCCGTAGTTTATCAGTGCCATGAATTCGGGGGTTATGCCCTCGTCTATCATCGCCACCTTCTTTATCTCCAGACTGCGTATGCGTTTGGCTTTTATGTAGAGCTGGTCTGTTAGCGACGATGCGCGCAGTATTCTCCATGAAGCCCCGTAGTCCTGCAGCTTTTTCTCAAAAATGTTCCGGCAGTCTGCCAGCGCATTCTTAAACTGTTTCTCCGTGAGTTCGCTTGTCATGAGTTAAATATAACTACACATTAATTAATATATAATCGGCGCAAAATTATAATATTTCGGCAAAAATGATGTTTGTCGTAAGAAAAATGCTTGCATAGTGGCAAAATAATGCCAATTTGTATTGTGAGTTTCTCGTTGTAAAGTTTTTCTATTAATACTTTTGCGCTGTGAAAGCCATTTATGAGGCTCCGTAGCTTAGCTGAATAGAGCGTCAGATTCCGGTTCTGAAGGTCATGGGTTTGAATCCCATCGGAGTCACACAAGGCAAAAGGTCTGCTGATATTTCAGCAGACCTTTTGCCTTACCTGTATGTCTGTTCCAGTTCCTGTCCCATAGGACATATCTGCTTTGAGTCAGTACTTGGGCATGAGGTGCTGACCTATATATGCCCTTTAGGTATGCTAAATGGCATATTTAGGTATGCTAAGTGGCATATTTAGGTATGCTAAGTGGCATGTTTATTCAAGATAGCGGGTCTTGAGGGTGTTGATGTCTTCTGGTGTGATGCCTATCTGGTTGGTAATGTATTTCTGGGGGGAGCCGTAGTGCTGGTTGATGTGGTTGAGGGTGTGCTCCATGAAAGAACGCTTGACGCCTGCTATTGTTGCGACGCGCTCTCGTTCTTTGTCGTTGTTGCCGAAATGTTTTGATGCGAGCCAGAGTACTACGCGCTGTCCCGGCACGAAGTTGTTCGTCAGTTCGTAATCGTCGAGTATGGTCTGCTGTGGCACATCGAGTGCGGCGAGCAGGAGTGCAGCGACGATGCCTGTGCGGTCTTTACCGCCTGAACAGTGCCAGAGTAATGCCCCATCGGTGCTGTCTATTATAGTGCGGAACACTTTTCGCAAGGCTTTCTGTCCATAGGGGCTGTCGATTATGCCTTCTATGTACATATCTCCGAGGTTCATCGGTGTCTTGGCGATGGCGTTCACAACATCGGAATAGTTGTCTGCATTCACGCCAACACCGTTTTTTGACATGCGATAGAACTGGCTTTCGGGTGCCACAATGCTGATGACGTTATGCTTGACGCCTTCTATCTTTGGATCTGGTTTTTCTTCTATCTCTTCTGGAATGCGGAGGTCTATGACGGTTTTGATGTTCCGGCGTTTGAACTCCTCTGTGCCTTCGTCTGTGAGCTTGCATAGTTTGCCGCTTCTGAACAGGAGGTTTTGTTTTATGCGCTTTCCGTCTTTGTTTGTGTATCCTCCGAACTGTCGGCAGTTGTCCACATCGTCGAGTACTACCTCCTGTGAATCTTTCAGGGGATTCAGCTGGGAGTTGTTGAGGTTGTTGCTTAACATAAGAAGATATATGGCAAGACCGATGACTGCGAGGAGAGGCAGTGATATGAGAGTGTATTTTTTCATTATCTATTGGACTATTTACGATTTAGATATTTTATTATTTTTTGGGGGGTGGTAACTTTTAACGAATAGTGAATAAAGAATAGTG
>JABUUG010000017.1:0-5461 GCA_021443285.1 Bacteroidaceae bacterium
ACATATCCCAGTACTTTTATGCCAAAGTACTGCAGTAATCCATGCCAAGTACTGGAGTACTCCTATATGAATACTGCAGTAATCCATGCCCAAGTACTCCCCCCAGAAGGATGAAACGAGTGAGCCTTTATTTCCTTAACATCGGATTGGCAAGAGGTTCTTTCTTCACCCGTTGAGGCTTTGTGAAGTTGAACTCTATGCTCTCGACGATGATTGCCTTGGGTGTTATGGTTGAGATGATGCCCAAGATGACCTGGTCGAATTTGTTTGCGACGAACTCCTGCTGTGATGCAGCGATGACGTGCATAAGGTCGTTTCGGGTGGGCTGGGGGATGTGTTCTGTGCGGACGATTTCCTCCTTGCCGGTGTTTATGTCGAGCCGTACGAGATATCGCCATGCATTGCGTGGTGCTTTTACGATGTATGCGTGGTCGAGTCCCGCCTTCTTGGCTTCCTGAATGAGGATGCTCTTCATCTTTGGCATAGGCACAGGCTTGTCGAAAGTGGTGCGTGTGATGGTGGGTATTACTTGGGAGCTCATCCCCATATTTATAAAGCCGGCATTTCCTGTGGATGCTGTTGCTCCGACTGCGGGGAAACTGCCGCAAAGGAGGTTTCTGAGTATGCCGTCCTTTATAATGGGCAGGGAGGCAGTCTGTGCTATGCCGTCGCAATCGACTGTCTGCCTTGCGGCAAGCATGATGCCGTTATAGTTGTCTATGCCTGAGAGCTGTGTTACGGAGAGTCTGTTATCAACGATGCGCTTGCCGAGCATTACGCTGCTCATTGAACTGCCCCTGAAGAAGTCGCGTTCAGCATGACAGAAGGGCTTGACGACATTGCGCATGACTGCCTCGTTGACTGCCTCATCTTCCATCATGATAGGGCCGACATAATACTCCTTGACAACGGGTGCGTTAGCCTTCTTGAGCATAAGGTCGGCGAACTCCCGGACATCGCGTTCCATATCTTCGAGTGGCGGCAGCTCGGCGAAGTTTTTGGCGACGATGCGCAGTTCGTCTTCCATAATGCTACCTTCATATGTGCGGATCTTGGCATGTACATTGATATACACAGTCTGGTTGGGTGTACGGAGTTGCAGCCCTTCAGATGTATTGCGATAGAAGTCGGTATTTAGCAACCGCAGGTTCACTTTTGCATCGTATATTTTAGGATATGCGGTGAAAACTGCGGACAGATGGCTGACCATGTTCTTCAATGATGCGGTGTCGACGGGATTTTGGATGACGCTCTCTTCGATGTGTGTGAGTGTTTTCCCTTCTATACGCTCAGGGATGTTTATGTCGTCCTCAGGCATGATGGTCTGCTTCTTCTTTGCCATTTTCTTTGCGTACTCGTTGATAGCAGTCTTGTACATATTCTCGCTGGAAATCCAGAGAGAGCGGCGCAGATTGTCGTAGTCGAGCTGGGATGGCAGCCCCTGCCCCTGTCCGATGTCGCTGGTGTTTCTCAGGCTTGTCATGTTCTTGTCGCCGAGGACGACGTTTGTGCAGATGTTGGAGAATCTCGGCATATAGTAGATATTGAGTACGCCGCCCAACTGTCCGGAAATATCGAGTACAGAGCCCCGTACCATCCTGTAGTCTATGAGGTATGGCAGAGGCTGTCCTTCGAGTTTGAGTTGCGTTTTTGCCCTGGCCATCTCATCGTTCATCGCCCGGAATATTATATTCTTTTCATCTTCACCCTCTTTACCTGACACATTGGAGTATTCTGGCAGGGGGAGTATATGGGGGATAGACTTGTTGAGGGACATGCGCTGCGTCTCTATCTTGGAGACATAGAGCATTGGTGATGAAGCGGTTACTGGGACATTGCCCGACTCTGCCCCGCATACTCCGATGAATGTGCTTGGTGTGTCGCCGGCGGCCTCTATGTTGGAGAGCATGGCGAGCGGTGTGCCGATAAGGCTTACGCCACGCACAAGTTCGTCCTTGCGTCCGTCGGTGAATACGCGGTATACTTCGAGCGGCTGCACGTCGAAGGAGTTGAGTCCTTCTGTCATGGTATAGCCACCGGTTACGCTGCGGAAGAAGTAGCCGTAGTCCTTGCCCTGTCGGCGCGCTTCCTGTATGAGCATCTGACGCAGTTCGGCATCGGAGTATGGGCGTGATGTCTCGATGATAAGGTTGGATTGTCGCGACAGGGGGTCGTTTCCACCGCTTGCCCTGCCATGTCCGTTGCTCTGTGGGAAGCCATCGATGGGTATTCTTCCCATGAGGAAATTACGGAGCACTCCGTTCTCGACGTTATGCACCCGCTGTGCCCTGACTCCTTCCTCATCGTAGAGATAGTGTCCGTGCATTGGCTGCTTGCCGTAGTAGCGGAGTGTGGGGTCGCAGAATACATTGAATGTGGCAGGCAGCACTTTCTCTCCGACCATTTTCTTGAGGGTCTGCCCTCCGCTCTTCATGCGGTGGCTCTCAAGCCGGTGTCCGAATATCTCATGGAAGAACACACCGCTTGCCTCGCTGGAGAGTATTGCGGGTCCGGCGTATGGGTCGGCGATGGGTGCGTCCCGTAGTTTCAGGAGTCGGTCCACGAGTCCATTCGCCTTCTCCATAAGCACAGCTTCGGTGGGGAGTTCGTCTTCGGTGAAAGCGAAGAAGCTTTCATAGAGGGGACACGCCATGCCGTCGCTTGCGTTTATGGAGGCGTTGAGCATGAGGCGGATATATCGTTTGTTGGTAACGACCTCTGTGCCATCGGTGTTGACGATGTATGTGCGTCGTGTGGTGAAGACTATGAATGCAGTGCCGCTCTCAATATCTCGTGTCTCCTTGAATACGGTTGTTACGCGGTTGAGCAACGTTTCCCATTTCCGAGTGTCAATATGGAGTGGCTGCAGCTGTGGCTCGTAGTGGTGCTCTACGGGTGCATCGGCAAAGCATGGTGACTTGTCTTCATATTCCGTTTCTGTCTTACTCTTGGATTTGGCCTCCTCATATCTTGCGAGTGCCGTTTTGTATCGTTCGCATGTTTCCGCCCATATTGCCTGTCTGCAGGCAGAGACAGGGTTGCCGTCAAGTGGCACTTGAACGCCTCTTGCGTTCCTGTTGTATGAGTTTCCCATGCCCTGCAGAACATACTTGTAGTTGTCGAGGTTCTTGTCGCCGACCCTCACCATAGGTGTTATGGTGCGCTGGTGTACTGGCATGACGGTGCTTGCGCCGAAGGAACTCTGTATGTTGCACTCCTGCTCGTCCTCCATACGCAGACTGAGGAAGTATGCCGGCACTGGATTCTTGGAGAGCTGCTCCATATTGTAGCTCAACTCCTCCTTCATTGCGAGTACGAGGGAGTCAGGAGTGGATGCTACAGCCACCTGGAGGTGGAGGGTAAGCAGGAGAAAGAGGATGAAGCGGAAGAGGACGGAGGAACCGGAAGGGGCGATAGCCCCCCTGCCCCCTAAAGGGGGTGGTAACTGGTGGAACATAAGGAAAAGTGAGGATTTATTTTGCGATTCTTATTTCATAGTCCTTGATGGCACCAGGGACTGTGCTTTCCATTCTTGGTAGATACTGGAGGGCGGAGATGGTGTAGTTTTTGCCAAGGTCTATGATTATGGAGTGTGGGTAGTTCTTGCTTTCGGCGGTACTCCAGTAGGTTGACTCCTGCAGGTCGAAAACCTTCTCTGCCATATAGTTGCCCTTTGCTGTCTCTTCGCTGCTTGCGTATGCCACCTTCCAGTCTTCACGGCTGATGCGGTTGCCGTTCTGGTCGAGGAGGTAAAGTTCGGCTACGCACGCGAGACTGTTGGCATCGTGGCTGCTGAGTGCTTTGAGTTCGACATATCTTCCTGTCATCTGCTTCTTAAATGTAACCTGTTTCCATCCGTTACTCTTGGCGAATGTACCTTTTTCGACAATACCTTTGTAGTTCTTGATAGCGGAGGGTATTTCGTTATTGCGGTTCTTGGCGGTTGATATGTTGAGCTTGTCGAGGAGTGGCTGATTAAGTCCGGCAGCTTTTGCAACGGTCGGGCCTACAATGTCGAGGACAATGATTTCGTTATCGCCTTTCTTCAGCCAGCAACCCGGACAATAGAGGGTCTGCTGCGGGCCGATTTCCCAGAAGCGGCCGAGTGCGTGTCCATTGACATAGACGAGTCCTTTCCCGAACGTTTCCATATTAATAAAGGTATCGCCGGGCTTGCTGACCTTGAATGTTGCCTTGTAGTAGCCGGGTACTCGGTCGCTGCCCACGAGTGGTGAGAGTGTGGTAAGCGGCTGGTAGTTTTTCTGCAGGCAGAAGTCGTAAGTGTCGGGGAAGAGGAATGTATTCCAGTTCTTGAGGGATGCGGTGAAGTCGTTGCCATCTATGTCGATGGTGAAGTTCACTGTGCCGTCAATACCCTTGAAGTCCTTTATGGCACGTCCGAAGTTTATGCGTCCCATGGCTTCAACAAGCAGGTGGAGTTTTGCACCTTTTTTGCATGATGGCAGCACAAGGTCTTTCTCTCCTTTTACGCGGTCGAGCGAGCCGATGTATTTGCCGTCGATGAAGACCTGCACGAAGTCGTGTCCGCCGTCGATGTGGAGTTTCGCCTCCTTGTCAGTCTTAGGGAGTGTGGTGCTGTAGAGTATTGATCCCCATCCCTGGTCGAACTCTTCCATTGTCTTGATGTCGGTGGTTGCAATGTGGTCCGGGAGGTTGCTGAAGAGCGGGGCGTACTGAGAAAACTCAAACTCTGGGATGGTGATGACTGGGATAGCCTTTGGTGCGGCGGGGAGTTTTTTGTCGGTATAGTTCTGGAGGAGTTCTCTCAGTTCGGTGTATTTAGGTGTAACATGTCCGTACTCGTTGATTGGTGCATCGTAGTCGTAGGATGTAACGTCTGGGGCAAAACCTGGAGAGTTAGCGCCAGCCCAGTGTCCGAAGGATGTTCCTCCATGTGTCATATAGAGGGAGAAGGAGATGTTGCGGTCGAGCATATCCTTGATGCCGGCTACCATGTCTTTTGACGACCGGGTCTCATGCTTTGCCCCCCACTTGTCGAACCATCCACTCCAGAACTCTGAGCACATGAGTGGAGCATCGGGTCTTACTTCCTTAAGCTTTCGGAACTCGCCTTCGATGTTTGCTCCAGTACCGAAGTTCATTGTCCAAACGAGGTCGTCAAGTCCATTGTCGAGGAAGTTGCTCGACCAGTCGCACTGGAAGAGTGCAACCTTGTCGAATCCTACGCTGCGGAGGCAGTCTCGTATCTCGCTGACATACGCCTTGTCTTTGCCGTAAGAACCGTATTCGTTTTCAACCTGTACCATGATTATAGGTCCTCCGTTCTGAATGGTGAGTGGGGCGAGTTGCCTGCCCACCTGCTGCTCGAAGATCTTTACCCTTTCGAGGAAGTATGGGTCGCGCTCACGGAGCTTTATGTCTTTCTTCTTGAGCAGCCACCAAGGCAGTCCTCCCATCTCCCATTCTGCACAAACGTATG
>JABUUG010000017.1:8554-10075 GCA_021443285.1 Bacteroidaceae bacterium
AGTTACTCACGTTCGGCAAAAATCAAGGCGGGCTTTGATGTTTTGCGCTCACTTAATCGTAACTTTGCCCCCGACAAACAAATACCACAAAAAATGCAAAGAGGCGTTATTATTTACCTTATTCTATTGTTGTTCGGTTTTCGTTCCGAAATCCTGGCTTCGCCGACAGACTACACCCGTTATGTTGATCCGATGATTGGTTCGGAAGGAGTCGGAAGGGTTGTGATTGGGCCTTCCTGTCCCTTCGGCATGGTGAAGCCCTCGCCTGACTGCACGGTCGCTCCCAACAGCGGATGGCTTCCGATGCCCATGCAGGTGAACGGCTTTTCGCAGACCCACGTCAGCGGCACCGGCGGCGGCCCGAAGTACGGAAATGTGCTTGTCATGCCATACAACTCGCCATCAAAGCACATTGTTGATGGCAAGACCTCTGGCGACGAGGCGTTCTGGACAGACTACCGCGTATGGGAAAAGGTAGCGCTGGGATATTACGCCGCGAAATTCTCGCGCAGCGGAATCCTGACGGAGGTGACGACAGCAGACCGGGCTTCCATCTACCGCATGACCTACCCCGAATGGGGCGAACACTGCATGGTTGTCGATGCGGGCTTTTTCCTCGGCGAACAGCCTATACCCCACGCCCGCGAGGCACAGCAGTTTGAGGGGTCTACGATGTGCCAGCTGGGGAACAACGCTGTCGGAGGCTTCACGAGCATCAGCGGCGGATGGAACGACGGTGCGCAATACACCGTTTACTTCTACTGCGAGACATCTGCCGGCTTCTCCATCGCCAAGCAATGGGGCCGATGGAACGACAACAACCTGAACAACAGCACCAAGAGCGGCTGCGTATTACTCTTTGACGGGCATCCTGACTCCGTTACGATGAAAATCGGCATTTCCTTCATGAGCATAGAACAGGCAAAGGAGAACGCCGGGCAAATCAAAGGTCTTGACTTCAACGGCACTCTCGCCTCATTGAAAGAAAAGTGGAACAGTCTGCTCTCTCGCATGGCTATAGACAGCCAATCTACAGAAGCGCAGAAACGAATGTTCTACACCGCTCTCTACCACACGATGATAGAACCTGTTGACCGCACCGGGGAAAACCCGAAATGGCAAAACGGCAAACCTTACTACGATGATTTCTACGCCATCTGGGACACCTACCGCACCTCTATGCCACTGATAACGCTCATCGACGAACAGAGACAGGCGGACATAACAAACGCGCTGATAGACATATACGAACACGACGGCTACATGCCCGACGCGCGCAGCGGCAACAGCAACGGCAGGACGCAGGGAGGGTCTAACGGTGAAGTGGTCATCGCCGATGCCTTTGTAAAGAACCTGAAAGGCATAGACTACGAGAAAGGGCTCCAAGCTATGCTGAAAGATGCGGAGGTGGCCCCACAGAACGACGAGGCGGAAGGGCGCGGCGGTCTTGCGGAATACAACAGCCTCGGCTACATACCCTACGGCATTGACCGCGCAGGAAACCGCACTGTGGAATATTCG
>JABUUG010000017.1:13262-25383 GCA_021443285.1 Bacteroidaceae bacterium
CGTCCCCACATCACCGCCTTGCCGATGCTTGAGAAGGAGTTGTCTATGATGGTGATGTCCGACGCCTCCTTTGCCACTGCCGTGCCGTCGCCCATTGACAGCCCGACGTGCGCCTGTTTAAGTGCCGGAGCATCGTTTGTGCCGTCGCCCGTTACCGACACCACCTGGTTTCTCGCCTGCAATGCCTCCACGAGCCGCTTCTTGTCCATCGGACGGGCGCGGGCTATAATCTTCAGGTCCATAACACGGCTCTGCAATTCCTCATCGGTCATCGCATCAAGGTCTGCGCCGGTGATTATCCTGCTGTAAATCAAAGAAGGTTCAGAAGGTAGAGAAGGTAAAGAGGGTACAGAATGGGAAGAAGGCAGGATTCCTATCTGCCGCGCTATCTCCCTCGCTGTTCCCGGCGTGTCGCCCGTAACAATCTTCACGTCAATGCCAGCCTTCAGACACTCGCTGACAGCCGCCGGCACGTCCTCGCGCACCGGGTCGCTGATGGCAACGATGCCGAGGAAATGGTCGTTGCGGGCAAAGCCGAGCGTGCGGTAGGCCTTGTTCTGGTAGTTGCACAGGGTGGTGTGCAGTGTGTTCTCGTCTATGTCCGAACTGCTGCACAGGGAATATACAATCTCCGGCGCGCCCTTGGTAAATTGCTCTTCAACAGCAGAACCATCGGCAGCGGTTATGGCGATGGTGGTGGACATATACTTCTTCTCTGTGGAGAACGGCACTTCCGCTATCACCTTCGCCTCCGCCTTTATCCTGCGGTAGTCATAGCCCTTCTCGTTAAGCCATAGGAGCAGTGCGCCCTCGGTGGGGTTGCCGATGGGTTTCGGCACGGAAGAAGAGTAGTCGAGCGATGCTGTCGTGTTCACGGCAATGCCCTGGGCGAGTTCCGGCGTGAGGTCTGCGAATGTGGTCTCCGCCACCTGCATCTTGTTCTGTGTCAGCGTGCCGGTCTTGTCGGTGCATATCACGGTTGTCGCGCCCATCGTCTCGCAGGCGTGCATCTTCCGCACCAGGTTGTTTGTGCGCAGCATGGCACGCATGGAATAGGCAAGGCTCAGTGTTACAGCCATCGGCAGGCCTTCGGGAACGGCAACCACTATCAGCGTAACGGCTATCATCAGCTTTTGCAGGAAATACGCCACAAACGCCATGTCCGCCGCATTGCCCTGTATGAACCACCACGCCACATGACCTATCACAATCACTACGGCAAGGGCGTAGCTCACGAGCGTTATCCAGTTGCCGAGACTGTCCAGCTGCTCGTTGAGCGGTGTCTTCACCGTGTCGTCTATCTGTGCCGCCTCGAACACCTTTCCGTATTCTGTCTGCTGCCCTACCCTACCGACTCTATACACTCCATGCCCCTCCATCACCTTTGTGCTACGCAGCACATGGTTTGTAGGGTATGTGGCGTCTTTGTCGAAGTCGGCGGCATCGGTCGATTTCCTGCATACAGGCTCTCCCGTCAGCGACGACTCGTCCACCTGCATCATGACAGCCTCAAGCAGTTCGCCGTCGGCGGGAATCTCGTCGCCAGTGGATAGCACAACGATGTCGCCTACCACCACTTCCTGCCGCTCTATCTCGGTTACACTGCCGTTTCTCACCACCTTCACGCGCTCCTCGTCGCTCTTCTCGTTGAGGGCGGAGAAGGCGCTGTCTGCCTGATACTCGAAATAGAACGCCAGCCCCACCGCAAGCAGTATGGCAACGATTATGCCCACCGGCTCGAAGAACACGGCGGCGGGCTGCCTCTCTATGCCCATCCAGCCGTAATACTGGCTGCACGACACAAGGATGGACAGCACGGCGGCTATCTCAAGCACGAATATCAGCGGGTCGGCATCGCTGTACGGTTTGCCCTTGTTCCTGCCCTTCTTGTGCTTGAACTTATGCCCCAACGGGCCGGCGAACTTCAGCAGCAGTGCTTTCCATACGGGGTCTGACTCAGGTGCGACGAGTATGTTTGCGCCATGCTCCTCGCGGCTCTTTATCACTTCGGCATCGGTCAGACCGGTATGTTGGTTGGATGGTTTCATAGGGGGGGATGGAAGTTGATATTTTAAGGGGAGTTAAAGAAGTTAAAGAAGTTAAAGGAGTTAAAGAAGTTAAAGACAAATGTTTTATTCCCTGAAATCTATCTAAAGATAAAACTATGTAGGGTAATGTCTTTAACTCCCTTAACTCCTTTAACTTCCTTTAACTTCCTTATTAATGCCTATCTGTCGTACTCCTGCCAGCTCTTAATCTTTATGTCGCTCTGCTTCAGCGTGCAGAAGGCGTTGATGAAAGCCTGTGCAAGACGCGCGTTTGTCAGCAGCGGGATGTTGTGGTCTATCGCGCCGCGGCGTATGCGGTAGCCGTTTGTCAGCTCACGCTTGGTCTGGTTCTTCGGCACATTGACGATAAGGTCGAAGGCATGGTTTGCGATGAGGTCCATCACCTTGTTCTCGCCTTCCTCGTCGGGCCATGCCACAACCGTTGCCTCCACGCCGTTCTCTTCGAGGAAGCGTGCTGTGCCGGCTGTTGCGTAAATCTTATAGCCGCCCTGTATGAGCTTCTGTGCCGGCTCAAGCAGCTGCACCTTGCCTTTCGCGCCGCCCGATGAGAGCAGTATGTTCTTCTCCGGGATGCGGTAGCCGGTGGCTATCATGGCGTTGAGCATAGCCTCTTCCACTGAATCGCCGAGACAGCCCACCTCGCCTGTTGACGACATATCCACGCCAAGCACCGGGTCGGCGTTCTGCAGACGTGCAAACGAGAACTGCGAAGCCTTCACGCCGATGCGGTCGATGTCAAATTCGCTGCTGTCCGGGCGTGAGTATTCCACGCCGAGCATTATCTTCGTCGCGGTCTCTATGAAGTTGCGCTTCAGGATTTTGCTGACGAACGGGAACGAGCGCGATGCGCGCAGGTTACACTCTATAACCTTCAGCGACAGGTTCTTGGCGAGGAACTGTATGTTGAACGGACCGGAGATGTTAAGCTCCTTTGCAATGGCGCGTGCCACCTGCTTTATCTTGCGCACGGTAGAGAAATAGATGTGCTGTGCGGGGAACATCATCGTGGCGTCGCCGGAGTGTACGCCGGCATACTCCACATGCTCGGAGATGGCGTACTCCACTATCTCGCCCTTGTCGGCAACGGCGTCGAACTCTATCTCCTTCGTGTCCTGCATGAACTGCGACACCACTACGGGGAACTCCTTGCTCACCTCTGTTGCCATCTGCAGGAAGCGCTCCAGCTCTTCATGGCTGTAGCACACATTCATCGCTGCACCTGAAAGCACATACGACGGGCGCACGAGCACGGGGAAGCCCACCTTAGCCACGAACTCCTTGATGTCTTCCATCGAGGTCAGCGCGCGCCATGCCGGCTGGTCTATGGCGAGCTTGTCGAGCATGGCAGAGAACTTGTCGCGGTTCTCGGCGCGGTCGATGTTCACCGGCGATGTACCGAGAA
Source organism: Bacteroidaceae bacterium (assembly GCA_021443285.1). Taxonomy (GTDB): domain Bacteria; phylum Bacteroidota; class Bacteroidia; order Bacteroidales; family Bacteroidaceae; genus Prevotella. The sequence continues at coordinate 16,734 of JABUUG010000017.1, forward strand.
TGTTCACGTTCTGGCGGTAGAGCTTCATCGCGAGGTTGTTTGGTATCTGTCCGCCCACAGAGACGATTGTGCCGTTTGGCTTCTCAAGCTCTATGACATCAAGCACACGCTCAAACGACAGCTCGTCGAAGTAGAGGCGGTCGCACATGTCGTAGTCGGTGGAAACAGTCTCCGGGTTGTAGTTTATCATGATTGACTTGTAGCCGAGCTTGCGGGCAGTGTTTATGGCGTTCACCGAGCACCAGTCGAACTCCACCGAGCTGCCTATGCGGTATGCGCCAGAACCGAGCACCACCACCGACTTCTCGCCTGTGTTGTACGGTATGTCGTAGCCCTCAACGGCGTAGGTCATGTAGAGGTAGTTGGTGAGCTCAGGATGCTCCGAAGCCACTGTGTTGATGCGCTTCACGGCTGGCACGATGCCCTTCGACTTGCGGTAGGCGCGCACCTCAAGGTTCTCCTTCTCCATATTGCCCTTCGACTTCAGCACGAAGCGGGCTATCTGGAAGTCGGAGAAGCCGCACACCTTCACCTCGCGGAGCAGCTCTGTCGGCAGGTCTTCGAGCTTGTTGTATTTCAGCAGCTCGTTCTTCAGGTCAACGATGTGCTTGCACCTCTCAAGGAACCACACGTCTATCTTTGTCAGCTCCTCTATCTTCTCCACGCTGTAGCCCTCTTCCAGAGCCTGTGCGATGGCGAAGATGCGCAGGTCGGTAGGGTTCGACAGCTCTTCTTCCACATTGTCGAAGTGTGTGTGGTCGTTGCCCACGAAGCCGTGCATGCCCTGACCTATCATGCGCAGACCTTTCTGCAGCATCTCCTCAAACGAGCGGCCGATAGACATTATCTCGCCCACAGACTTCATCGAGCTGCCTATCAGGCGGCTCACACCGGAGAACTTAGTGAGGTCCCAGCGCGGTATCTTGCAAATCATGTAGTCGAGCTGCGGCGCAACATAAGCTGAGTTGGGAGTGCCCATCTCGCCAATTTGGTCGAGGGTGTAGCCGAGCGCAATCTTTGCAGCGACAAATGCCAACGGGTAGCCCGTAGCCTTCGATGCAAGAGCAGACGAGCGCGACAGGCGGGCGTTTATCTCTATGATGCGGTAGTCGTTGGTCTCTGCGTTGAAGGCAAACTGTATGTTGCACTCGCCGACGATGCCGAGATGGCGCACGCACTGTATGGTCAGCTCCTGCAGCATCTTCACCTGGTCGTCTCTGAGCGAGCAGGTAGGCGCAACCACGATAGACTCGCCCGTGTGTATGCCGAGCGGGTCGAAGTTCTCCATCGAGGCAACGGTGAAGCAATGGTCGTTGGCGTCGCGGATGCACTCGAACTCTATCTCCTTCCATCCCTTCAGCGACTCCTCAACGAGTATCTGCGGGGCGAAGGTGAATGCGCTCTCTGCAAGTTCCGTAAACGCTTTCTCGTCAGGGCAGATGCCGGAACCGAGTCCGCCGAGCGCGTAAGCCGAGCGCACCATGATGGGGAAGCCTATCTCGCGGGCGGCGTTCAGGGCTGCCTCCATAGTCTCTACGGCATGGCTGACAGGCGTTTTCAGGTTTGCCTCGTCCATCTTCTTCACGAAGCGGTCGCGGTCTTCGGTGTCCATAATAGCCTCAACAGATGTGCCCAGCACCTTCACGCCGTACTCCTTGAGCGTGCCGTTCAGGTACAGCTCCGTACCGCAGTTCAGCGCAGTCTGTCCGCCGAAGGCAAGGAGGATGCCGTCGGGGCGCTCACGCTTGATTATTTCCGTAACAAAGTGTGTGGTCACTGGTTGGAAATAAACCTTGTCAGCGATACCCTCCGATGTCTGGATGGTGGCGATGTTGGGGTTTACCAATACACTGCTGATGCCCTCTTCGCGAAGAGCCTTTAGAGCCTGCGAGCCGCTATAGTCGAACTCGCCTGCCTGTCCGATTTTCAGAGCGCCCGAACCGAGCACAATGACTTTCTTCAGTTGATCCTTCATTGTTTATGCTATAAGTTGTGAATGTTTGTTCTGTAAGTTTCAAAACTATGTAGAGTAATGTCTTTAACTCCCTTTACTCCTTTAACTCCCTTAACTTCTGTATTTGTACCTTCTCTTCCTCCCATATTTTTCATACCCCTATTGGGTGCAAAATTAAGCAAATGCCGCCGCCATGCAAAATCTTGGCCGACGTTATGCACTGCGACACCATATTATAATAGATGTGTATCATCTGGAAAAGTGAGGCTACATGCGCAAAAGCGGGGCAAAGCAATTCACTTATAACCTAAAACAACAAAACACAGTGGGGGCGAATCACATACTATCCACAAAATTCCCAAGGTGTCTTATGTTAAAAAGACCGAGTCTTATCACATATAGCCACCAAGAATGTACGGCATATTCCCCTACTACCCGTAAATTTGCGGCGCAAAAACAGAGTAATGCGCATCATTACACATTTATAATATGGAAAGGCGGAGGAGGAACTATTCATGGCATCTATAAGAAGACATATTTCACTCATCATCATTTCCCTGCTTTCGCTTGTGGCATACGCCCAGGAGAAAGGGTTTACGCTGGAGGCGAAGCGAGGCGTCATTCCCGGCGGCTACAACTTCTGGGTAACGACTCCATACTTCTACAACGACAACAGCGACAAGATGGCGCTCGTGGTGTTCCTGCACGGCAGGAGCCTCTGCGGGCACGACCTCAACAGGGTGAGGCGCTACGGCACGATTGCCGCCATAGAGAAGGGCATGCAGCTGGAGGCAGTCTGCGTGGCGCCGCAGAATCCGGGCGGACCGTGGAAGCCGTCGAAGGTGCTGGAGGTGGTGGAGTATATGGAGCGCCACTACCGCATAGAGCCCACACGCATATACGTGCTCGGCATGAGCCTGGGAGGCTTCGGCACGATGGACTTCGTTGGCACATATCCCGACAAGGTGGCGGCGGCGATGGCATTCTGCGGCGGAAGCACGCTGCGCAGCTACGAGGGACTGTCGAAACTGCCGCTGTGGATTGTACACGGCACGGCAGACACCGCAGTGCCGGTCAGGGAGTCGCGCAAGGTGGCTGAGGGCATCCGCAGCAACTACCCCTCCGACATGCTGCTCTACAGCGAGCTGCCGGGCGTGAACCACGGACGGCTGACCCGACTGTTCTACCAGCTGGACACCTACGACTGGCTCTTCTGCCACAACCTGCTCACGCGACGCGCCGACAAGACGCACTCCATAACCGTACAGACCCTGAACCGACCCTACAAGGCGAACATGGTTCGCGACAACTATCCCGACGAGGAATGGTGGGAAAACGCCCTCTACGGCGATGACTATGAACCCGACGAAACAGGGGAAAAGGAGCAGGAGAAAGAGTGAGAATATGTTCTAAATCGGAACACGAGGAACTGTTAAAATGTCTTAAAAAAATTAAAAATCGCTGAAAAACAGCCGTATTCCGAAGAAAAGCCATACCTTTGCAGTCGGATTTGTGTTAAAAATCGTTTCAACACAGACGCCTGACAGAAATTTGAGGCAGACATTTGGAGAAAAAGAATACCACGAAAACAGCAAGCTTTTTCTGCCTCCTTGCAATAAGAATATAGAATTATGATTTCACAATTAAAGACCATTAAGAAACTCGCATTAACAGTAATCACAGCAGCAATAACAGCGACAAACGCTTCCGCACAAGACGTCATGGCGGCGCTCGCCCCCTCTGACGTGAAGATGAAGGCAATAGACACCCTCATGCTGCACAACATCCGCAACCGTGAAAACACCAGCTCGCCCGCAACATCGCTCTACGAGGAGTGGAGCAACAAGCGCGTGGCAGGCTACACACAGGAAATACCAGAGACATTCACCGTTGACCTCCGCCACTACAGCATGCCTACAACAAGCCGCGTGGTGACATCCAACTACGGCCGCCGCTGGGGACGTATGCACAAGGGAATAGACCTGAAGGTATATACAGGCGACACCATCGTCTCGGCATTCGACGGAAAGGTGCGCATCGTGGCATACGAGGGAAAGGGCTACGGAAACTATGTCGTGATACGCCACAACAACGGTCTGGAGACTGTTTACGGACACCTCTCCAAGCACCTCGTTATAGAGAACCAGCGCGTGAAGGCAGGACAGCCTATCGGACTCGGCGGCAACACAGGACGCTCCACCGGTTCGCACCTTCACTTTGAGACACGTCTGCTCGGCATAGCCATCAACCCGGCATTCATGTTCGACTTCGTGAACCAGGACGTAAAGGCAGACCGCTACATCTTCCGCCGTTCGGAACACGTGGCTCAGTCGGGCTCGAACACATACCAGCAGCCACGCCGCCAGGCAACCCTCACAGAGACTGCAAAGACAATAGCCAGACAGGCACCGGCACAGCCCGTACAGGCTCCTGAGGCACCTGTGGCAAGCAACCACGCGAACAGTGAGGCACCACTGCCGGCAGCAAGCGGCGACGCTCTCTCGAACGGTTCATACCGCGTGAAGGCAGGCGACACCCTGTTCTCCATAGCCCGACGCTTCGGCATGAACGTTGATGAACTGTGCCGCAAGAACGGATTCCCCACATCCCACAGCCTGAGGACAGGCGAAGTGCTTATAGTGAAATTCTAACAGGATACTTGGATACTTTGATTGATACGTTTGACAAGGGGCGGATATAGTTTCTTCTATACTGCCCCTTCTTCTTTTGTAGGCGATTAAGGTCTCGGAGTTAAAGGAGTTAAAGGAGTTAAAGGAGTTAAAGACATTACATCTGTAGTCTCTATTCTGATATCTCCGCATTAATCAATAACAAATAATAAATAATAATTAATCAACAACCAAAGGTGAGAACATTCATAAACTGCAAGGACCTGGGCGACCTTAACAAAGCCCTGCTCGAAGCACAGGAGATAAAGGCAGACCGCTTCAAATACCAGCATCTCGGCAAGAACAAGACACTGCTGATGATATTCTTCAACAACTCGCTGCGCACACGCCTCTCCACACAGAAGGCGGCGATGAACCTCGGCATGAACGTGATAGTGCTCGACGTGAACGCCGGAGCATGGAAACTGGAGACCGAGCGCGGAGTGATAATGGACGGAGACAAGAGCGAACACCTGCTCGAAGCCATTCCCGTGATGGGCAGCTACTGCGACATAATCGGCGTGCGCTCGTTTGCCGGACTGACCGACCGCGAGTATGACTATGCGGAGACCGTGCTGAACCAGTTCATAAAGTACAGCGGACGTCCCGTGTTCGCCATGGAGACCGCCACCGTACACCCTCTCCAGGCGTTTGCCGACCTCATAACCATCAAGGAGCATGCGCCAAAGAAGGAAGGCGGCAAGCGCATAAAGGTAGTGCTGTCGTGGGCTCCCCACTGCCGTTCGCTGCCTCAGGCTGTGCCAAACTCCTTCGCCGAATGGATGAACGCCGACGAGGATGTGGAACTGGTAATCACCCACCCCAAAGGCTACGAGCTTGACGCGCAGTTTGTAGGCAATGCCACCGTGGAGTACGACCAGATGAAAGCCCTTGAGGGCGCCGACTTCGTGTATGCGAAAAACTGGAGCTGTCCGGGCGTTACCAACCCTGCCGACTACGGAAAGATTCTCGACGACTACAAGACGATGGCGCACTGGACGATTGACGCGCAGCACATGGCGGTAACGGACAACGGCAAATTCCTCCACTGCCTGCCCGTGCGCCGCGGACTGATTGTTACCGACGACGTGATAGAAAGCGAGAACTCGCTCGTCATCCCTGAGGCAGCCAACCGCGAGATTTCCTGCTCCGTAGTGCTGAAACGCATACTTGAGGGAATGAAATAACGGCTGCAACGGGCAGCAAAGCGCCTTAATAACCGCATAAAGAAGCCGCTTGGAGAGAAAAAGCGGGCAAAACCTTTGCGCGTTAATCAAATCTTAGTAGCTTTGCCGAAAGTTTCAAACATAAACATCAGATACCATGAGCAAGAACAATAAAAAAAGAGAAGCCTACCGCGAGCGTCGCGCAAAGGAAATTGAAGAACAGGGCAAGGGCGTAATCCGCTGGATATGCGTAACACTGGTCATACTGCTGATAGCCGTGTTCGGCTATTTCGCTGTGATGATGGGATAAAACCATGATATGAACGGCACAGAGATAGAGCGCAAATTCCTTGTCGATACGACAACCTGCGCCTACAAGGAGTCTGCACACAGAGCATATCGTATTTGCCAGGGGTATATTTGCAAAGCCTCTGGCAAAACTGTTCGTGTACGCATACGCGACAACGAGGGCTTCCTGACCATCAAAGGCCCCTCGGCAGACGGCATCGGACGATATGAGTTCGAGACAAAGATAAGCCTCGACGACGCCATGAGCCTCATGAAGCTGTGCGACGGCGGCACGATAGACAAGACACGCTACCTCGTGACATCGCCCGACGGCAGGCACACATGGGAGATTGACGAGTTCTACGGCGACAACGAAGGGCTCGTAATGGCAGAGATAGAACTCGCAGCCGCCGATGAGCCTTACACCAAGCCCGACTTCATAACCACAGAGGTTACGGGCGACAAACGCTACTACAACTCGCACCTGCTCTCAAACCCATACAAGAACTGGAAATAATTTATACTGAAGTTTAAGGAAGTGGAGTTAAAGAGGAGTTAAAGAGGAGTTAAAGAGGAGTTAAAGGGAAGTTAAAGGGACATTACTTTTTGGCGCAGAAGTCATTTGTCTCTTTAACTCCACTCCCCCCAGTTACCACCCCCCATTAACTCCACTTCCATTCACTTAAAATAACATCCCCAGCACACATATATGAAAAAGATACTGTCGCTGACACTATTCCTTTCAGTATGCCTGACCGCACTCGCCCAGATGATGGAGCCGATAAAGTTCTCCACAAACATGAAAATGCTTGGAGGGAGCGATGCAGAGATAATCTTCTCCGCCACCATCGACAAGGGATGGCACGTCTATTCCACCGATCTCGGAGACGCCGGCCCGATAGAGGCGTCGTTCAACATCAAGACGATGGAAGGCGTGAAGACGGTGGGCAAACTCATGGCAAAAGGCAACGAGATAAACCACTACGACGACATGTTCGGCTGCAACCTCCGCTATTTCGAGGGCAGCGTGACATTCGTGCAGAAGATAAAGTTCACCGAGCCGGAATACACCATAGACTGCTTCCTCGAATACGGCGCGTGCGACGACAAGAGCTGTCTGCCGCCATCGGAGGTGCGCTTCAAACAGAGCGGAAAAGTGCCGGCAGCCGCCGTGAAAGACACTGCAAACGACGGACTGAAAGACGCCGCTGACGCAGACAATGCGAAAGAAGTAGCGACAGGCACAGCGGAGACAAAGACAGGCGGAGAGGAGACCGACGAACAGGTTGCAGACAGCAACCCAACGGCAGAAAAGGAGACTGGCAGCCCGGCAGACTTCGGCGTATCAGCCACTACCACAGACGCCGGCAAGGACAACGGCGCCGATGGACAAAAGGAAGAGAAGGTTTTCAAGACAAAAGACATTCCCACATCCCTCTGGATGATATTCATTGCAGGGCTCGTCGGCGGTTTCCTCGCACTGCTCACCCCCTGCGTATGGCCGATAATACCGATGACCGTCAGCTTCTTCCTGAAGCGTAACAAAGACCACAGCAAGGCGGTGCGCGAGGCGGTAATCTACGGCATATCGATAGTGGTGATATACGTGCTGCTCGGATTTATCGTAACACTCTCCTTCGGCGCAAGTACGCTGAACGCCCTATCCACAAACGCAGTGTTCAACATCTTCTTCTGCCTGCTTCTGATAGTGTTTGCCGCCAGCTTCTTCGGCGCATTCGAGATAACCCTGCCATCATCGTGGAACAATGCCATCGACAAGAAGTCGTCCTCCACGACAGGACTCGTCTCCATATTCTTCATGGCGTTCACACTGGCGCTGGTGAGCTTCTCCTGCACAGGCCCCATCATCGGTTTCCTGCTCGTGGCGGTAAGCACACAGGACGAGATACTCGCGCCGCTGGTCGGGATGTTCGGCTTCGCCGTTGCACTCGCCATACCGTTCACCCTGTTCGCCATGTTCCCAAGTCTGCTGAAGGCAGCCCCGAAGTCGGGCGGATGGATGAACACCGTAAAGGTGGTGCTGGGCTTCATCGAACTGGCATTTGCCCTGAAGTTCCTGTCTGTCGCCGACCTCGCCTACGGCTGGCACATACTCGACCGCGAGGTGTTCCTCTGCCTGTGGATTATGATATTCGGACTGCTCGGCGTCTATCTGCTCGGCTGGCTGAAATTCCCGCACGACGACGCCTTCACCTATAACGAACTCGGCGAACAGGTGCCCACATTCGGCAGGACAAACGTGCCGCAGTTCTTCGGCGGTATGCTGTCGCTGGCTTTTGCGCTGTACATGATACCCGGGCTGTGGGGCGCACCGCTGAAGGCGATATCCGCCTTTGCGCCGCCGATGAACACGCAGGACTTCATAATGACCGCCGGCGCGGAGGGCACAAGTGAGAAAGTCATGGCGGTAGAGGCAAAGTACAAGGACTACGACGAGGCAGTGGCAGCCGCAAAGAGGGAGGGGAAGCCCATGATGCTCGACTTCACCGGCTTCGGATGCGTGAACTGCCGCAAGATGGAGGCCGCCGTATGGACCGACCCCGAGGTGGCGG
>JABUUG010000180.1 GCA_021443285.1 Bacteroidaceae bacterium
GATGGACTCGCCAAACCTCGACCGCGTGCTGCGCATCAAGACCAACCCCTGCCGCGGCGGCATCATTGAGAACGTATATTTCCGCAACGTGACCGTAGGCCAGTGTAAGGAGGCCGTGCTGAAGATTAACCTCGACTATGAGCCGAAGGAACTCTGCTGCCGCAACTATCCGCCAACAGTGCGCAACGTGTATATGGAGAACGTAACCTGCAAGAAATCAATGTATGGCGTAATGGCTGTAGGTCTGCAGGACAAGTGCAACATCTATAACATCAACCTGAAGGACTGTAAGTTTGACGGCGTGAAGGACGCTCCCGTCTATAAGACCGGACAGATGCGCGACTTCCACTACGACAACCTGCTCATCAATGGCAAGGTAATCTTAGCAGAGCTGCCCTACAAGCACTACAGCGAGTGGCTTACATTCTCCGAGATGAAGCGCGTGCCACAGCCCTATATGCTCGACTTCGCAAAGAAACCAAAGTGGAGCTACGTCATGGGCATAGAGATGGAGGGTATGCTCGACACATACCTTACTTATAAAGACAACCCAAAGAACAAGGCCATCATTGACTATCTGCACGGCTATGCCAAGGAGATGATTGACGAGAATGGCAGCATCAAGGGCTATAAGCTTGCCGACTACAACCTCGACAATATCCGCACAGGCAAGTATATCCTCCGCATGGAGCAGCTCTACCCTGAGGCAAAGAACAAGATGGCGTGCGACACGCTCTGGACACAGCTCCTGAAGCAGCCGCGCACAAAGCAGAACGTATGGTTTCACAAGGCCATCTATGCAAATCAGGTATGGCTCGACGGCATCTTTATGGGTCTGCCGTTCTATACAAACTATATAAAGACCTATCTTGACAAACCTGCCCAGGGCAAGCTCACGTCTAAGCAGAAGGCTCAGCAGAAGAAGGTGGCAGAATATTATGAGGACGTTGTAAACCAAGTGCTTACCACCGACAAGTTTACCTTCGACGAGAAGACGCAGCTCTGGAAGCACGCTTGGGACGAGAAGCACTCCATCTTCTGGGCTAACAAAGACACCGGACTCTCGCAGCACACATGGGCAAGGGCTCTCGGATGGTATGCAATGGCAATCGTTGAGATACTCGATGTGCTGCCCGCCGACTATGAGAAGCGCCCGGAGCTTATCGCGCTGCTCAACAAGGTGCTGACGAACACCGTGAAGTATCAGGACAAGAAGTCGGGCGTATGGCACGATGTGCTCGATGTGAAGGACAAGCGCAACTACCTTGAGGCAACCGCGTCATCAATGTTCGCCTACTGCCTGCTGAAGTCCGCACGCAAAGGCTATGTGGGCGACGACCTGAAGGCTGCCGGCATAAAGGCATACAAGGGAATCATCCGCGAGTTCATCCGCATAAACGACGACAAGACCATCTCCCTCACCAACTGCTGCGCAGTCAGCGGTCTCGGTCCGGAGAGCAACCCCAAGCGCGACGGCAGCTTCGAATACTACATGAGTGAGCCTATCCGCGACAACGATGCCAAAGGCGTAGGTCCGTTCCTCTGGGCATCGCTCGAAATGGAACAGCTCGGCTACGACTGCGAGAAGCTCGCGGAGAAGCAGGAGAAAGCCGACCACAACAACTACTAATCAGCACATTAACCCAATAAAACCAAAGGGAGCAGCCAAAAGCTGCTCCTTTTTTTCGTACCATAATCTTCGCTCCTGGAATATCCGGATAATCCGGAACCTCCGGAATCCCAAGCCACCGTGTCCGCAGCTACTGCGGCAGATAGCCTCTCATTTGGGGGGAAGGTCTATATCCTCACCAGTCCGTTTACAATAGCATATATGGTCAGTCCGGCGGGCGAATGTATCTGCAGCTTGCGCGCGATGTTCTTGCGGTGCGTCACCACAGTGTGCGGCGATATGCAGAGGTGTTCGGCTATCTGCTTGTTGCTCATGCCCTGAACGACAGCTGTTATCACCTCCTTCTCACGTTCTGATATTTCCTCCCTGCCTTCTTTCCCCTCCGACGAAGAGTCTGCTGCGTGGTGTATGGCAGATTGTACCCGGTCCAGTTTCAGCCTCTGCTCCATACCCCTTATCAACGGCACAAGGATTCTGTCCTCCACATTCTGGTGGTTTGCCAGCCACTCCTCATTATTATATATAAGGTACAGCGCAGATGTCAGTCGGTGGCTGTTGTGTATGTCGGCGGGCAGGTATTTTATTATGAGCTGCTTCAGCTCCTTCAGGCTCTTGTCCGCTTCGGCGTGCTGCTTCGCAAAAAGCTCTATCGAGTAGTTCGTGGATGTCTCGCCTCGCATCAGCTTCTCAATATAAGGGAACAGCGTGCGCTCCTCATATCTCATGTGCCGGCGTATCTCCTGCGCATACTCGTCATATACGCGGAGTATCAGCCGCCCTATCTCGTCTGCCGACTGTATGCTCTCCGACAGTTCACGCCGCACGGAAGGCAGCTGGTAGTCAATGAAATAGCGGTGGCACGCATCGAGGTAATGCAGCAGCGACTGCAGAGATGGCATTACCGTCATGCTTTCGACACCCTCTTTATTTTCTTTACCTTCTATAGCACTAATCGGCGGCGCTATGCCGTTTATCGTCAGGTTCACCACAGCGAGGAATGTCGCGGTATCTACCCTTGCGCGGCGGCAAGTCTCCTCCACTGTCCTATCGCCGAAGCCCAACGGTATGCCGAAGGCGGAGAGCGACTGCAGGATGTTGTAGTTGTCGCGTATGAGGTCTATCATCTTGTCGGTAGCCTCATAAGTCTTCGAGTTCTTCATGGCGGCAAAGGTAAGGTGTTTTCCCAATACAGGCAATACCCACATATAGGTATTTTCTCTTTTCCTCTTCATCCCACCCATCGCTTACGCCCTGATAATGTGGCAGTTTACTTATATCTGGGTATTGCGCGTGTTTTGAAGGCATCATACTTTTGCAGGTGGGTTCTATAAATTAGTCCCCACGGTTTAATCATTAATGGGTTTATTTTGGCTTGGTCATTTTAGATAATATGCTCACGCTCGGCAA
>JABUUG010000181.1:0-1796 GCA_021443285.1 Bacteroidaceae bacterium
GTGGTGCAGCACGGCGTGGAGTTCAACCTCGGATTGCACAAGTATCAGGGCAACAACTATGCCCCTAAAGGTCACAAGTACATCAGGGAGTTCACATGCGACCTGGTGCCGACAACAGTGTATCGCGTAGGCGGTGTTATCCTGAAGAAGGAAGTAATCTTCCAGAACTACGAGGACCGCATCCTGTTGCGCTACACCCTGGAGGACGCCCACTCGCCGACGAAGCTCCGCCTGCGTCCTTTCCTCGCATTCAGAAGCGTAAGGCTGTACACCCACGAGAACGGAACCGCTTCGCGTGAGTACCAGCAAGTGTCAAACGGTATCAAGACCTGTATGTATGCCGGCTATCCCGACCTGTACATGCAGATTTCGAAGAAGAACGAGTTCGTGTTCATGCCCGACTGGTATCGCGGCATCGAATATCCCAAGGAGCAGGAAAGAGGCTACGCATCGAACGAAGACCTCTACGTTCCCGGATATTTCGAGGTTGACCTGAAGAAGGGCGAGAGCATCGTCTTTGCCGCATCGACATCAGAATACAAGAGCACACAGCTGAAGAAGCTCTTCGACGACGAGGTTGCCCTGCGCGTGCCACGCGAGAACTTCTACAACTGCCTCGTGGGTGCCGCCCACCAGTTCTCGAACTACGACGGCGACAACAGCTACATCCTCGCCGGATACCCATGGTTCAAGGCCCGCGCACGCGACACGTTCATAGCACTGCCCGGACTGACACTCTCCATCCACGAGACCCCGAAATTCGAGAGATTCATGGAAACGGGCATGAAGGCTCTGGAGGAGTTCATGGCAGAGAAGCCTCTCTCAGTGAAGATATACGAGATAGAGCAGCCCGACGTGCCACTGTGGGCCATATGGAGCATACAGCAGTACAACAAGGTTGTAGGCGACGAGAAGACCTTCGAGAAGTACGGCAATTTCATACGCCAGATTGTCGAGTTCATTGAGGCCGGCAAGCACCCCAACCTCCGCTACGATGCCAACGGACTCGTATGGACGGAAGGCAAGGACAGGGCGATGACATGGATGAACTCCACAGCCAACGGCCGCCCCGTAGTGCCGCGTACAGGCTATGTCGTTGAGATAAACGCCCTGTGGTACAACGCCCTGAAATACTGCGAGAAGATGGCGCTCTACAAGAACGACGAGAAGGCAGCCGCGCACCTCGAGGAAGTGGCAGCCCTCTGCAAGGAGTCGTTCGTAAGCACATTCGCCAACGACTACGGCTACCTCTTCGACTATGTTGACGGCGACAGGGCAGACTGGAGTGTACGCCCGAACATGATATTCGCCGTTGCCCTCGACTACTCGCCACTCACCCAGGAGCTGAAGCGCAGCGTGCTCGACTACTGCACACGCGAACTGCTCACCCCACGCGGTCTGCGCTCACTCTCTCCGAAGAGCGGCGGCTACAACCCGATGTATGTGGGTCCGCAGCACCAGCGCGACTACGCCTACCACCAGGGCACGGCATGGCCATGGCTCGGATGCTTCTACCTTGAGGCCTGCCTGCGCCTGTACAAGAAGACACGCATGAGCTTCATAGAGCGCCAGATGGCCGGCTATGAGGACGACATGACCCTCAACTGCATTACGACCATACCGGAACTCTCCGACGGCAACCCGCCATTCAGGGCACGCGGCGCAATATCGTTTGCAATGAACGTTGCAGAAATTCTCCGCACCCTGAGTATCATTGAAAAATACACATATAATATAAAATAGGAGGACGCGCAAATGAAAGTTTTAATGTTCGGTTGGGAATACCCACCTCATGT
>JABUUG010000181.1:2908-5925 GCA_021443285.1 Bacteroidaceae bacterium
TATCTCTCAGAGGAAGGCAAGAAGGAAGTTGACCAGATAACATGGGAAAAGGTAGGTCTTTGGATTCGTGAACTGTATGACCGCACCTTAGGCCTGAAATAGTAGCAAACAAACAAAAGAAACAAAATCATGAAAACAATTCAATTATATTTTGAGATTCACCAGATTATACATCTCAAGCGTTACCGTTTCTTCGACATCGGTACAGACCACTACTATTATGATGACTACGAGAACGAGCGCAGCATCTCGGAAATAGCAGAGAAGTCATATATGCCTGCCCTGAACACCTTCCAGGACATGATAAAGGAGCACGGCAAGTACTTCAAGTTTGCGGTTTCAATCTCAGGCGTCGGCATGGAGCAGCTGGAAATGCACGCCCCACAGGTGATAGAGAAACTTCAGGAGCTGAACGAGACCGGATGCGTGGAGTTCCTCGCAGAGCCATACTCACACGGACTCTCTTCACTCGCCAACCCGGAGTGCTTCGCTGAGGACGTACAGAAGCAGGTAAGGAAGATGAAGGAGTACTTCGGAAAAGAGCCGAAGGTTCTCCGCAACTCTTCTCTCATCTACTCTGACGACATCGCAATGCAGGCTCAGGCAATGGGCTTCAAGGGTATGCTGACAGAGGGTGCAAAGCACGTGCTCGGATGGAAGTCGCCACACTATGTCTACAGCTCAGCCGTTGCTCCGGACGTAAAGCTTCTGCTCCGCGACGTGGATCTTTCAGACGACATCTCACTGCGCTTCGGCAACACCGAGTGGGAAGGCTATCCGCTGTTTGCTGACACATACATCGACCGCATAGCCAGCACTCCGGAAGACCAGCAGATTATAAACATCTTCATGGAGTTGTCTGCACTGGGCATGGCACAGCCGCTGTCGTCAAACATCCTTGAGTTCATGAAGGCACTGCCTGTATGCGCCAAGGAGAAGGACATCATCTTCTCCACACCGTCAGAGGTGTTCGCTTCCACAAAGAGCGTTGACTACATCTCTGTTCCTGACACACTGTCGTGGGTTGATGAGGAGCGCGACTGCTCTTGCTGGCTCGGCAACAACATGCAGCGTGAGGCATTCAACAAGCTCTACTCTGTTGCAGACCGTGTACGCATCATGAAAGACCCCGCCATCTCGCAGGATTGGGACTACCTCCAGGCTTCCAACAACTTCCGCTTCATGACGACAAAGCCATCGAATGTGGGACTTGACCGCGGCATCTACATCACTCCGTTCGACGCCTTCACCAACTACATGAACATCCTCGGCGACTTCATGCGCCGCGTGAAGAGCAAGTATCAGGCTGCCGATGACGACGAGCTCAACGACCTCTTCACAATGATCCGCAACCAGTCTGAGGAAATCTCAATGAAGGACAAGGAGATTGACCGCCTGAAGGGTATGCTCAACAAGATGGATCCTAACTTCGACGCAAAGCCGGCAAAGAAGACTCCTGCTAAGAAGCCCGCCGCAAAGAAGGCTCCTGCAAAGAAGGCTGAAAAGAAGGAAGAAGAATAGAAGTCTGAAAACCTCCCATTCTAAAGACAACAATTTATCTTAACGAATCATGAAAATTCTCAAGAAGATACTACAGACACTGCTGTCCATACTCATAATCGTGGTAGTTGCCTACCTGATTATAAAGTACGGCGGAACTGTTTGGGACTTTATCTACAATTCTTCCAACCATAGAGGATAAGTGATACTATATGAAGACTATGACCACGGCAAAGGCATTTGGTGTAATGCGTTATTGTTGTGGTCATAGCCTTTGGCGTAGTATCGGTCATAAATGCTGTATATCATTGTCATAGTATTTGTAGCGGCTCTGTTACTCATCTCGACAGAACACATCACAGGCATCAACCGCGCCGCGGTTGTGGTTTTTTGTTCTGTGTGCGGATGGGTGGCGTATATATGCTACGGCACGGATTTTGTTCTTGCGGAGCATCCTTCGCAATACCGTGAATTCCTGAATGGCGGAGAGGGAGACTCCTCCATCGTGAAAACCTTCATCTCCGAAAACATATTCATAAACTATGTGGGGCGGGCGGCAGAACTCGTCCTGTATTTGCTGGCAACCGTTACCATCGTACAGATACTACAGGCCAACGGCTGCTTTGATTTTTTCGCCAAATGGATTCAGGACTCTTCGGCGAAGAAGATGTTCTGGAAGATGTCTCTGGTGACATTTGTGCTGTCAATGAACATCAACAACCTGACGACGGCGATGCTTATGCTCGTTGTCATGAGGGCTATGGTGAACGAACAGCGTTACCGTTTCTACTTCGGGTGCATGATAGTGATTGCCGCCAACTGCGGCGGTGCGCTGACCGTGATAGGCGACCCCGTAGGACTGCTCTACTGGAACGCGGAGTATGTCAGTGCCACAACCTACACCCTCACAATGCTCATACCCGTAATGCTGGTGTGGATTACCCCTTCATACATGATTTCCAGACGTCTGCCGGGCAGGATACACGCCCCCGCCGACAGGGTGATGCCGTTCAAGGGCAAGGACACCCTGATGACGAAATGGCAGAGGGTGCTGATGCTTGTGGTCGGCATAGGCGGACTGTGGCTTATCCCGAGCTTCAGGAGCTTCACCAAGCTGAGCCCCTTCGTGGCGGCGCTGGTGGTGCTTTCCGTGCTGTGGATTGTGGACGAGATAAAAAACAGGAAGATTATAGCAATAGGAAAAAACACATCTAATGTGCGTATGCCGCAGGCGATGCAGTACTCGGCAGTGCAGCAGATGTTCTACATATCGGGAGTCGTACTGCTTGTTGCAGTGGTAAAGGAGACCGGCGTGTTCAATGTGGTGCCGGCATGGATAGACGGCAACAAAGACAACGTGTGGGTTGTCGCGCTTGCCGTATCGCTGATAGGCTCTTTCACCGACACGTTTGCCATGGCGGAATGGTGCTCTGCGCTGCACCCTATGGTGAACGCCATAGGGCAGGGCTCGCAGAACTCCACCTACTGGCTGGTAACGGCATACACATCGCAGATGG
>JABUUG010000182.1 GCA_021443285.1 Bacteroidaceae bacterium
ATTGTCGCCTCATGGTTCAGCCTGAACGGCATTGGCGAGCTGTCAAGGTGGTTAAGAGACGATGCGAACGTGGTGGCGTTCCTCCATGCATTCGATTATCTGCTCTGGCTGCAGGTGCCCCTGATGCTGCTCATGGGATGGTGGTTCTTCCACAGGATACATTACAAGGAAATAAGATAAAAGCAGGGAGGATATACTATGAATTTCCAGGAATCACAACCCATCTTCATGCAGATAGTCGATTATCTGAAGGAAGAGATACTGCAAGACAAGCTGAAGACCGACGAGCAGCTGCCCTCTGTAAGGGAACTGGCTGTGAGGCTCGGCGTGAACCCCAACACCGTTATGCGTGCATACGAACGCCTGACAACGGCAGAGCTTATATATATGCAGCGGGGCAAAGGCTACTATGTGTCAAACGGCGCAAAGAAGAAGATACTCGCTGACCGTAAGAGAAAGCTGATGAGCGAAACCATCCCCCAGCTCGTGTCGGAGATGAACCTCTTGGGCATCAATAAGGAGGATATCATAGCAATCCTCTCGCAGCAGGCGCCCGCATAGACATTATTATATAAGGCACCCCAATACAACACAAGAACACCCCAATACACAAATGAAAGCACTACTCACATCCATCGCCCTGTGCGCCACTGTGTCCGCAGCTACTGCTGCGGAGTGTCCCTTGTGCCCCCTTCCCTCCGACTCCCTTAACACCGACTCCATCGACCGCAGCTACGACATGAACGAGGTCGTGGTGCAGTCGCAGAGAAAGCTGATAACCAACCAGGTGGACCGCGTAACCTACGACATACAGGCAGACGAGGACAGCAAGACAAGCACACTGCAGCAGATGCTCAACAAGGTGCCGATGGTCTCGGTGGAGGCCGACGGAACCATCAAGGTCAACGGCTCAACCAACTTCGTCATCTTCAAGAACGGCAAGCCCAACAAGACCATGCAGTCGAACCCTAAGGAGGTGCTGGCAGCCATTCCCGCATCGAGCATCAAGAAGATAGAGGTCATCACCGAGCCGGGAGCAAAGTATGACGCTGAGGGTATAGGCGCAATCCTCAACATCGTAACCGACAAAAGCGTCTCCACCAACGGCTTCATGGGCAGCGTGAACGCAAAGTACAAGACCATCAGCGACTGGCCGACGGGAAACATCTGGCTCTCAGGGCAGAAGGGCAAGTTCGCCGCCTCCCTCGTTTACGGCTACGAGCGGCAGTCGGCAAGGCAGACGGAGACCATCGTCGAGCAGTACGGGCAGTACCTTGAGAGTGGAAACACTTCATCGAACACCCAGAACCAGAAGTACCCGGTCAATGTGCATTACTTCAACTTCGAGGCGTCGCTCGACATCAGCCCACGCGACCTGCTCACAGCGGAGTTCGGCGGATACACATACACTCTCAATGTTGACGGTACAGGCTCCAACTTCAACTGGAACAAGGCGGGCGCGCTCATCAGCAATATGGCGTTCAGGTTCTCCCTGCCAACCTTCTCCTACTGGGACTTAAACGGAGGACTGAACTACCAGCACACCACATCGCGGCAGGGCGAGTCGCTCAACCTTGCTTACCGCATAGCCACCACCGACAACCACCGCATCGACAATGTGCAGGGGCATGACTACTGCCTCGACACCATCGGCTCTCCCCAGATGTTCGACGCTTACGACAAGGACGAACGGCTGAAGTTTATGGAGCACACCTTCGAGGCAGACTGGACACGGCCGCTCGGCAAGGGCCACACGCTCGATGTGGGTGCAAAGTACATCATCCGCATAAACAAATCGGACTCCAAGATGGAATACGAGAACCCGCTCGACCCCTCGATAAACAACAAGACGCTCTTCAAGCACACCACAAACATCGCCGCCGTCTATGCCGACTACAAGTACAACATCAAGCGTTGGGGCTTCCGCGCAGGCATACGCTATGAATATTCCCACCTGAAGAGCCACGACGACTATGCCCCTGAGCGCGACTTCTCCGTGAACCTCTCCGACTGGGTACCGTCCGTAGGCATCAGCTTCCGTCCAACCGACTTCTCCATGCTGAAGCTCAACTATTCGCGCCGCATACAGCGTCCCGGCATCAGCTACCTGAACCCTTACCGCGAGTTTGCTGCTTTCAGCTTGAAATACGGCAATCCGAATCTGGAAAGCGCTGCTCTCAACTCTCTCACACTCGCCTACCAGCTCACGAACAACAAACTGACACTCATGCCGAACATCGGGCTCAACTGGACAAACAACCTCATCGGTATGGAGCAGTTCGTGATAGCAAAGGACTCGCCGGAGAACCCCTACCACCTCTACGACATCACTGTCAGCACCTACGAGAACAACATCAAGAGCCTCTCGTTCCATCCCTCGCTCTATGTCCAGTGGCAGGTGGCAAACACCACGAGCATCATGGCAAACCTCGGCGCCATATACAACCGCTTCACCCACAAGAGCAACGACCTGAAGAACACCGGCTGGGGCTACTCCTGCTGGCTGCAGCTCAAGCAGAAGCTGCCATGGAAGCTCACCACAGAGCTCTCCGGCTATGTGCAGTCAAACGGCGCTATCGACCTCTATACCATAGGCAACAAGCCCTTCTACGGCGGCAGCCTCACCCTGCGTCGCGACTTCCTCAAGGAAGACCGTCTCTCAGTGGCAATAGCAGGCGGTATACAGGCGAAACGGGTTACATACACAGAGACAGTGCAGGGCGACTCGCGCGGATGGATGAAAGCCACCATGCCCAACAACGCCTACGCCAGCTTCTCCGTCTCCTACCGCTTCGGCTCTATGAAAACCTCCGTTAAGAAGACCAACAAGAAGATAGAGAACGACGACCAGGTCGGCGGAGTGCAGAGGCAGTAAGCACCGCCGCCTGCCGCCGCTCCCCCATCATCTTAACTGTGTTCGGAGCTACTGCTCCGAATCAAAACCCCGAAATCGTAAATCCCTAAATA
>JABUUG010000183.1:0-2964 GCA_021443285.1 Bacteroidaceae bacterium
TCTATGGCTATTGTAATCTTTCTCATGAGTTCATTGACATCAGGAATTCTTCATTGTTTTTCGTGAGATCCATGTTGTGTTGCACAACATTCATTGCCTCAAGAGGATTCATGTCAGCAATGTGTTTGCGCATTATCCACATCTTTCCGAGAGTGTTCTCATCCTGAAGAAGGTCATCGCGTCTCGTGCTTGATGCCACAAGATTGACGGCAGGGAATATTCGCTTGTTGCTGAGTGCCCTCTCCAGTTGGAGCTCCATGTTGCCTGTACCCTTGAATTCCTCAAAGATCACCTCGTCCATTTTAGACCCCGTGTCTATGAGCGCTGTGGCAATGATTGTCAGCGATCCCCCGTTCTCTATATTACGGGCCGCACCGAAAAATCTCTTGGGCTTCTGCAGGGCGTTGGCGTCAACACCACCTGTCAGCACCTTCCCCGATGCCGGGGCAACGGTGTTGTATGCCCGTGCAAGACGTGTTATGGAGTCGAGGAAGATTACGACATCGTGGCCGCACTCCACCATACGCTTTGCCTTTTCCAGAACGAGACCGGCAATCTTCACGTGCTTGTCTGCCGGCTCGTCGAAGGTTGATGCTATCACTTCCGCATTCACCGTGCGTGCCATATCCGTCACCTCTTCCGGTCGTTCGTCTATCAGAAGCATCATGAGGTAAGCCTCCGGGTGGTTTGCCGCAATCGCGTTCGCGATGTCCTTCATCAGTATCGTCTTACCCGTCTTAGGCTGTGCCACAATGAGTGCACGCTGACCCTTGCCGATTGGTGAGAAAAGGTCAACAATGCGGGTCGATTTGTTCGTTGTCGCCGCATCCCCACACAGGCAGTATTTCTCATTGGGGAACAATGGGGTGAGGTGCTCGAATGGTATTCTGTCGCGAACCTCATCGGGCGTCCTTCCGTTCACAAAACTCACTGATGACAGAGTGAAGAACTTCTCCCCGTCGTATGGCGGTCTTACCTTACATTCTATCACGTCACCCGTCTTCAGTCCGTATTGCTTCACAAACTGGTTCGCCACATATACATCATCTGGCGATGACACATAGTTGTATTCCGATGAACGCAGGAAACCATATCCGTCCGGCATCATTTCAAGCACACCGCGGATGGAAATCTTATCCTTGAAGTCGAATGAAACCTCTTTTTCCTCTTCAGCCTCCACTGTGCTCGACTCGTCAATGTCGTAATCGGCTTTTGCCGCTTGCCTGAGCAAGAATCTTTCCCTATCAGAGCCCTTTTCGTAAGCGTCCGTATTCAGTTCGCCGAAATCCTCTACGGGAATGTCTTTTATAATAATGAAGTCAACGTCCGATTTTATCAGCTGTTCGTATTCTGCCAGTCTCTGATCATTTGCGTTTTCTTCCAACCCTTCTGTCCCTTCTTCTGCTTTGCTCGCCCCCTCGTTCGACGCATTAGTGTCGTAATCGGCTTTTGCCGCTTGCCTGAGCAAGAATAATTCTCCTCCCTCTTCTTCTCCCCCTTCTTTACTTTCAATCTCTTCTATACCCGTGTCGCATGTGGCCCTTGAGAACAGCTCCTTTTGCGACTCCTTTATCTTCTTCTGCATACTTTTGCGCACAGCCTTTGTGTCAAGGTTTTCGCCTTCCATACCATTTACGGTATAGACAGCATCTTTCTTAACAACGCGCGTGCGCTTTCTTTTCTGTGTGTCGCCGGCACAGGCATCGCTTGTGGCATCCCCTCCGGCAGGGTTATTGTCCTGACACACGTCTTCTACGCTCTCAATTCTCAACACGTCTTGCACTTAAATGTTTCTTCTTTTATGTAGGGTGGTAACTGGGGGAAAACTTTGGGGCACCTTCCATAAATGAGAAGGTGCGGAGCCAAACTAATATAATATTACTACATTAGCCGTGCAAAATTATGCATTCATTACGCACTATAACTCATTTACTCGCTGAAAAAACGCAAAATTTTCTATTTTAATGATTAATGATTGTTGATTATTAATGTTTGAGGCTCTGGAGGTATTGTATGATGCTTTGCCCGCCCCCACCTTCGTCGCGTCAGCGTCGAAGAAATATCCTTAATACCTAACTCTTATTTTTCCAATCCCTTCCACCACCAGTCGTCCACTCCACTGATGATTCTAACCAATTCATTCATCACCAGACACATCTCGCGACTGATGTGCTTGCCCTCATCCGTTGCTTTATACTGGTCACGTACAGCATGAGAGCTGTACGTGACGCCTTTTTAGCTACCCCAATAGAAAGCTTTGCCGTATGGGGGCCATCGGGCGCTGAAACCATTGTCCATCAGTTGCACAAACGACAACTGCTCCACCATTAGTTGCTTCATGATGTCGCGTTCACGGGGGCTTATGAATGCCGATACCACTACAGCACCTTCTCTTGCCGCCTTTAGGACAGACTTCTTCTGCTCCTCAAACTGCTGCGAATCTTTTCTGTGGCATATAAGGCTCACCTTTCGCTCTGCGGCAAGTAGCTTATAGTTGCCAAGATAGTCAATGCCCATGCCTGGCTTCAGCCTTGACCTCATGTCTGCTTGCAACTGCTGGCACTTCGCTGGGTCGTGCCCTATCCACTTGTCGGCAGCAATGGCAGCCATGGCACGCTTCATCGTCCAATTAGCTGAGTGGCAGTTGCGGTTGATGCGGAAACGGTCGGGCTTTGAGCGCATCATCAAACGCTTGCGTGGATTATTGCGGATATACTCGCGCTTGGTCTCCACCTCTTCGGGAGTGATGGCCTCCACATCGTTGTAGCCGCGCACAAAGAGCGCAGGGCCACGGAGGCTGCGCATGTGCATCCTATCCGTGTATTTGCGTGGTGCACCACGTCCATCCACCCCTTTCTTGCTTCCCTCGTCCCGGTCGGGCATATTGCGCCAGTCAATGCCCAGAGCGTCCCAATAGGCGTGCGTGCAGCCAATCATGAAGCCGTTAATCACTTGCCCCAGGTG
>JABUUG010000183.1:2996-5677 GCA_021443285.1 Bacteroidaceae bacterium
GATTAAGGCGTGTGTATGTTCGGGCATCACTATCCATGTATCTACTGTGGCGCAAGGGTGGAAATCATGCACACTCTTCCACACATTATCCACCCCTTTACCCACCTCGGAAAGCACCACTCGCGGTGCATCCGCGCTACCATCCGCAGTCTCGACATCGCCCACCACATATCCGCATGTCGGCGCATCGTCGCGAGTGTTGAGTGTTACGTGGTACCAGCCCTCGAAGTAGTCATTCAAGGGGTTACGCTTTAGGGCTTCGTCCATCTCGGCGTCCTTCAAGAGTATCATGGCTTTTTGTTGCGAAGTGAGTGGCATATGCATCATGCGAGTTTTGAGGTTAAAAGGTTTTTATGTCCCCAAATGCTGCAAAGGTGTTGGTTTTATATGATATACGGGAATATTTGAGGTAAAAAATGCCACATCCCTATAGATTCATTGTTGGGGATAGAGCGTAGTCCAAGGTAGTCGTGCGCCTTAGAGCGGATATATCAGAGAACTGCCGCTTATCTCCTGCTTTTTCACCAGTACTCCTATATGAATACTCCAATACTCCCGCATAAAGTACTGCAGTATTCATATAGGAGTACTGGCGTAATTCACATCCTTGTGGCGTGAGTATCGGGCAAAGCCAAGCCTTTTCCTAATGCTAAATCAATGTTTGTGAGTTTTTGGCAAGAAAAGTTATTGGATATTTGTGGAGGAATGGCGAAAAGGCATACATTTGCAGACGTTCAGTGGAATGAGAGGCACTCGGAAAGAGGGCCTCTCATTCTTAATTTTAATGATTAATACGTTATATTAATGATTAGCAAAGAAACCGTAACGGGCATCGTTAATGAATGGCTTCCAAAGACCGACTATTTCCTTGTTGATGTAGAGGTCAGCGCCGACAATCGTATTCTTGTGGAGATAGACCATGCAGAAGGAGTCTGGATTGAGGACTGTGTGGAACTGTCCCGTTTTATTGAGGGACACCTCGACAGAGATGTTGAGGACTATGAGCTGGAGGTGGGATCGGCAGGTGTCGGACAGCCTTTCAAGGTACAGAAGCAGTACGAATGCCATGTGGGCAAGGACGTGGAGGTTCTTGCCGCTGACGGGAAGAAATACCGCGGTGTACTGAAAAGTGTTGCCGACGGGGAGTTTGTCGTTTCTGTAGAGGAGAAGGTTAAGCATGAAGGCGACAAGCGTCCGCATCTTGAGGATGTGGATTACACTTTCCAGATGTCGGAGGTGAAATATTGCAAATACGACTTGAAATTCTAAAAACTAAGATAATGGCAAAGAAAAGCGAACAAACGGTATCCATGGTTGACACCTTCAAGGAGTTTAAGGATACCAAAAACATTGACCGCACAACGCTGATGAGTGTGCTGGAGGATAGCTTCCGCAGTGTTATACAGCGTCTGTACGGATCAGACGAGAACTTTAAGGTTATCGTGAACCCAGACAAGGGCGACTTTGAAATCTACCGCAACAGGATTGTTGTTGAGGACGGAGAGATTACGGATGAGAACAAGGAGATTGAACTCTCCGAGGCACAGAAGATTGAGGCTGACTATGAGGTCGGCGAAGAGGTGAGCGAGACTATCGACTTCACCAAGTTCGGCCGCCGTGCCATCCTTACGCTGCGCCAGACACTTGCTTCAAAGATCCTCGACCTTGAGCACGAGAACCAGTACAACAAGTTCAAGGACCGTGTGGGAGAGATTGTCTCAGCCGAGGTCTATCAGGTATGGAAGCGCGAGGTGCTACTCATAGATGAGGATAACAACGAGTTCCTGCTGCCTAAGACAGAACAAATCTCGCGCGACAACTACCGGAAGGGTGAGGTTATACGTGCGGTGATATATAAGGTAAGCAACGACAACAACAACCCGAAGGTCTATGTCTCGCGCACCAGTCCTGACTTCCTCCGCAGGCTTCTTGAGAATGAAGTGCCGGAGATTGCTGAGGGCCTTATCACAATCCACAACATAGCCCGTCTTCCAGGTGAGCGCGCAAAGGTTGCCGTTGAGAGCTACGACGACCGCATTGACGCTGTCGGTGCCTGTGTCGGCGTGAAGGGCGCGCGCATTCATGGCATCGTGCGCGAGCTGTGCAACGAGAACCTTGACGTGATAAACTATACTTCAAACGTGAAACTCTTCATACAGCGTGCGCTTGCTCCGGCACAGATTTCAAGCATCTCGCTCGATGAGGAAAAGAAGAAGGCGGAGGTATATCTGAAGGTTGAGGAGGTGTCGCTTGCCATCGGTCGCAACGGTGCAAACATAAAGCTTGCGTCAATGCTTACAGGCTATACTATAGATGTGTTCAGGGATATCGACGAGGCTGAGGCTGAGGAGGATATCTATCTTGACGAGTTCAACGACGAGATTGACCAGTGGATTATTGATGCTATCAAGGGCATTGGTTTCGACACTGCAAAACAGGTGCTCGGCGCTCCACGCGACATGCTCATCAACAAGGCTGACCTTGAGGAGGAGACTGTTGACCACCTGCTTGAGATACTGAAGGCAGAGTTTGAAAGTGAAGAATAAAACTATTTACAGGCAACATCTATTAATTGGAGTTAAAGGGGAGAGTTATTTAAGTGTAGTGAAGGGGGGTGGTAACTGGGGGGAGTGGAGTTAATGTGTAGTTAAAGTGACAAATGACTTCTGCACAAAAAAGTA
>JABUUG010000183.1:5699-7564 GCA_021443285.1 Bacteroidaceae bacterium
CTTCCCTTTAACTCCTCTTTAACTCCACTTTCCTTTAACTACACTTCACTCCCATTTATAGAACCCACCTTTAAATAGTAAATCGCCAAATTAAAATCAATAGTTAAATCGTAAATAGTCCAATCGTAAATAAAACTATGGCAATAAGATTAGCTGCAATAATAACATCACTCAACATAAGCAGGGATAGAGCCGTTGAATTCCTCCAGAAGAAAAATCTGATAGGAGGAGAAATAAGCGACAACCCTAAGCTTAACGAAGAGCAGGAGAACGCGCTAAGACGAGAGTTTAGCAGCGACATGACGGCAAAGGTAAAGGCAGAACAGCTTATCAAACAGAAGGAAAAGAAGGAAAAGCCGAAGCAAGAGCCGCAGAAAATAGAGACCACCACTGAGAAAGTGGAGGTGAAGACACTGGGAAAGATTGACCTTGATGACCTTGACGGCAGAAAAGCCCGTGCCCGTGCTAAAGCAAAAGCTGAAGCCGACGCAAAGGTAAAGGCAGAGGAAGAGGCGAGAGCAAAGGCTGAGGCGGAAGCTAAAGCAAAAGCTGAGGCGGAAGCCAAGGCCAAGGCAAAAGCAAAAGCAGAAGCGGATGCCAAGGCAAAAGCAGAGGCAGAGGCAGAGGCAGAAGCCAAGGCTGCTAAAGATGAAGAAGTAAAAGACGAGACGTCTGCCCCAGAAGAGACTAACGACGCCCCGGAAGGAGATGATGCCGCTAACGGTCCGAAGATTCTCGGCAAGATAGACCTTTCTTCCATAAACTCCAGCACACGCCCGAAGAAGAAATCCAAAGAGGAGAAACGCAAGGAGCGTGAGGAAAAGGCAAAGGCTACACAGCAGCAGCGCCAGAACGCTAACGGCGAAAAGAAAAAGCGTGAACGCATAAACAAGCAGAAGGTCGATATAAACCAGGCTGCAAAACAGGTTAATCAGCAGCAGCCTGCAAATGCCAAGAACAAGATTGGCAAGAAGAGCAAGGCGAAGGGCAAACCAATACAGGAGGTCAACGACGAGGATGTTGCACGTCAGGTAAAGGAGACGCTCGCACGTCTGACATCGAAGAACCAGTCGAACAAGAATGCCGCCAAGTATCGCCGCGACAAGCGTGAGGCTGTAGCAGAACAGGCTGCCAAGCAGGCCGCCGCAGAGAATGCGGAGAGCAAGGTGCTGAAACTCACGGAGTATGTAACCGTTTCCGACCTCGCAACGATGATGAACATCGGTGTTACGCAGGTCATCAGTACGCTTATGTCTGTGGGTGTCATGGCTTCCATCAACCAGCGTCTTGAGGCAGAGACCATCAACCTCGTCGCCGAAGAGTTCGGCTTCAAGACAGAGTATGTCTCTGCGGAAGTGCAGGAGGCTATTATTGAGGAGGCTGACAATGAGGAAGACCTCATAGCCCGTGCCCCTGTAGTAACGGTGATGGGACACGTTGACCACGGTAAGACATCGCTGCTCGACTATATCCGCAACTCCAATGTGATTGCGGGCGAGGCTGGCGGTATCACACAGCACATCGGTGCATACAACGTGAAACTTGATGATGGCCGCCGCATAACATTCCTTGATACTCCTGGTCATGAGGCATTTACGGCCATGCGTGCCCGTGGTACGCAGGTTACGGACATCGCCATCATCATCATTGCTGCCGACGACTCCGTGATGCCTACCACCAAGGAGGCGATAGCCCATGCACAGGCTGCAAATGTTCCGATGGTGTTCGCCATAAACAAGATAGACAAGCCAGGCGCCAATCCTGACAAGATACGCGAGGACCTCTCGCAGATGAACCTCCTCGTAGAAGAGTGGGGTGGCAAATACCAGTGCCAGGAGATTTCCGCAAAGAAAGGTATAAATGTG
>JABUUG010000184.1 GCA_021443285.1 Bacteroidaceae bacterium
AAAGGAATTACAGTAATGGCAAAATTACATATCAAGAAAGGCGACCAGGTGATTGTTCTTGCAGGCACTGACAAGGGCAAGACTGGCAAGGTGCTGAAGGTTCTCGTAGAGAAGCAGCGTGCTATTGTTGAAGGTATCAGAATCGTCAAGAAGAGCGCAAAGCCAACAGCGAAGAACCCACAAGGCGGCATCGTGGAGATGGAAGCTCCAATCCACATTTCTAACCTAAGTTTAATTGACCCCAAGAGTGGTAAGGCTACACGTATCTCCATCCGCGTGAAAGAGGACGGAAGCAAGGTGCGCATAGCCAAAAAATCAGGAGAGGAGATCAAGTAATGAATACAGCAGGTTTAAAGACTACTTACAAAGAGACCATCGCTCCTGCACTGCAGAAGCAGTTCGGCTACTCTACACCCATGCAGGTTCCTGTACTGAAGAAGATTGTAGTCAATATGGGTCTCGGTGATGCTACACAGGATAAGAAGCTTATCGACGTGGCAATCAACGAAATCACCACCATCACTGGTCAGAAAGCGGTAGCCACATACTCAAAGAAGGACATCGCCAACTTCAAGCTCCGTAAGAAGATGCCTATCGGCGTGATGGTAACACTGCGTCGTGAGCGCATGTACGAGTTCCTTGAGAAGCTTGTGCGCATCTCCCTCCCACGTATCCGTGACTTCAAGGGTATCAACACAAAGCTCGACGGTCGTGGAAACTACTCTCTCGGTATTCAGGAGCAGATTATCTTCCCTGAAATAAACATTGACCAGATTGACCGTATTCAGGGTATGAACATTACTTTCGTCACAACAGCCAAGACTGACGAAGAAGGTTTTGCTCTCCTGAAGGCTTTCGGACTTCCGTTCAAAAACGCAAAATAGTTTAAAAGGCGACTTAAAAACTAAAGAAAAATGGCAAAAGAATCAATGAAAGCCCGCGAGGTGAAACGTGCTAAGCTCGTTGCCCGCTACGCTGAAAAGCGTGCCGCTCTCAAGAATATCATTGCAAAGTCAGAGGATCCCGCAGAGGCTTACGAGGCAGCCCGCAAGCTTCAGAGCATTCCAAAGAATGCAAACCCAATCCGTCTGCACAACCGTTGCAAGATAACAGGCCGTCCAAAGGGCTATATCCGTCAGTTCGGTATCTCACGTATTCAGTTCCGCGAGATGGCTTCTGCAGGACTTATCCCCGGCGTTAAGAAGGCAAGCTGGTAATTATATCCGCTAATACATTCATGAACATAGTCTGGGCGGCGCGTCTGAATAAGGCGTGCCGCCTGATTTTTTCCAGCAAGTGCATTCTGCCGTATCTCTCTCTTCCCCAACAAATTATCTGATATTAACTCCTTATCATTACATACTATGAAGAAATATCTACTTCTACTTACAACGGTGTTTGCAGTTTTATCCGCAAATGCTGAGGAAAGGAACAAAATCATTGTCTTAAGCGACACGCATCTGTCCGACAGTCGCGCCCATACGATGAAATACTGTTGGAATGATACGGTGGAAGAAGAATTAAAGGCCTTCCTCGATGAACTTGTTCAGGACAATAGTCTTAAGACACTTGTGCTGAACGGCGATATTATCGACATGTGGGTGTCTGTTGGCGAACAACCGATATGGGCAGATGCGGAAGGCAATGCGGTTGAGCGTAAAGAATATGTGAAGCTTATTCGCCAACAGAATGAGTATTTCTTCAAAAGTCTTGAGGAGTTGAAGAACGATGGTGTGGATATATGTTATATACCAGGAAACCACGATATGAACTTCACTGCGGAAGACTGGGAGTATATCTCCCCCGGACTTGTCTGCTACCAGTCGGAAGCCCCCGGAGTGGGAACCTATTATCCCTATCCAGACATAGCCATTGAGCATGGCCACCGCTATTGCTTGTTCACTGCTCCTGACCCAATCTCCCACAAGACTGTGTACGGTGCTGATGCGGAAGGCGTACTGCCTCTCGCCGTGTTCACCACGAAACTGGCTTCCAGTTTGGAACAGAAGACGGGCATTATTACAAGCGAGGAGAACGACCCCGGTACAGCCGCACTTGTCCGCAGCATGGTGGAAAATGCAGAAAAAAATCCGGATACCAATGAAATGCGGCTGTCTCTTATCAGTATTGGCTTGGGGATAATGTCAAACAATTTCAAGGATTTAGGCATTGATACCTATCCGATGTCTATAATGGCTGATGACCTCAACGGTCCGTACTACTGGTCGAAGCAGGTGTGGGATGGAAAGAAGTCTGACCTTTTCCCTGAGTTCTATAGCATAGCTAACTGGGCTTCACGCTGTGAGGCAAACAAAACCCTCAAGCCCGTTTCTTTCTATCGTGCTGCTGCGGCAGAGCTTGTGAGCGATTATGTAGATGAGTTCGCCTTCTCCCAGATGCTTGACGAACCAGCCTGCAAGGTTAAGCTTGCCATATTCGGTCATACACATGCACGCCGTTTCATGAGAAAGACCGTTGAGAATAAGGGCGAAGTGCTCTACGTGAACCCCGGCAGCTGGACTAATCCAGGACGTTATAAGGATACACGATCTTATGTTGAAGTGAAGGTTCTTGACAACGGATATGATGTGGCTCTTAACAGATATGCCAAGGAGACTGGCACAGAGACACTCCAGAAATATACGCTTGTAACGGATCCCTCTGCCATCAAGAATGTAAATCAGCCTGCTGCTTCTGATACTGCAATACGTTACAACCTGCAGGGGGTACGTGTGGATGATAGTTACAAGGGTATCTGCATAGAGAACGGCAGAAAGATACTCGTTAAGTGATGTGAGTAATATCCTTCTTCCTAATAATCAAGTTTGGTGGGTTCTATAAATTGGAGTTAAAGGAGTTAAAGACATATGACTTTTTCTCAGATACAGATTGTAATTGGGACAACAAGGGTAATGTCCTTAACTCCCTTAACTCCCTTAACTCCTTTAACTCCTTTAACTC
>JABUUG010000185.1:0-2480 GCA_021443285.1 Bacteroidaceae bacterium
CCCTTAACTCCCCCCTCCCCCCCCCAGCGTCTTGCTGCTTCATGCCGGACAACATCCGAGCAATGAAACAGCAAGACGCTTTCTTTTTGGGGTATTGGTTACAATATACAAGCATAACAGGGGTGTATCGTTAAACAGACACACCATTTTTCACTTTTTTCTTACACATTAACACTTTCTTTTCAAAGTGTCAGTAAAGTAGGGGTATTTCTTATCACAATGTCAGTATTAGCCATAATTTTGCAGCCGAAATGTAAGGAAAAGGAACGCAAGAAGCAGATAATTAAAACTTATAATTTATCTAACCGCAGATTTAACCAAATTCACGCAGATTTTTTTAACGCGTAATCGGCTTGCCGCTTGCTAGAGCAAGAATTAATCATTAATATTAATGAGACATTAACGATACAATTCACGACCATTTACGTTAAAGACAAAAATAATTCGTATAATCCGTATAATTCGTAGAGAAAGAATTTAAGATTATAATTGTTATAAGTTGTTTTTTAACATTACTCGCGTTGAAATAAATAATAGAAGACTTGCGTCAGATTTTTACAGACCAACCATAAAACTTAATCAATATAAGATGAAAGGATTGTATAAGAGTGATTACGAGCATGACGCCTGCGGCGTGGGCATGGTCGTGAACATCAACGGAAACAAAAGCCATGAGCTTGTAGATAACGCGCTGCGCGTGCTGGAGAACATGGAGCACCGCGGAGCAGAGACACGCGACAAGACGGGCGACGGAGCAGGCATACTGATCCAGATTCCCCATGAGTTCATTCTGCTGCAAGGCATACCAGTGCCAGAGAAGGGACGCTACGGAACAGGCATAGTGTTCTTCCCGAAAGAAGACACACAGCAGAGGGAGATTCTGTCCATAATGATAGAAGAGATAGAGCGAGAGGGGCTGACACTGATGCACCTGCGCAATGTGCCTGTAGATGAGAGCGTGCCAGGCGTGGCGGCAAAGGAGGTGATGCCCGACATAAAGCAGGTGTTCATAACGGGCGTGAAGGATGCCGACCTGCCGAATTTCGACCGCATACTCTACAAGATACGCAAGCGCGTGGAGAAGAGAGTCTGCGGTTCATACGACGACTTCTACATCTGTTCGCTTTCAAGCAAGAACATCATATATAAAGGTATGCTGACATCGGGTCAGCTGCGCCGCTTTTTCACAGACTTATCTAACAATTACTTTACGAGTGGACTGGCACTTGTCCACTCCCGATTCTCTACCAACACATTCCCGAAATGGAAGCTGGCGCAACCATTCCGTTATCTCTGCCACAACGGCGAGATAAACACTGTACGAGGTAATAGGGGCTGGATGAAGGCTCGTGAGAGTGTTCTATCCAGCGATTTCCTCGGCGACATAAGGGACATGCGCCCTATCGTTGAGGAAAACATGTCTGACTCGGCGAGCCTCGACAACGTGTTCGAGTTCTTCGTCATGTCAGGAATGTCGCTACCCCACGCCATGGCAATCCTTGTGCCGGAATCGTTCAACGACAAGAACCCCATCTCGGAAGACCTGAAGGCATTCTATGAATACTACTCAATACTGATGGAGCCATGGGACGGCCCCGCCGCACTGATGTTCTCCGACGGCCGTTTCGCTGGAGGAATGCTTGACAGGAACGGTCTGCGCCCCAGCCGCTACACCATAACAAAAGGCGGCATGATGGTAGTGGCATCGGAAGTGGGAGTGATGGATTTCGAGCCATCTGACGTGGTGAGCAAGGGCAGACTCCAGCCGGGCAAGATTCTGATGATAGACACGCAGGAAGGCAAGATATACTACGACGGCGAGATAAAGGAGAAGCTCGCCGCCGAACACCCCTACCGCCAGTGGCTTTCAACAAACCGCATACAATTAGAGAAGCTGAAATCGGGCAGGAAGATTGACAACTTCGTAGATGACTATGAACTGAAGCTCAGCGTCTTCGGCTATGGTCAGGAGGACATAGACAGGACTATTGTACCGATGTGCGTGAACGCTCAGGAGCCTGTCGCTGCCATGGGTAACGACACACCACTCGCCGTGATTAGCGACCGTCCGCAGATACTGTTCAACTACTTCCGCCAGCAGTTTGCACAGGTGACGAACCCTGCCATCGACCCGATACGCGAGGAGCTCGTAATGTCGCTCACGGAGTATATCGGCCGTGTGGGTTCAGGCATACTGACGCCCGACGAGTCGAACTGCAAGATGGTGAGACTGCCCCAGCCAGTGCTGACAAACACGCAGCTCGACATACTCTGCAACATACGCTACAAGGGCTTCAAGACAGTGAAGCTGAAGACGATATGCCCGCTGCCGCAGGGAATACAGGACTTCCGGGATGCCGGGATGCCGGATAATATCCACGCAAATCTGGAAAATGCACTCGACGAGCTTTGCAAAAAAGCGGAGGAATGCGTTGATGAGGGTGTGAACTACATCATCCTCTCCGACCGCGATGTAGATG
>JABUUG010000185.1:3051-4765 GCA_021443285.1 Bacteroidaceae bacterium
TCGTACAAGAAGTTCAAGGAGTGGGCAGCCGCCGTAGACTGCAAGGAGAAGCCTATCTTCCTGCGCGACTTCCTCGGCTTCCGCAAGGCAGACACACCCACACCACTTGAAGAGGTGGAGCCTGTAGAGAGCATTGTGAAGCGTTTCGTTACGGGTGCCATGTCGTTCGGAGCATTGTCGATAGAGGCTCACGAGGCGATATGCCTTGCAATGAACAAGCTCGGCACACGCAGCAATACGGGCGAGGGAGGCGAAGACAATGCACGCTACCATACGGAAGTGGACGGCGTGAGCCTGTCGAGCAAGACGAAGCAGATAGCCTCAGGACGCTTCGGCGTAACGGCGGAATACCTCGTAAACGCAGAGGAGATACAGATAAAAGTGGCACAGGGAGCAAAGCCGGGCGAAGGCGGACAGCTGCCAGGCTTCAAGGTGAACAAGATAATCGCCAAGACGCGCAACGCCATATCCGGCATAACGCTTATCTCGCCGCCACCACACCACGACATCTACTCCATAGAAGACCTTGCACAGCTCATCTTCGACCTGAAGAACATCAACCCGACAGCAGCTGTCAGCGTTAAGCTCGTGGCTGAGAGCGGAGTGGGCACGATAGCCGCAGGTGTGGCAAAGGCAAAGGCTGACCTCATAGTGATTTCCGGAGCAGAGGGCGGCACCGGCGCAAGCCCAGCAAGCTCAATGCGCTTTGCCGGAATATCGCCGGAGATAGGACTGGCAGAGACACAGCAGACACTCGTGCTGAACGGACTGCGCCAGCAGGTAAGGCTACAGACCGACGGACAGCTGAAGACGGCACGCGACGTAATCCTCATGGCAATGCTCGGAGCGGACGAGTTCTCTTTCGGCACACTGCCGCTGATAGTGCTTGGCTGCCTGATGATGAGGAAATGCAACACGAACACCTGCCCTGTAGGCGTGGCGACACAGGACGAGCAACTGCGCAAGAACTTCCACGGACGTGCAGAATATCTCGTGAACTTCTTCACCTACCTTGCAGAGCAGACACGCGAATATCTCTCGGAGATAGGCGTGAAGACTATGGACGACATAATCGGAAGGACAGACCTCATACAGGTGAATCCGGCTGACAAGAACACAAAACAGGGCACTATAGACTTCAGCAAACTGCTCTATCTGCCTGACGGAAAGAAGCGCTGGAACAAACAGCCGTTCACAAAGACAGACCTCGTAAAAGACGAGGAGATAATAAGGGACTGCAAGGACTCAATAGAAAACCAACAGCAGACAAACCTCCACTACACGATAAAGAACACTGACAGGGCTGTATGTACAAGACTCTCAGGACTTATCGCAAAGAAATACGGCGAGACAGCACTGCCTGACTCAACCATAAACATAAGGTTCAAAGGTTCTGCCGGACAGTCGTTTGCAGCATTCGCAGTGAAGGGCATTAACATAACACTCGAAGGAGAGACCAACGACTACTTCGGCAAAGGACTGTCTGGAGGCCGCGTAGCCATCATGCCGCCATCACCTGTAAGCGCAGACTTCATACCAGAAGAGAACATCATAGCCGGCAACACGGGACTCTACGGCGCAACAAGCGGAGAGCTTTACGTAAACGGCAGGGTCGGAGAACGCTTTGCAGTACGCAATTCGGGTGCTGTGGCTGTGATAGAGGGTGCCGGCGACCACTGCTGCGAGTACATGACCGGCGGACGCGTCGTGGTGC
>JABUUG010000185.1:4958-7864 GCA_021443285.1 Bacteroidaceae bacterium
GGAAAGTGGAGTTAATGTGTAGTTAAAGTGAAGGTAAAGAGGAGTTAAAGGGACAAATGACATATGCGCATAAAGGTAATGTCCCTTTAACTCCACTTTAACTCCACTCTAACTCCTCTTCACTACACTTAAAGAATAACTTTCAATTTATCCCCCCCTAAAAACAACAGAAAATGAAGATACAACGTAAAGAAGCCGGTCACAGACCGATACATGACAGGATAAAGGATTTCAGCGAGGTGGAACAGACCCTCAACTCACACGACCGTAAGGAACAGGCATCACGCTGCATGGACTGCGGAGTGCCTTTCTGCCACTGGGCATGCCCTCTGGGAAACAAACCGCCAGAGTGGAACGCCGCACTCGCCAAGGGCGACTGGGAACGCGCATACGCTGTGCTCAGCGCAACAAACGACTTCCCCGAGTTCACAGGACGTGTCTGCCCCGCACTCTGCGAGAAGTCATGTGTACATAACCTGACAGACTATGCGCCTACCACCAACCGCGAGAACGAGGCTGCAATAACCGAAGCTGCCTGGAGGGAGTTCTACATAAAGCCGCAGAAATATGAACGTAACGGCATGAAGGTGGCAGTCGTTGGTGCAGGCCCAGCGGGACTGTTTGCCGCAAACCGCCTGAACAGGTTAGGATACAGCGTTACAGTGTTCGATAAGAACGAGGATGCGGGCGGCCTGCTCAGGTATGGCATTCCAAACTTCAAACTGAACAAGGCGGTGATAACCCGACGCACAGACCTCATGAAGGAAGAGGGCATTGAGTTCAGATTTAACGAGGAGATAACCGTTCCGAGCGATAAGCTTGCTGGCTATGACGCGGTAATAATAGCGACAGGAACGCCACAGGCACGCGACCTGAACATCCCCGGACGTGAGGCAAAGGGAGTGCATCTGGCACTTGAACTGCTCGCACAGCAGAACCGCGTGCTGGCAGGAACGGAGTTCACCGCAGCAGACCGCATCACGGCAAAAGGCAAGGATGTGCTGGTAATCGGAGGTGGCGACACCGGGTCTGACTGCATCGGCACAGCCCACAGGCAGGGATGCAAAAGCGTAACGCAGATAGAAATAATGCCCAAGCCTGTCGATGGCCCGGAAGACCCACAGAACCCATGGCCGAACTATCCCCGCGTGCTTAAGACAACGACATCCCACGAAGAGGGATGCACCCGCAGATGGAACATCAACACACTGGAGTTCATTGCAAAAGACGGGAAAGTGGCAGGCGTGAAAATACAGCCCATCGACTGGAAGCCAAATCCCGATGGCGGCAGGCCGATAATGGTGGAAGCGGGTGAACCTGAGACAATAAAAGCGGAACTTGTGCTACTCGCCATGGGATTTCTTAAGCCACAGCACCCGGAATTTCCGGAAAATGTGTTCCTTTGCGGCGACGCAGCCAACGGAGCATCACTCGTGGTACGTGCAATGGCAAGCGGAAGACAGGCGGCATACGACGTACACAAATACTGCATGGCGAAAGCGCAGAAATAGCTTATCTTTTAGTGGAGTTAATGTGGAGTTAAAGGAGTTAAGGAAGTTAAAGGAGTTAAAGACAAATGACCTTTTATCTGACAAATAACTGAACACAAACCATACAGGTAATGTCTTTAACTCCTTTAACTTCCTTAACTCCTTTAACTCCCCCAAATTATCTCCTTAGATTTCCAATCTATAATGCCCCAACC
Organism: Bacteroidaceae bacterium; assembly: GCA_021443285.1. GTDB lineage: Bacteria > Bacteroidota > Bacteroidia > Bacteroidales > Bacteroidaceae > Prevotella. The sequence continues at coordinate 6,664 of JABUUG010000185.1, forward strand.
TAAAGATGGGGGAAACGCCCCTCCCTCCAAGACTATAATAATAACGGGTATTGCCGGCGGCATGGGTACCGCGGCAGCCAAAATACTGACGGCAGAAGGCTGGCACGTTATCGGAGTCGATATAAACGAGCCTTCTGCCGCCTGTGAGTTTCACAGGGTGAACCTGGCATCTCACACCGAGATTAAGCGGTTTGTGGAGTCGCTACAGGGCAGACGCATAGACGCACTGTTCAACAATGCGGGTGTGCTGCCAAGAAGATACACCGAGACAGAAGAGGGCATGGAACTGACATGGGCGGTGAATTACCTTGCGGCAGTGAGACTCGCAGAACTCATCATACCGCTGATGCCCAACGGCGGACATATCGTAAGCATGGTGTCGCTGGCGGCATGGATTGGAAAGCGCAACAGGCAGATGACAGAAAAGAACTACAGCCAGGTATTAGCCTACGCCGACTCAAAGCTTGCCCTAAAAGAGTTCTCCAAAGAACTTGCAAAGAAACATCCACACATATATATAAATGTGGCGGACCCTGGGATAGTGGATACCGGAATAATCCGAATGGACCGATGGTTCGACCGACTGACCAACCGTTTCTCCCGCTGGATATTCAGGACACCGGAACAAGGGGTGATGCCCGCAATAAAAGCACTGCACGCGGAAGAAACGATGAAGTGCTACAAGTGAAATCTTCCTTCTTGTATGTGTCAGCATTTACGCATAAAACACTGACCTATATATGCCATTTACGCCAGTACTTCCGCATGAAGTACTGGCGTAAATAACAAGCGGCTGGAATAGCCAAGACTAAAACTCCGCAGAATAATGCGGACGAAGGAATATCAGTTTATTTTCCTTTTAATATTTCTCCCCCATATTACGTTTGAAAACGTATTACACTTTAAGGATATCCTTCACAGAGAATATCTTGCTAATGGCATCAAATGAGAAATATTGATCGTCCATTATCATGTAATCCTCACGTTGCGACTTGCGCAGACGCTTAATTTCAGGAAACATACCAATAGGGACAATCACCTCCCGACCATCTGTGAGATAGACCGCCATCATACCTCGTTTCTCGTTGAAATCAAGTTTCTTAATTCCAAGTTCTGTATCTTTGTATCTGCGCATATGGTCTTTTTAACCCAAATAGTTCATTAGAGAATGGTTTGTATTGAATTTTATTTTTGATTAGAT
>JABUUG010000186.1 GCA_021443285.1 Bacteroidaceae bacterium
TCGCTCGGCTACATCTCCCTGAAGACCACTCTGCAGACAGACCAGGTGCTTGCCGTAGCCTTTGAGTTCACCTACGGCGGACAGACATACCAGGTGGGAGAGTTCGCCTCCGATGTGCAGGATGTGAGCAACGCACTCTACCTGAAAGCTCTGAAGAACACGAGCAACAATCCGCAGCAGCCCAACTGGCGGCTGATGATGAAGAACGTCTACTACCTCGCGTCGTCTGTGCAGAAGGAGAAATTCCGCCTCGATGTGAAGTATCAGAGTGACACCACAGGTGTTTATCTGTCGTATATACCCGAACACCAGACAAAGGAAACACCCATAATCCAATTGATAGGTGCCGACCGCCTCGACAACAACAACCGTCTGCATCCCAACGGCTATTTCGACTTCATTGAGGGCTACACCATACTGAACGGCAGGGTAATCTTCCCTGTTGCAGAGCCTTTCGGTTCTGCCATGAAGGAAGCCCTCATTAAAAACAGAATCAGTGCGGAGGTGGCGGAAAAGTACACCTTTCAGGCTCTTTACGACTCCACGAAAACACAGGCAAAACAGATAGCCGAGAAAAACAAGTACCAGCTCATCGGACAGTTCAAAGGCACTGCCGCAAACGTAATCAGTATAGGTTCCACAAATATCCCGCAAGGTTCTGTGGTGGTAACGGCAGGAGGAGTAACGCTGAAAGAGGGAACCGACTATTCTGTTGACTACTCTGCAGGCGAGGTAACCATTCTCAACCAGAGCATCATCGACGCGGGTACTGCCATCAATGTCTCCACCGAGAGCGTCTCTGACTATGCCCAGATGCGAAAGACGATGTTTGGCATCAACTGGCAGTATGATTTCTCAAAAGAGTTCCAACTGTCTGGTACCATACAACACCTGTCCGAACAGGCGCTCACAACCAAGGTGGCGATGGGTGCTGAACCGTTGAACAACACCCTCTGGGGCATAAACATCAACTGGAACAAGGAGAGCCAGTGGCTGACAAACCTTCTTGACAAGATACCGTTCCTCCATGTCACCCAGCCTTCGCGCATATCCTTCACGGGAGAGTTCGCCCAGCTCATCGCCCACCAGTCATCTGGTACACAGGACAACGCCTCATACATCGACGACTTCGAGAACACCAAGAGTCTCATAGATGTTTCCGCACCTCAGGCATGGATTATCTCAAGCGTGCCGCAACTAATCCTTAATGGCAAGTCTGGCAGATACCCCAAGGCAGACCTCAAGACCACTCTTATTAGTGGACAGGACCGTGCCCGTCTGGCATGGTACTACATAGACCCCCTCTTCACACGCAAGTCTTCTTCCTTCACACCAGGCCATATCAAGAGCGACCTTGAGCAGCTCTCCAACCATTATGTCAGGGAGGTCTATGTGAACGAGCTTTACCCCAACCGTAACGTAAGCAGCTACAACGGTTCCTCTGCCACACTCGACGTGCTGAACCTCGCCTTCTATCCAAACGAGCGCGGTCCGTACAACTTCTCCACCGAACTTACGCCCGATGCAAAACTCACCAACCCAACCGGCCGTTGGGGAGGAATGATGCGACGACTCGAGACAAACGACTTCGAGACTGCCAACATAGAGTTCATAGAATTCTGGCTCATGGACCCCTTCCACTACACCAAGTCCCAGCCTGACGCTGCGGAATACGGCGGCGATATGTTCATAAACCTCGGAGAGATAAGTGAGGATGTGCTCCTCGACGGCAAGAAATTCTATGAGAGCGGTATGCCTGTTGACCCCGCATCGACAGACTACACCACATCGCAGTGGGGAAAGATTCCGAAACAGTCAACCGTAAACTACGCCTTCGCTACACAAAGCGGCACACGTGCCATGCAGGATGTTGGCTTCAACGGACTGCGCGACGAAGAGGAACGCACATGGGAGACCTATCAGGACTATCTGCAATACGTGAAAAACAATGTTACAAATGCAGGGGCAAGAGACTCCATACTGAACGACCCCGCCGGAGACAACTACCACTATTTCCGCGGTTCCGATTTCGACCGGGAGGAAAAATCCATCCTCGACCGCTACAAACTGATAAACAATCCGCAGGGAAACTCTTCGGAGGTGGATGGCAGAACAGAAACCTACGACACTTCATACAAGACTTCGCCGGATGTGGAGGACATAAACCAGGACTTCACTCTCAACGAATATGAGCGTTACTATCAGTATCATGTGCCTATCACCAGCAATGCCGCAACGGGCGAGATGGTGTCGGAATACATTACTGACATGAGAGAGGCTACTGTGCCATTGCGCAACGGAAAGAACGAGAAGGTCATTTGGTATCAGTTCCGTATACCAATCACCGAATGGGAAAGCAAGGTCGGGGCTATCAACGACTTCTCGTCCATACGTTTCATGCGCGTCTTCCTCACAGGTTTCAAGAAGCCCATCGTCCTCCGCTTCGGTTCCTTCAACCTCGTCCGCGGCGAGTGGCGTATCTACGAGCAGCCGCTTGAGCAGTCGGCAAGTTCTGGCAAGATGGCGGCTACGGGAGTCAACATCGAGGAGAACAACGACAAGAAGCCAGTAAACTACATCCTCCCTCCCGGCATACGACGCGAACAAGACCCCACGCAGCCCCAGCTCGTAGAGAGCAATGAGCAGGCACTAAGCATTGTCGTGGACAACCTTTCGCCTAACGAGTCGAAGGCGGTCTATAAGAATACCCACCTTGACATACGCCAGTACAAGCGTATGCAGATGTTCGTACACGCCAATGCCAACGACCCCAATAACACACAGCTTCAGGACAAGCAGGTGGCAGTCTTCGTCAGACTCGGTTCCGACTACAAGAACAACTATTACGAATACGAAATACC
>JABUUG010000187.1 GCA_021443285.1 Bacteroidaceae bacterium
TACCCACACCTCCACACGGTTGATGGTGATGCCAGTAACCATATTGGGCAGTGTGCGCATTGCTGCGTCGAAGTTCTTGCGGAAATAGTCGGCAAGGAAAAAATGGCGGTTCTCCTCGTAGTTTGTCGCGTTTATCTCGAATGGGGTGAGCTGCACGCCGCCCTGTGAGGAAACACTCTTTGCATTAGATTTCTTCTGAGAAATGACAGTCTGCAGTTTCAGTTTTCCGAACTGCAGGTCTGTGCGAAGACCGAACAGGGAGGATGCACCCTTAATAAGCGAAGAGTTGGCAGGGAAAGAGACATTGCCGCCTTCCACAAGTTTGATTATCTCGTCTTCCTTTCCCTCGTATTTCAGCTTAAGGTTCTGCGTATCGAAGTCGAAGGTTGCGTCCGTGTTGTAGTTGAGGTTCATCGTAACCTTGTCTCCGACCTTACCCGTAAGGCTGGCGTTTATCTTTGTGTCGAACTCGATGCTTGTCGTGTTCCTGTTGTTGATTGGCAGGGTTGGGTTGTCGAGACTCTTCAGGTTCGCTCCAAGTTTCAGTTCCGCCGTACCCTGAAGTTTCACCCTTACACCGCCCGGACCGAATATCTTCTCCGCCGGACCGAGGTCGAAGTGCATGTTGTCGAAAGTGAACTTCTCCTTGCCCTTAGCTTTATAAACCTCATCATTCTTACCGCGGAAGAATTTGCGGAACTCCTCTTTCTCGCTCCATTTAAGGTATTCTTCGGTGGACATGAGGTATGGCGCAGACAAGTAGGAGGTGCCAAGCTTCGTACCTACAGCATACATATTCAACGAGTCGATGTATTCCGCCTTCTGCTGTATGGCTTCAGGGGTTTGCAGGTCGGCAGTGCGCTGCTCCATGTCATCATAAGTGTTGGCGGTGGTAGGCTGCACCTTCCATCGTGCCTTGAGCAGCGAGTCCGGGATAGTCTCCTCGTCAATCGTAATGTCAGACAGCGTTATGGAGTCTCCCTTTGATGCCTTCGGCGTTTTATTGTTGTTCCGTCCCGATGTTCCTTGTGGAGCGGCAGCCTGTGCAGCAGTGCGGTTGTTCCCGCGGTCTGCCCCCCTTTGGGAACGCGCCACCTGTCCCAGCACATTTATGCTGAGTATCAGGGAGAAAACTGTCAGAAAGAACTTGACTTTATTCAAGGGAGAAATGTGTTTTTAACGAAGAGTGAAGTAATGGCAACCTACTTCACCTGCTTCAGTGCCAGTTTCACTACCTGCTCTACAGGCATCTGCGGATTTTCCTTCAGGATAGCTATAACCACCTTATTGCTGATGGCAGTCTGGAAACCGAGCATGGTCAGTGCGCCCACAGCCTCTTCCTTCACCTCGGTGTTTATGCCGACCATAGCGGATGAAGACGCTCCCGCAATCCCTGCCTGCGATGCATAAGCGTCGCACACGCCAGCCTGCATCACCTTGTCTTTCAGTTCGATGATGATCCGCTGTGCAGTTTTCAGTCCGATGCCCTTCACACCTTTGAGTGTACGCTCGTCGCCCGACGTGATTACGTTTGCCAGTTCGTTCACATTGAGTTCCGAGAGTATTACTCTGGCAGTGTTGGCTCCGACTCCCGACACTCCTATGAGCAGTTCAAACATCTTGCGTTCCTGCTGCCCGGCAAAACCGAAGAGCACATACGCATCTTCACGAATGCTCTCATAGACATAAAGTTTCACTTGCTTCTCCCTCTGAATCTGCGTGTATGTATTCAGAGAGATATTCAGCCCGTAGCCCACACCGTTAACATCAACGACGGCGTATGCCGGACTTATTTCGGCGAGTTCGCCTCTTACAAATTCTATCATTGGCAAAGACTTTTGTTATTAATAATTAATAACGTCTGCCAACGTGTTTTATTACATCTTGCTCTCTCCTTCGATGTATTCTTGCAATAACAAATGCTCTCCGTCAAATACGGCGTATGTAAACTGACATATCCAGTCGCCTAAAATTATAAGCCTTGGCGACACAGTATCCTGCTCCTGCTTGTCGGTGATACGGTGCTTGCTGATGTTGTAGTCGAGTGCTATATGCCGGTGTCCGAAGATGTAGAAGTCGATGTTCGGGTGCGACCTTGAGTAGTCTATCGCAAACCTCACAAGCGGCTCTTTGTCATCACCTTGGAACGGATCTTCTCTCCCACCCTCTCGTTTCATCCGGCTGTGTCTTGCCCATGTGAAACCGAGCCACTGCGCAATGTCGGGATGCAGCCAAGAGAAGAGTTTCTGGCACACCTTGTTGTGGAACACCCATCGTATCACGGTAAAACCCAAATCCTTCTTACCAGAGTTGTCGCCATGTGCAAGCATGAAGAGTTTGCCGTTGATATCCACGGTTGCCTCATTCCTGTGCAGTATCACACCACACTCATCCTCCAGATATCCGTATGTCCAAATGTCATGATTACCAGTGAAATAATGTATCTCCACACCGCTGTCTGACAACTCGGACAGTTTCCCCAAGAAACGCGTGTATCCCTTTGGAACTACATACTTGTTCTCCGCCCAAAAGTCGAAGATATCGCCCATGAGATATATGGCAGCAGCCCTGTCCTTTATCTCGTCCAGAAAGCGCACAAGGCGTCGTTCCTGCATCCGCTTGTGTTCCTCTGCCCACGAGCCGAGATGGGCATCCGAAAGGAAATATGTGAGTTTTCGCATAAGGTGGGTTCTAAAAAATGGAGTTAAGGAAGTTAAGGAAGTTAAGGAAGTTAAGGAAGTTAAGGGAGTTAAAGAAGTTAAAGACAAATGACTTTTCTGGAGACAACCGCTTGAATACAAACCATATAGGTAATGTCTTTAACTCCTTTAACTTCCAACC
>JABUUG010000188.1 GCA_021443285.1 Bacteroidaceae bacterium
GCGAACACCATGTTCGGGCGTACGCTGAGGTCTTTGTAGTCGCCGTCAACATAGTCGTAGAGGTATCCGTGCTCGTTGACGAAGGTGGCTATGAACGACTGTTGGCACTGTGCTGCCATCTGCTCGAGCATGGCAGCCACCTTTGCGTCGTTGTTGAAGACAGCCATCTTTGCGCAGTATTTCAGCGCGTTGTACCAGAGCGTGTTGATTTCTACTACATAGCCGGTGCGCGGAACTACCGGGCGGCCGTTAGCGGTAGAGTTCATCCAGGTCATTGCGCGGTCGCGTCCGTTAGTCCAAACGAGTCCGTTTTCGTCGTAGCGGAGGTTAGGATGCTTGTTCTCGTGGATGAACTTGGTGAGGTCGGTCATGAGCTGTCCGTACTTCGTGAACGCCTTCTCGTCGCCCACTACCTTGTTGTACTGCTGTATAGCCCATACCGCCCACAGCGGCACGTCAGGCTGCTCTATCTCGTACATCTTCACGCTGAGCGGCTTGCCCTCCATGAAGTCGCGCAGTGCGCGCTCGCCGGTGTCCATGATTTTCTCAAACTTCTCTACCTCGTCGATGGAGAGCGAGAGTCCCGGAAGGGCGATGAAGGTGTCGCGTGCGCGAGCCTTAAACCAAGGATAGCCCGCGAGAACGTAGGTGTTGTCGCCGTCGTTGTTGATGAACTGGTGGGCCGCTCCTACGAGGCAGTTGTAGAAGTTCTCGCGTGGGAGGCGCAGTGCCGTCTCGTCGGCGAAGAGCTTCGTAAGCTGCGAGCTCTTGTACTCGGACGTTGAGGCAGCGAAGACGATGCTCTCGCCCTTCTTGATTTCCACCTCGAAATATCCGGGAACGTAGAGGTCCTCGTTAGAGGCGTAGCCGCGCTCCTGCTCCTTCGGGTACTCGATGCCGCGGTACCAGTCAGGCTGGAAGACGAACTCGTTCTTCTTTGACAGCTGCATGAACAGCTCCGGATAGCCGGCATACATACAGGTCTTTATGCCGTTAGGCACATGCTTGTAGTCGCGGGAAGCCGTGGCGTTCTCGTGAGTGAACTGGCGTACGCTGCGGAAGGCAAGGAACGGACGCAGACGGAGCAGTGTTGCGGAGTGAGCATCTTCCAGGGTGTAGCGCAGGAGGATGCGGTCTTCGAAGTTCTGGAAGATGACTTCCTTCTTCAACACAACGCCACCAACGCGGTAGATGGTGGTAGGAACGACATCGCAAGAGAACTCGCGGATGTACTTGTGGCCCTTAGGACTGTAGTTGTTTCCCTGGTACTTGTGAAGTCCGAGGTTGAACTCAACACCGTGTTGCACGACCGTACAGTCGAGCGAGGAGAGGAGCACGTGGTTCTCATCGTCGAGTTCCGGAACCGGAACGACGAGAAGTCCGTGATACTTTCTCGTATTGCAATCCACGATTGTTGAGCAAGAGTAGGCTCCGGAGCGGTTTGTGCGTAACAACTCGCGCTGCAGCGACTCTTCCAAATTCGTCATAAGAGCTTTCTCAAATTTGATATAACTCATAGGATTTTGTTTAGATTGTATATATAGGATAACTGTGTATGTTTTTCACGATTGCAGGCAGAGGGACTAACCATTAATCATTGGAAGAAATTCATCGAAGTCTAATCGTTAGCCGTGAAGTGGTTGTTAAAAAAGTCTGCATTTTTGGAGTTCAAAAGTAGTTCTTCCCTTGATTTCTTGCAAGAAAATGGAAAAGAAATGTTAAAAAACGGGGTAAAAAAGGCGATTTGAGGCGAAATAAGCACCTTTTTTTGCGGCAATAGTGTGAAAAACGCCGCTTTTCAGGCGTTCTGTCTGTCTTGTTTCCTGTACGGCACAATGAAGTTCAGAGCCTCGTGTGCGATGCCTATGGTGAACTCTCCTTTCGGGGTGTTTATCATTGCTCCGTCCACGCTCACCGCCTTCGAGTTCATCTCGCGGAATGTCACGGAGCGTGTGCGGAACGGCTTCACGTTTTTGTGCTTCAGGAACTTGCCTGTGAGCAGCAGGTAGAAGCCCATAATCATGCCCGAGAGCGGCGTGATTGTAACCGCCGAGACATCGAGCATTCCGTTGTACGGCACCGCCGAAGGGGTCTGCCCGTAGCCTGTGCAGTTGCCTATGCAGACGGTCATGAAGCTGCCGTCCACATCCTCGTGGTTCAGGCTGAAGCGCATCTTGTAGACCGACCGCTGGAAGATGAGTATCATCGTGGACACGAGGAACGACAGCTTGCGCGACCACAGTATGCTCCGCGTGTTGTGCCTCACGCGTGTTATGTAGGCGGAGAGGCCTATGTTTATGCAGTTCAGGAAATGGCGGTGGCAGGCTTCGCCCTCCGGGTTGGTGTAGTTTATGCAGCCCACGTCTATCCTCCGCACAGTGCCGTGCTCCACGTAGTCCACACAGTCCTCCACCGTCTTGTCGCACAGCCCCCAGTATCTGGAGAATGAGTTTATCGTGCCGTTCGGCACCACTGCGAGCCTCACCTCGCGTCTCTCCTCTTCGGGCAGGTGCATTATGGCGTTTGCCGCCTGGTTGAGAGAGCGGTCGCCGCCGATTATCACGAGTGTCTTGTAGCCCTCCCTTATGGCTTCCTCCGTGTATCCCGACACGGTGTTCTCCTTCGTCGCCGTAAACAGTTTGTACTCCATCTTCCTTGCTGCAAAGCACTTCTCCACGGTCTTCCGTATCCCCGAAGTGGAGGTGATGGTGTGTTTCGGACAGTATATTATCGCGTACGCCATGATAGTGAATAGTTAATAACGAATAGTGAATGGTTTGCTACCGCAATAGTAGTGAACGATGATAGTGAATAACGAATAATGAATAGTGAAT
>JABUUG010000189.1 GCA_021443285.1 Bacteroidaceae bacterium
GATTATGAGGAAGGAGTATAGCGGGCTATATGACTGACGAAGCGTTCAAAAAGAGCCAAAAAGATAAAGTAAAGTTCCACACTGGAATTGTACCAAGTTATTTTTTCCCATTACGCAATAATGACTAAATCAACACCATCGTGAAAAAAATACTCTATATTAATCAGGAGATGATTCCGTATGTGGAAGAGCGTGAAATGTCCGCAATAGGCACAAACATCGCGAAGGCTGTGCAGGAGGCAGGCAACGAAGTGAGGACATTCATGCCCAAGTGGGGACACGTCAATGAGCGTCGCGGACAGCTGCATGAGGTGATACGCCTGTCGCGCATCATGATTATCATCGACGACACCGACCGCCCGCTCATCATAAAGGTGGCTTCCATTCCGCAGTCGAGGGTACAGGTATACTTCATCGACAACGACGACTTCTTCGCAAAACGCAAGATGGCTTTCGACCCGGAAGGCAATGAGTATGCCGACAACGCCGAACGCGCGGTGTTCTTCGCCCGCGGTGTGCTGGAGACTGTGAAGAAGCTGCGCTGGACGCCAGACATAATACACTGCCAGGGATGGATGAGCGCACTCGTGCCGATGTACATAAAGAAATCCTTCTCTGAAGACCCGGCGTTCAAGAACGCGAAAATCATAACGTCTGTCTTCAGAAACGAACTGAAGAACGACATCGCCCCGACATTCAAGAAGACAATAGAGTTCAAGGGAGTGAGGCAGTCTGTACTGAAAAGCTATGCAAAGGAGTTCAACTTCATAGAGCTTGAGAAGCTTGCAATGGACTATTCCGACGGCATAGTACTGGCAGCGAATGATGTTGACGACGTACTTGCAGACTACGCCAAGAACACACAGAAGCCCTTGCTTGAAGGGGCATACAATGAAGAAACAAGAGCAGAGGAGTATATAAAATTCTACAACACTTTTTATGAACAATAGTTTTTTTCGCTTTGTCCTGTGCCTCATAGGTGCTGTTTCCCTTATTTCCTGTACGGAAACAACCGGCACTATAGGCATGGGATTAGTAGGAAACCTTGACAGGTTTACCGTTTCCACCGACACTTTTGGGATAACCACACGCACCATCTATGCAGACTCTATCTACGCCCGCGGCTCCGAGCCATGCCTTGGATGCGTTACCGACTACGACACAGGGACCCGCATAAGGGGGAACTTCACCACACAGTTCTTCATCCACGATGGTTTCGCATTCCCCAAGATTGACTCCATACGCAGTACCGACCCGCCATTCTCCACGCTTACAGACACCACGCACATCAGCATAGACCAAGTGGTGTCAGACAGCGTGAAGCTCATGGTTTTCACGAAGAACGTGACTGGCGACACGCTTGCCCCATTGTACCTGAATGTATATGAGCTTGACAAGCCCATACCCGACGGAAAGGACTACCTGTCTAACTTCAACCCGTTCGGAGAGTATATCGCAGAGGGCAAGAAACCCCTGAAGTCGATGGTGTTCACCATGTCCGACCAGACACTCGACAGCACATCCGTAAACGCCATCTGCATTCCGCTCAACGAGCAATATACGCACAAGGACAAGAACGGTGTGGAAAAGACATACAAGAATATCGGCACATACCTCATGCGGCGCTACTATCATAGCCTTGCCGACAAGGACGGCGCCTTCGACAACTACAACAAGTTCGCGCACAACGTTCTCCCAGGCTTCTACTTTGAGATAGCAAACGGCGAAGGCGCAATGGCGACAGTATTCGGTACGAACCTCGCCACATATTTCCAGCAATGGGATTGCGACACCGTTCCACGACAGACGGTGTTCACGTCATTCGTCGGAACGAGGGAAGTGCTCCAGACCACAAACATGGAAGTGAACTCCGCCGCAGTGATAGACCTCATGAACGACCCCTCTTGCACTTTCATGAAGACCCCTTCAGGCCTGTACACAGAGGCAGACCTACCCGTACTCGACATCATGAGAGGACATGAGGAAGACAGCCTCAGCACAGTCTCCTGCGACCTGCAGTGCATAAACGTCAACAACGAGTCCGGCAAGAGCTACCAGCCCTCGCAGTATATCCTCATGATCCACGCCGACAGCCTGCAGAACTTCTACCTGAAGCGCAAGCTCCACGATGAGGTAACATCCTTCATAGCCGTATATTCAGAAAGCAAGAACAGCTACGAACTGTCAAACTTCTCTTCCCTCATCTCGTTCATGTATAAAAAATACAAGGAGGGGAAGAAGACCGACAATAGCTGGGAGCTGAAACATCCAAACTGGAACAAGGTGGCGTTAGTGCCAGTGAGTGTCGTAACCACATTGGACACCAGCGGCAATACCATTGCATCCGCCATATACAACAACCTCTCGCTGACAAGCGCAAAACTGGTGAAAGGCAGGGGGACGAAGGCATCCGACGATGTCCGGCTCTCCGTCATTTACACGAAGATGACGGACTGACACACATCGAAGACACAGACTGAGCAACAATTGCAGACTGATACCCTTCAAAACCATAATTATCCGGGGCATCCGCTCCGGATAATTCATTTTCCAGCCAGCTAGATAACAGAATAACGGTATAACGGAAATTGACAAATCCCGAAATAATTCCCAACAGTTAAATAGTAAATCGTCAAATTGTAAATAATAATATGGCACAATATTTAGTTTCTGATGCACGCAAAGTGACCACACACCGCCTCATGGAGATGAAGCAGAGAGGCGAGAAGATTTCAATGCTCACAGCCTACGACTACACTATGGCCACCATCGTGGATGGAGCGGGCATAGACTGCATACTTGTGGGCGACTC
>JABUUG010000018.1 GCA_021443285.1 Bacteroidaceae bacterium
GCGGCGCAAGGTTCGTGTTCACACTGCCATACGGCAGCGCAGAGAAGGAAGGAGGGGCGATATGAGAAGTTTTTTAGGAACTAAAGATAATTTTTGGGGAGTTAAAGAAGTTAAGGGAGTTAAAGACATTAGCTTCTGCGGCAGCGGATTCTCATCTCTCTTCCACCTCTCAACTATTCTGCTGCTTCTTGTTTCATTGTTCATCAGCAGTCATGCTGATGCCAAGAACTCTGATTTGTATGCAGAGAGAGACAGCCTGATGGCTCTGCTCGGAAAGATACCCAGTGATTCGGCGCGCCTTGATAAGACGTATGAGTTGGTAAGGGAATACACGGAGAGAGTATGGTGCGAAGACCTCATAGAATACGGCAGAAATCTGGCAGTGAAGCAGAAGAACCATGAGGGGGAGGTCATCATGCTCGGCTTGAGAGCGCGGTGGGCAATGGCGTTCAACGACTGGAAGCGCGTGGAGAAATACATGATGGAGCAGCGACATAAGGCGTTGGAATACAAGTGTTATGACGCTTATCTGAATCAGATAGACGGTGTGATATACAGGTCGTCCGCCTCAAACCATTATGAGTTTTCGTGGCAGATGATGAAGATAATGGAGAACGACGTCATAGCCCTTGGCGCAAAAGGCTACAAGGAATATGGGGAGTATGTCTATATAGCAAAGGCAAACTATTTCTTCAACAAGGGAGAGGTGGACAAGTGTCGCGACGTGGTGCTTGAAGCGCTGAACAGCGACGTGAAGATGTCCGTATACAGCAGGAAGGAGCTGTATCATGTGCTCGCCGACGCGATGCTTTCAGACAAGCATTATGAGCGGTGTGTCGTCTATGCCGACTCCGTGCTGATGTATTACGACAAGCATCTGCCACGCCTGAAAAACACCGGCGACGGCAGGGCGAACATGACAGCGGCAGTGCTCATGAAGGTGGAAAGCTACTGGAACATGAAGCAGTATGCCGACATGAAGAAGTGTCTTTTGGAGGCAGCCGAATATGCCGGAGACATGGAGCCCGCCGCCAGTGCAATAGACTATATGTGGGCAATGTACCACCTTGGCATAAAGGACTATGAAACGAGCCTCAGGGTGTTCGACGATGCCATTGGGCGACTGAGAGACCAGCTGCCGGACATGGACCTGCTGAACCTGGAGAAGGACAGGGTGCTCGTCATGAGGGCGATGGGCGATGACGATGGGGCACTGAAGTTTTATCTGCCGAAAATCGCCGCCTACGACTCCTACTGCAACAGTATGCTGGAAGAGCAGAACGCCTACCTCGAAGGTCTGAAGGATGTGCTCGACCAGAAGGAGAAGGCAGAGGAAATAAGGGCATGGAAAGGCAGACTTATCGGCATACTCGGCGTGGTGGTGTTCATCCTGTTCCTCTTTGTCGTGATATATCTGATAAAGGTACGCAAGAAGATAAAGCATAACTACAGCGTTGCGGAGCATAACCTGATGCTGGCAAACGCTGCGGACAAGGACAAGGAGCGGTTCCTGCGCAACATAACCCAACTGATAAACGAGCCTCTCCAGCAGGTGGTTGAGGTTGCGGGAGTGTTGGCGGAGGAAACGTCGCTCTCAGCAGAGAGGAAGGAGCAGCTGCTCGCACAGAACAAGGTTAAGGTGGCTCTGGTGCTGAAGCTGGTGAACAATGTGCTCGACCTCTCACGACTGGAGGCCGGCATGATGAAGTACAACAGCACGGAAATGGACGTGGCGATGGCAGTGCTGGAGTATGTCGTGGGCTTCAATGCGCGTAATGCTGACAACCCGATAGAACTGGACTTTGTCGCCGACAGCTATAATATGCAGATGGACCCGTCGCGCTTCTCCGCCATGATGGAGTCGCTGTTCCCCGTAACTGAAGACAAGACATCAACCCCGAAGGAGAAACGCGAAGTGAGGGTAGAGGTGCTTGACGGAAAGCTTGTAATCACCGTAAAAGGCTCGCCATACGCATACGAAGACCAACTCGACGAGACGGAAAGGATGGTGAACAGCATAAATCGCTACATACTCCGCGATTTCAACTCTCAGTACGAGATAACGGAAAACCACGACATCGTGATGACGCTATCCTGAGTTGGTTATAAATCGGAAGTCAGAGGAAATGCCATGCAATATAAAGGTAAGAACCGTGTGTTTCTTGCCTTTTTATTATCCCCAAAACAAGTAAGAACCCTCTTAGTAACAACTTTCTTACTAATAAGTTTGTTACTAAAACAGAAATATATACCTTCGCACTCAAGAAACAAGTGTTTATAGAACCCACCTATATGGAAAATCCGTTTGTATTCGGCAAGGCAGCTGAGGGAATATACTTCACAGACAGGCAGGAGGATGCCAAGCGTCTCCATGCAAATCTCACCCACGGCATCAATACGATTCTTATATCTCCGCGTCGCTGGGGAAAGACCTCGCTGGTAAAGAAGGTCATTGGAGAGATGGATAATTCTGCCATCAAGGTTGTCTTCATTGATGTTTTTCAGTGCAAGTCGGAATACGATTTCTACAAACTCTTTGCCACTTCCGTAATAAAGAAGACTTCCTCAAAACTTGAGGAGTGGATGGAGATGGCTAAGGGGTTTCTTGCGAACATATCGCCAAAGTTTTCCTTTGGAACAGACCCGATGAACGATTTCTCAATATCTTTTGAATGGAATCCTCAGGATGACACGGAAGAGGCTATTCTATCATTGCCGGCAAAGATAGCAGAGAAGAAGGGCATCAGGATAGTGGTGTGTCTTGATGAGTTCCAGCAGATAGCAGATTTCTCCGACAGCACCACCTTCCAGAAGAAACTGCGGTCAATATGGCAGCATCAGCAGGATGTTACTTATTGCATGTTCGGAAGCAAGAAGCATCTTATGGAAAACATCTTTAACGACAAGAGTATGCCGTTCTATAAGTTCGGAGATATGATGTTCCTAAAGAAGATTCCTGCAGAGGAATGGGTGCCATTCATCTGTGAGAAATTCCATGAGACGGGCAAGGTCATCACCGAGGAACAGGCAGGACGAATATGCGAATTGACGGAGGACATTTCTTCGTATGTGCAGCACCTTTCCTGGTTGGTTTGGTACAAGACCGATAAGGTCGTAACGAGCAAGGATATTGATGCTGCCATCGGCGACCTCCTTGAACAGAACAAGGTGTTTTTCCAAAGAGAGGTGGAACAGCTAAGCGAGTATCAGTTCAACTTCCTGAAGGCGCTTGCCAACGGGGTAACATCTGGGTTCAGCAGAAAGGACGTCATCAGGAAGTACCGGCTGGAGTCTTCCGCAAATATCCAAAGCGTAAAAAAGTCGTTGATAAAGAAAGACCTCATATATGTGGAAAATCAGGAAGTTGTGTTTGATGACTCGCTCTTCAAGCTCTGGCTGAAGAAATATAGTGATTAGCCACTTGAACCTCCCTGTAACATCATAAACAAAGAGATATGAAACAGAAACAAAAGAAAACACCAGTATTGAAGATGACCCCAGAAAGCTACATATAGCAGAATGTGGAAAAGAAATCACCTCTACGATATTCGGAGATGATGTTGCGGTCATAGACTTTCTCGGAAAGGAACGCTGTGTTTTGTGGCAGCACGGGGGCTTTTGTGCCGTTATGCAAAAGCTCTGGCGAGCGTTCCACACGTATAATGTCCCACAGACCATTGTCTATGAAGAAGCGGTGGGTGTCTGCCCCGCCTTCCACTATCAGCGACTGCACGGGCTTCCCTGCCGCCTCGTCGAGTATGCTGCCGAGGGTTGCACCGTCTGCCAGTGCGTCGAGGCTTATGGCGTTCATGCCCTCAACCTCTTCGGGATGGTGGGTAAGCACAAAGGGAACGGGGTTCTGTCCGTACCAATGGCGGACAGTCAGTGAGGGGTGGTCGCGCAGGTAAGTGGTGCGACCGACAAGAATGGCGTCGTTCTCCGCGCGCAGCTTGTGCGACAGCATCTGTGTCTTCTCGTTCGAGAGCATCACGGGGCTGTAGTCTTTGTCGAGAAATCCGTCGGCGCTCATTGCCCATTTCAGCGTGATGAACGGCCGGTGGAGCGTGTGGTAGGTGAAGAATGTGCGGTTTAGCCAGCGGCATTCGTCTTCAAGCACGCCCACCTCTACCTCTATACCTGCCTCGCGTATCCGCTGGATGCCCCTGCCCGACACTTCGGAGAAGGTGTCCACACAACCGACAACCACCTTGCGCACACCCTTCTTTATGATAAGGTCTGCGCAAGGTGGTGTCTTTCCGTAGTGGGCGCATGGCTCCAGGCTGACGTAGATTGTTGCTTCGGGCAGCAGATGGTCGTTTCCCCGGCGGCTACAGTCGGCAAAGGCGTTCACCTCTGCATGGGCCTCGCCGCAGCGTATGTGGTAGCCCTCGCCAATGATATTCCCCTCAGCATCAACGATTACCGCCCCCACCATCGGATTGGGACGGGCATTCTGCTGTCCCTGACGTGCAAGATGAAGGCAACGGTACATAGTATTATTTACCATTGGACTATTTACCATTTACCATTGTGGTTTATTTGATTATTGGGCTATTTTATATTCTGGATGTTCCGGATATTCCGGAAGTTCCGGTCCGTTTCATTTAGTGCAGGCTTTGTGCTGTGAGGCGCACGCCCTCTGGCAGCAGTACTGTCGGCATATAGCCCAGTTCCTTGCATGCAGGGGTGATGTCGCACATCCAGTTGCGCTGGCTCAGTATGTTGTACTT
Organism: Bacteroidaceae bacterium; assembly: GCA_021443285.1. Taxonomy (GTDB): domain Bacteria; phylum Bacteroidota; class Bacteroidia; order Bacteroidales; family Bacteroidaceae; genus Prevotella. Next base: position 4,731 of record JABUUG010000018.1, read on the forward strand.
GTCGCGGTTGAGCACGGTCATGCGGTGGGTCATGCGGCCATAGTAGTCGCCGACGGTGGTTATCAGCTTCAGGACGGCGAGGGGGGCCTTGAGGCGTAGTACGCATTTCGCGTTGAGCTCTTTGATGATAAGGTCGGAGAAGTCGGTGGAAGAGTAGTTCTTGCCATCGGAGAGGAAATATGCCCTGCCCACAACATCCTTCTCCAAGGCGAGAAAGACTGCCTGCACGACATCCGTTACATATATAAAGGTGATGACCTGCGGCTTGTAGCCTACAGCAAAGTCGATGTGCTTCCTGATGGAGTCGAACATCATCAGATAGTCTTTCTCTCGCGGGCCGTAGACACCTGTCGGGCGGAGAATGACGTAGGGGAAGCCTTCCTGCTGGCGCAGGTACTGCTCTGCCAGGAGCTTGCTTTCGCCGTAAGCCGTGTTGGGCTGTGGGGTGTCCTGCTCTTTGATGGGCTCGTATGGCTGCTGCTCCCTGATGGCTCCGAATATGCTGAGGCTGCTGATGAAGACAAAACGCTTCAGCTGGGGCTGAGTCTCGCGGACAGCGTCAATGAGGTTCTTCGTGCCGTCGGTGTTTATGCGGAAGAAGTCAGCCTTGTCGATGCACTTCGTTGCGCCGGCGGCATGCACCACATAGTCGAACTGCTGTTTGCCGAGCGCCTCTACGAGCTGCTCCTTGCTGCCCAGGTTCAGCTCAATCTTGTGTATTCTCTCGTCGGAGATATACTTCAGCGAGCTTGTCTTTCTTATGGCGGCAAAGGTGTTGAAGCCTCTCTTCACCGCCTCTTCGCAGATGAAGCTGCCGATGAAGCCCGTGGCACCAGTGATGAGGATGGTCATGCTGTTCTTTTAGTTGTAATGAAATGGAGTTGGTGTGGAGACTTTTTAATGTAGTGAAGAGGAGTTAATGTGGAGTTAAAGTGACATTACTTTTTTGCGCAGGAGTCATTTGTCCCTTTAACTCCACATTAACTCCTCTTTAACTCCACATTAACTCCCCTTTACTATTTCAGGTATTTGTCCAGCCATGCGAAGAAGGTGCGCTGCCAGAGGATGCCGTTCTGCGGTTTCAGCACCCAGTGGTTCTCATCGGGATAGAGGAGCAGCTGTGCGGGGATGCCGCGCAGACGTGCCGCATTGAATGCGCCGAAGCCCTGGTTGGCGTTTATGCGGTAGTCCTTCTCGCCGTGTATGCAGAGGATGGGCGTGTCCCACTTGTCAACAAAGCGGTGGGGGGAGTTGGCATAGGTGGTCTTGGCGCGCGAGGTCTGGTCTTTGTTCCAGTAGGCGTCATCATACTCCCAGTTGGAGAACCATGCCTCTTCCGTGTCGGTGTACATGGCTTCGAGGTTGAATGCGCCGTCGTGCGAGATGAACGCCTTGAAGCGCTTCTCGTGGTGGCTGGCAAGGTAATATACAGAGAAACCGCCGAAGCTTGCGCCGACACAGCCTAAGCGGTTGCGGTCAACGTATGGCAGCTTGTCGCAGGCGTCGTCGATGGCGGTGAGGTAGTCCTTCATGCACTTGCCTGTCCAGTCGCCCGACACCGCCTCGTTCCATTCATGTCCGAAGCCCGGCAGTCCGCGGCGGTTTGGCGCAACGATTACATAGTCGTTGGCAGCCATAATCTGGAAGTTCCAGCGGTAGCTCCAGAACTGCGATACAGGGCTTTGCGGGCCGCCCTCGCAGAAGAGCAGGGTGGGGTATTTCTTGTTAGGGTCGAAGTTAGAAGGCAGTATCACCCAGTAGAGCATGTCCTTTCCGTCGAATGTCTTGCACCAGCGCTCCTCCACCTTTCCGAACGCCATCTGCTTGTAGAGGTGTCCGTTCTCGTCTGTTACCTGTGTGTGTCTGTCAGGCGTCTGCACTGCCTGCGATGGCTCTATGAGGTATAGCTCGGCAGCCTTGTCCATGGCGTGGCGCTCTGCCAGTATATACACCTGTGCCTTCCTGTTGCGCTTGCCGTTGGATATGTTGTTCTTCGTGAACACCTGGAGCGAGCCGAAGTCGTGCTGCCCGTCGGTTATCTGCTTCACCTCGCCCTTCAGGTTGGTGCTGTATATCTGTGTCTTGCCGTGCCATACAGCGGTGAAGAAGAGCTGTTGGGTGTTTGGCGACCATGCGTAGCCATCCACATTGGTGTCGAGCGTTTCGGTGATGTAGGTCTTTGTGCCTGTCGCGAGGTCGTAGATGCAGAGGCGGTTGCGGTCAGACTCGTAGCCGTTGCGTGCCATGCTCTGCCATGCGATGTACTTGCCGTCGGGCGAGAACTGCGGGTTGGTGTCGTAGCCGGGGTTGTTCTTCAGGTTCTCTGCGCTGTTTACCGACTGGTTTGCCATTGTCTTTGTCGGGTCGATGGCAGGCTCTTTGTAGTCCGCGGGCTTGCAGAGGTTCTTTGTCTCGCCCGTTTCCGTATTATACAGATAGATGTCGGTGTCGGTTGATATGGCATACTGCACGCCCGTCTTCTTGCGTGAGGTGTAGGCGATGCACTTCGAGTCCTTGCTCCAGTCCAACTGCTCGGTGCCGCCGAAGGGCTTCACGGGCGACTCATACGGCTCGTCCTTGAGGATGTCCTTTATGTTCTGTATGCCGTCGGCTGTTACGTCAGCCACGAATGGGTGGGGTATGGTCTCCACATATTCGTCCCAGTGGCGGTAGTTCATGTCATTGATGACAAGACCCGTCGATTTCGGGAGGTCGTCTGGCCGCTTCTGGATGCTGGTGTAGGTGGGCACCTGCTTGATTATGACAATCTTCTTTCCGTCTGGCGAGAACTTGAAGCCTTCCACTCCGTCATCCTCTTTTGTCAGCTGTTTGCGGTCGGTGCCGTCGGGTGCGGATGTCCATACCTGCCCGTCGTGTATGAAGGCTATGCGGCTGCCGCCCTCTATCCATGCGGGGTCAGTCTCGCTCTTGGCGGATGTGGTGAGCTGCTTCTTGTCGCTGCCGTCCGTGTTCATTATGTAAAGCACCTGGTGGCCCTTGTTCTGCTTCACACTGTAGTAGCCTACCTGATAGACCACCTTCTGACCGTCTGGCGATACGGCATACGAACCGATGCGCCCCATAGCCCAGAGAGCTTCGGGGGTCATGCGGTCTGACGAAAGTTTTATGTCATTCTTCCCGATGAAGTCTGACGACTGTGCGTTCATAGGAGAGAGGGTTAATGCTGAAAATGCTGCGGAGAGCATTAGTCTGGAGATTGTTTTCATGGTTAGTACGGTCTATTGTTTTCGGAGTTAAGGGAGTTAAGGGAGTTAAAGAAGTTAAAGACAAATGACTTTTCTGAAGGCAATTGCTTGAATACAAACTATATAGGTAATGTCTTTAACTCCTTTAACTCCTTTAACTTCTTTAACTTCTTTAACTTCTTTNAGACAAATGACTTATTCTCAGAGAACTATTTGAACACAAACCACATAGGTAATGTCTTTAACTCCTTTAACTCCTTTAACTTCTTTAACTCCATATTTAATCGATATTGCCTGAAGAGTTTGACAAGTCGGGTTTATTTGTTTCATTATCAGTGGGCGAGGCTCGTATATTGACTGATATTCCGCTGATAGCCTTCACTTTGCGTGTGGATATCATGTGTCTTGTGCTAATTTATGTCAAAAAAGTGGTGCGTTTCGGGCGTGCGGTGGCGAAATGTGCGAAATAGAAAGTCTTAAATAATGTTAAGAATATGAAAAAAATCTAATTTTGCGCCCGATAGTCTGAATTATATCCAATTAACTATAATCCATTTTTTATGAAACTAAGACTAACTATGATTCTTGTGTCATTGTTCTGCTTCACAGGCATGGCATTGGCACAGAGCATCCATGGTACGGTGGTCTCTGCTACAGACAATGAGCCTATCATCGGTGCTACGGTCAAGGTGGTAGGATCCAAGTCAGCCACCATCACCGACATGGACGGTCGTTTTGCAGTAAATGCCAAAGCCGGCGCCAACCTTGAGATTTCATACATCGGTATGACAACCCAGAAGGTGAAGGCTTCCGACAACATGGTGGTGAAGCTGCAGGCCGACCAGACAGAACTTGAGGAAGTTGTCGTTACCGGTATGACGAAGATGGACCGCCGTCTGTTTACCGGTGCCACCGACAAGGTAAATGCCGAGGACGCGCTCCTTGGTGGTGTTGCCGACGTTTCGCGTTCGCTGGAAGGACACTCTGCCGGTGTGAGCGTGCAGAACGTGTCGGGTACATTCGGTACCGCTCCAAAGATCAACGTTCGTGGCGCCACTTCCATCTACGGTTCTTCAAAGCCCCTCTGGGTTGTGGACGGTGTTGTGCTTGAGGACGTTACCGACGTTTCGGCAGAGTCGCTTTCTTCGGGCGACGCCGAGACCCTTATCTCTTCTGCCGTTGCCGGTCTGAACTCCGACGACATCGAGAGCTTCCAGATCCTGAAGGACGGTTCCGCCACATCTATATATGGTGCGCGCGCTATGGCCGGTGTGATTGTCATCACCACAAAGAAGGGTAAGGCCGGACAGGCACACCTCAACTATACGGGTGAGTTCACCACACGCCTCATACCAAGCTATTCCGACTTCAACATCATGAACTCGCAAGACCAGATGGGTATCTATCAGGAACTTGCCAACAAGGGATGGCTCACCATCTCCAACACCATCAACGGCTCTGACTACGGTGTCTATGGTAAGATGTATGAGTATATCAACACCTACGACAAGACGACAGGCGCTTTCGGTCTGCAGAACACGGAGGAGGCTCGCAACCAGTATCTCCGCACTGCCGAGATGCGCAACACCAACTGGTTCAAGGAGCTCTTCTCAAGCGCAATCATGCAGAACCATGCTGTGAGCCTCAGTGGTGGTACGGCAAAGTCCAACTACTACGCTTCGCTTTCTGCAATGGTTGACCCGGGATGGTACAAGCAGTCTTCCGTAAACCGCTACACTGCAAACTTCAACCTCAACCACCGCATCCTCGACAACCTCTCTGTAACCATCCTTGCCAATGCAAGCTACCGTAAGCAGAAGGCTCCGGGAACATCGGGTCAGGACGTGGACGTGGTGTCAGGTAACGTGAAGCGCGACTTCGACATCAACCCGTACTCATACGCCCTGAACTCTTCAAGAGCGCTCGACCCCAACGAGTACTACCAGCTGAACTACGCTCCGTTCAACATCCTCCACGAGCTTGAGAGCAACTACATCGACCTCAACGTCGTGAACACAAAGTTCCAGATGCAGCTGGCCTACAATCCTATCAAGGATCTTGAGCTTGCCGTGCTCGGCGCGTTCAAGTATGACGCCACATCGACAGAGCACAATATCCTCGACGATTCAAACCAGGCTCTCGCTTACCGCGCCATGCAGACACTCTCTGTACGCGACAACAACAGATACCTCTACACAGACCCGGACATCACCTACGCCCTGCCTGTATCAGTGCTGCCACAGGGTGGTTTCTACAAGCGTACTGACAACCGCATGGTGAGCTACGACTTCCGTGCAACAGCCAACTACAACCACACATTCGCTGACGCCCACATCCTGAACGTCTTCGGCGCATTCGAGTTTGCGGGCTCTGACCGTACAAAGTCATACTTCAACGGCGTGGGTATGCAGTATGCAAAGGGTGAGGTGCCCTTCTGGGTATACCAGTTCTTCAAGAAGTCTTCAGAGGAGAACACCGACTACTACTCACTCTCTAACAGACACTTCCGCCGCGCAGCCTTCATCGGCAACCTCACCTACTCCTACAAGGGACGCTACATCGTGAACGGAACCATCGCTTACGAAGGCACCAACCAGCTCGGCCGCTCCAACTCAGTGCGCTGGCTGCCTACATGGAACGCCGGTGTGTCATGGAACGTACACGAGGAGAGCTTCTTCAAGTATCTGAAGCCTGCACTCTCGCACCTGACATTCAAGGCATCATACTCTCTTACCGCAAACTCGCCTGACACGAGATACACCTCCTCAACAGTTATCCTGAAGGCTTCCAACCCATGGCGCTTCAACTCTTCCGACCGTGAGACCGGTATCTACATCTCAGAGCTTGAGAACGGAGAGCTTACCTACGAGAAGAAGCACGAGTTCAACTTCGGTGTTGATGCCGGCTTCCTGAAGAACCGCATCAACCTTGAGTTCGCTGTCTATACACGTAACAACTACGACCTTATCGGCCCTATCGCCACACAGGGTGTCGGCGGACAGGTTATCCGCTACGGTAACAACGCTTCGATGAAGGGCTGGGGACAGGAAGTAACCATTTCTTCAAAGAACATACTCAAGAAGGACTTCAAGTGGGAGACAAACTTCATCTTCGCACACAACGAGACTGAAATCACATCCCTCTACTCACAGGACCGCACCATCGACCTCATCAAGAACTTCGGTGGAAAGAAGGTGGGCTATCCTGTAAACGCCCTCTTCTCCATCCCGTTCATGGGGCTTACAGAGGAAGGTCTGCCACAGCTGCTCACAGAGAACGGCGACATAACGACATGGGACATCAACTTCCAGGAGCGCGACAAGACAGACTACCTGAAGTATGAAGGCACCACAACACCTGTGTTTACAGGTTCGCTGGGTAACATCTTCACATACAAGGGCTTCCGCCTCAACGTCTTCATCACCTATTCGTTCGGCAATGTGGTACGCCTCGACCCGGTGTTCAGCGCACACTACACCGACCTTTCGTCTCTGACCAAGGAGTTCAACAACCGCTGGATGGTGCCCGGCGACGAGAACAAGACGACAGTGCCGGCTATCCTGAGCTACCGTCAGTATAACGACGAGTCGCAGTACCGCTACGGTTACAACGCATACAACTACAGTACAGAGCGCATTGCCAAGGGCGACTTCATCCGCATGAAGGAGATATCCCTCAGCTACGATTTCCCGAAGGCATGGTTCCAGAGAACCGCGCTGAAGACCCTCTCTCTGAAATTGCAAGGTACAAACCTCTTCCTCATCTATGCTGACAAGAAGCTCAACGGCCAGGATCCGGAATTCTTCCGTTCTGGTGGTGTATCAGCTCCTATGTCAAAACAGTTTACACTCACTCTTAAAGCAGGTTTCTAATCATTATGAAAAAGATATTATTATATATAGCGACCGCCACCCTCGCACTTTCTTCGTGCAACAAGTTCCTCGACGAGCTGCCGGACAACCGCATGGAGCTGAAGAATGCGGAGGAGGTAAGCAGCCTTCTCGTAAACGCCTACCCGCAGGGATGGTCTGCCTATTTGCTGGAGATGTATTCTGACAATACCGACGAATGCATCAGATCCTCATGGACAGCCAACGACCTCTTCCAGGAGCAGGCATGGTCATGGGCAGACATCAACCAGACAAGCGGCAACAGCACACCGCAGTCGTTGTGGGACTACTATTATTCCGCCATCGCTTCTGCAAACCAGGCTCTGGAGTTCCTTGAGGCTCAGGGCGATGTTTCGGGCTATACCAACCAGTTGAGCGAGGCATATCTCTGCCGCGCATACAACGCGTTCCTCCTCTCGCAGATTTTCTGTCAGGCATACGACCCTGCCACCGCTTCTACCGACCTCGGCCTGCCTTACCCTCTCGGACCGGAGAAGAAGATCGGCGAGCAGCACCAGCGCGGCACAATGGAGGAGTATTATGCCAAGATCGAGGCAGACATAGAGCGTGGCCTGAAGTATGCGCATAACAACTACGCCATCGTGAAGTATCACTTCAACACCTCTGCCGCTTACGCCTTTGCCTGCCGTTTCTATCTGAACTACCGCAAGTTTGACAAGGCCATCGCGTGCGCTAACAAGGTGCTCGGCGACGACCCGGCATCAAAGCTGCGCGACTGGGCTTCATTCAAGGTCCTTTCTGCAAACGCACAGATACAGCCGCAGGACTATATCGACTCAAAGAAGCCTTGCAACCTTCTGCTCACTGCCTGCTACTCAAGCTGGGGCGTTGTGGCAGGTCCTTACATGTCGGGTCAGAAGTACAGCCACAATGCGCTCATCTCCACCATGGAGACACTTGAGAGCAGCGGCCCATGGGGTGCTACAAGCTCAACCCTCGGATGGAGAGTGTTCATCAACAACTCTCTCGCACGCCACTTTGCACGCAACATCTCCTACGAGTTTGAATATACAGACATTCAGGCAGGTATCGGTTATGCCCACTCCACCAGTGCTGACTTCACTACCGACAAGGTGCTTATAGAGCGTGCTGAGGCCAACGCCCTCGCCGGCAACTACCAGGCAGCCATCGACGACATGAACACCCTGCTCTCCAAGTTCCAGGTATCGGGCAAGACAACCCTCACCCTCGACTACATCAAGGAGTTCTACGGCGCTCTCGACTACTACGACCCACGCCGTCCGACTGCAAAGAAGAAGCTGAACACATCGCTTGTTACAGACTCCAATATCCAGGAGCCCGTCATCCAGTGTCTGCTCCACCTGAAGCGAATCCTCACCATCCACGAGGGTCTGCGCATGCAGGACGTGAAGCGTTACGGCATTACAATCTACCGCCGCTCTGTTGATGAGAACAGCAACGTCCTTGAGATAAAGGATACTATGGAGGCAAGAGACAACCGCCTTGCAGTACAGATTCCACAGGACGTAATCACTGCCGGACTTGTACCTAACCCAAGATAACCAAACAGAATATAAGATTATGAACAAGATATTTTTTAATCTGATAGCAGCAGTAGTGCTGGCAACAGGCATCGCCTCATGCTCCGGCGACCCTGTTTCCTCTGAAAGCATCTTCAGCACCAAGACACCTGTGCGCGATAATTTCGACCAGTGGCTGCTCAACAACTTTACCTATCCCTACAATGTGGAGGTGAAGTATCGTTTTGATGATATTGAGTCGGATGTGAAATACACTGTTACACCGGCAGACTCTGCAAAATCGGCAAAGCTCGCAAAGCTCGTGAAGTACCTGTGGTACGACTCTTACGACGAGGTAGTAGGCAAGGAGTTCCTCAAGCAGTACTCCCCACGCATGATCTTCTTGGTCGGTTCCGGTATGTATGAGTCGTCGGGTACAGTCATCCTCGGCTATGCCACGGGTTCAATAAAGATTGTCCTCACAAACGTGAACGACCTCACAGATGGAATCCTACACAGCCCTGAAGACCTCGACCGCCTGTATCTCTCCACATTCCATCATGAGTTCCAGCACATCCTCAACCAGAAGAGCTCGTTCGACCCTGCCTTCGAGGAGATTTCGCGCGAGGACTACGTGAGCGGTAACTGGTATCAGCAGACCAACGAGAAGGAAGTGTTCCGCAAGGGTTTCGTGCGCAACTATGCCATGCAGGAGGCAAACGAGGACTATGCCGAGACATATTCCGACTACGTGAGCTACTCTTATGAGAAGTGGAACCGCATCATGACCATCGCCGCCCAGTGCCACACTTGCGACGGTACGGGTAAGGTTAAGGTAACGGTTGACAAGGAGACAAAGCAAATCGACTGCACAGACTGTAGCGGTTCGGGCGCAGGAAACGGTGCAAACAAGATTAACGAGAAGGTTAACTTCATCCGCAACTACATGATGTCGTCGTTCGGACTCGACCTCGACAAGCTGCGTGAAGTGGTACACCGCAGAAACTCCGAGCTCCCTGACATAGACCTCTCAACACTTGAATAACAACTGAAAAAACAATCTCACAATGAAAAAGATATTTAATATACTGGCAATAGCCATCGCGATGCTTTCCCTGCAGGCATGTCTGCACGAGGACAATCAGGTATTCGACGAGAAGGCTGCTGTACGTATCAACGAGTCTGTTGATGAGGTGAGCAAGGTGCTCACGTCTTCACCTAACGGATGGTTGGTGCAGTATTACACCGGTGAGGATTACTCAGGCTCTGCATGTAACTTCCTGTTCCGCTTCACTGACGAATATGCATATATCTCGGCAGACTATGTCGCCCCTGACTCTGTTGACCACTGCAAGTGGAGTGTGAAGAAAGACCAGGGACCGGTTATCTCCCTCGACACATACGCTCCCATCCTCCACTCTCTGAGCGAACCCTCGGCAGCTGCTGTCGACGGCTATGAGACAGACTATGAGTTCGTGGTGCAGAAACTCACCACCGACACTATCTATGTGAAGGGCAAGCGCTGGGGAAACAAGATGACGTTCACCCGTCTGCAGTCGAGCGACTGGGCTGGCATGATCAGCACATGGCAGGAGGTGGCGGCAGGCGTTTCCAATGCCGGCAAGAACTACATCACAAAGGACTCGACAAACGTCCTCATCGATGTTAATAACGGTCGCATTTATGTCGGCGATGATGGCATCGGCGTGCCTTTCGTGTTCACAAGCGAAGGCATACACCTGCAGAGCCCTGTAATGATTGACGGAGTGCTGGCTTCTGACGTGTCCTACACTCCTGGTCTGCCTATGGGCACAATGTCAGTGCCGGGTCTCGGCGACCTCATACCAGTCATTCCGCCACTCTCTGAGCAGTTCGCAAACGGTATATGGTACTTCAGAGGCGGCGAAGAGAGCATGAGTACACGTGTGGCACAATACTTCGGTAAGGCTGTAGAAGGAAGTACATCCGAGGGTGAAATGATAATGTACTTGGTAATGGGTAACGCCGGCAGTGGCTATGGCTTGAACCTCCAGAGCGGCAACTACAGAGGCTTGCTCAAATATGACACAATAATCCTCGACGACTTCAACGTAAGCCTGAAGTTCCTGCTCAGCGGCGACAGCAACGGTGTGTGGTACTACAACAATGCCGGCTACAACTATGTGGTTTCTATTCTCGGTGGTTCAGCGGGCAAGCAGTGGACTATAGTGGATACTGACAACGAGATTTCACCGTCATGGATGAAGTTCCAGAACCCGGCACGCGAAGATGAGTGGTTTGTTGTTTACGCAAGCAATGTGTCTAACCCATTCAATATGTAACCATCTCAAAAAATACAGATAAAAGATGAAAACAATTAAAATATTATCTTTATTCGTTATCCTTGCAGCCTTTACGGGCTGTAAGGACGACAGCGGCCCGGCTGTCTCAAGAGGCATACAGGTCGTAAAGTCGAATGCCGTTTTTGAGCCTAAAGGCGGAAACGGATCTGTGGAAGTTGACCAGGCTATCACCTCTGCGTACGTCTCAGAGGACTGGGTAACAGCAACAGCCAACGGCAAGGTGGTGACCCTTGAGGTGATGCCAAACGTGTCTTCACGCGAGTCGCGCAATGCCAAGCTCATCATCAAGTCTGCCACCGACTCGGTTGTTGTGGCAGTCTCTCAGTACGGCTATATCTTCAACAGCAAGGACGCGCAAAACATTACCGTAAACAACTCAAGGCATGAAGAGTATGTGCCAGTCACTTCCTTGGATGCCGTAACCATCATATCCTGTCCAAGCTGGGTTACTCCGAGTGTGGAGAAGGACGGCATAAGCCTCTCAATCTCGGAGAACACTACTGGCAAACTCCGCACCGGCGACCTTGTGTTCCAGGCAGGCGGTTTCCAGGATGCCATTACCATCACACAGTTTGATGCAAAGGAGAACCTCTTCGGCACATACGTAATGGAGTACTACGACACATCGATGAAGCAGTATCAGGCTATTGTGGAGGTTAGTGAAGACGCACTGGCTATAACAAGCCTTGGTGTTTCCGTGCCGGCAACATTCGACTATGAGACGAACACACTCTCCATAGACGGACTTTCCCCACTTGGCGAGTACTCTGTATATTACCTGTACCTGCTTTACTACAATATGTCAGGAAGTCTCACCCTCTCAAAAAATCCCGGCATATTCAGCTTCGAGTACTATCCTGAGTATGGCGACTTCATCGGCGAACTGACCAACCAGCTCGGTATGGTAGTCGGCGCATTCAAGGAAGACCCTCCAACAGCAGCAGGCTTTGTTGGTAGTTTGGCGTCAATAATCTATCCGACACTCTACCGCTACAACCAAGAATCAGAGTAAGCATAGAACCCACCTGTAAAAAATAAGGTATGCCGGCAAAGGCATACCTTATTTTTGTTTGGAACATACCGGGATATGCCCCTTTAACTTATGGCAATATCTATTAATTAATTACGGAGTTAAAGGAGTTAAAGGGGAGTTAAAGGAGTTAAAGACATTACCTATGTGGTTTGTGTTCAGTTAGTTATCGGGCAAAAAGTCATTTGTCTTTAACTCCCACCCCCAGTTACCACCCCCTTAACTCCCTTAACTCCCTTAACTCCTTTAACTCCTTTAACTCCTAATAAAGCATGGCCTTGCGTCAGGAAAAGCGTATGTTATTGAAAATGGAGATACTTGATTCCACACTTAGGGACGGCGAACAGACCAGCGGCGTGTCGTTCCTGCCCCACGAGAAGCTCGCCATCGCCCGCGCCCTGCTCAGCGAGGTGCGCGTGGACAGGATTGAGGTGGCTTCCGCGAGAGTGTCAGAAGGAGAGAAAGACGCCGTGAAGATGATATGCCGCTATGCCCGGCAGAAAGGACGGTTGGAGAGCATCGAGGTGCTCGGCTTCTGCGACGGGCACAAGTCGGTGGACTGGATTGCCGACTGCGGCGGAAAGGTGATAAACCTGCTGTCGAAGGGTTCGCTGAAACACTGCACCTTCCAGCTGAAGAAGACGCCCGAGGAGCACTTCGCGGGCATCATTGACGAGGCCACATACGCCCGTGAGAAAGGGCTTGCCGTAAACCTCTACCTTGAGGACTGGAGCAACGGCATGAAGGACTCGCCCGAATATGTCTACAATATGCTCGACACGCTGGTGCCTACGGGGCTTGTGTCGCGCTTCATGCTGCCCGACACCCTCGGCATCCTCAACCCGAAGAACTCATCGCTCTTCTTCACCGACATCCTCTCGCGCTATCCGGGAGTGCACTTCGACTTCCACCCGCACAACGACTACAACCTCGCCGTGGCGAACTCGTTCACGGCAGCCCTCTGCGGCGTGAGCGGCCTGCACGTTACGGTGAACGGCCTCGGTGAACGCTGCGGCAACGCGCCCCTGCCCAGTGTGCAGGTGATACTGCGCGACCACCTCGGCATAGCCACCAATATCGATGAGAGCAAGCTGAAGATGGTGTCGCACATGGTGGAGAGCTATTCGGGCATCGCCGTGGCATCAAACGAGCCTATCATCGGCGACAACGTGTTCACGCAGGTGGCTGGCGTACATGCCGACGGCGACAACAAGGGCGGGCTATACATCAATGCCCTCACACCCGAACGCTTCGGCAGAAAGCGCGAGTATGCGCTGGGAAAGAACAGCGGCAAGGCTAACATCCTGAAGAACCTCGAGGAGCTCGGACTGGAACTGACACCGGAGCAGACACTGAAGGTGACGAAGCGCATCACGGAGCTTGGCGACAAGAAGGAGATAGTAACGCAGGAAGACCTGCCATACATCGTCTCCGATGTGCTGAAACACGATATGCCCGAAGACCGCGTGAAGCTGATAAGCTACATGGCATCCACCGCCTACGGACTGAAGCCTATGGCGGCGGTCAGACTGGAGGTCGACGGTCAGGTGTATGAGGAACAGCGGTCGGGCGACGGTATGTATGACGCCTTCATGCGCTGCATACGCCATATATACAAGGACAGGCTCGGTGTCAGCTTCCCGCGCCTCACCAACTACACCGTAAGCATCCCTCCCGGCGGCCGCACCGACGCCCTCGTGCAGACCGTCATCAGCTGGGAACTGCGCGACGGAAAGATTATTCGCACCCGTGCCCTCGATGCCGACCAGACAGATGCGGCTATCAAGGCAACCATAAAAATGCTTAACTCACTGTGATTTCAAAACTCCTTATCATCCGTTTCTCCGCCCTGGGCGATGTGGCTATGCTCGTGCCCGTGGTGCAGCTGCTGGCGCAGCATTATCCCAAGATGAACATCACTGTGCTCAGTGTGCCGGCCATGGCCCCGCTGTTTGAAGGGCTTGGAGACAATGTGCGCTTCATCGGTGCCGACATCCACCGGGAGTTCCGCGGCATAAACGGTCTCAGCCGCCTCTTCACCTACCTCCGTGAGGAGAATTTCGACGCTGTAGCCGACTGCCACGATGTGCTGCGCACGAAGTACCTGCGCACCCTGTTCAAGTTTGTGCGCTGCAAGGTGGAGTGCATCAACAAGAGCCGCGACGGAAAGCGTGCTCTCACGAAGAAGGATGATGATAAGGTGTTCATGCAGCAGGCAACCTCGTTCGAGAACTATGCAGACACCATCGACCGTCTGCTCGGCACGTCGCTGAAGTCGTATGTCATACGCACCAATGTCCCCGACAACAAGTATTTCTTCCCGACAGGACGCATCGGCGTGGCTCCTTTTGCCAAACACAAGGGCAAGGTCTATCCGCTGGACAAGATGAAAGAGGTGGTGAAGGCACTCCTTGAAAAAGGCAAGCAGGTGTATCTCTTCGGCGCGGGAGAGGAAGAGGTGAGCGTGTTCCACGAGTGGAAGGACTACCTGCCGCACTCCGAGCGCGTCTTCCTGCCGCCATACGGCACGAGCCTGCGCGACGAGCTGCAGCTGATGGCAACCTTAGACTGCATGGTTTCCATGGACAGCGCCAACCAGCACCTCGCGTCCATTGTCGGCACCCGCGTGGTCAGCGTGTGGGGCTCCACCCATCCTTATGCGGGCTTCCTCGGATGGAAGCAGAACTTCTTCGACTGCGTGCAGCTCTCAATGCCCTGCCGCCCGTGCAGCATCTACGGCAACAAGAAATGCCGCATGGGCGACTTCCCCTGTATGAACAACATACAGCCGGAGGATATTCTCGCCAAGGTGCTGAAGGTGTAGGAACATGGGCGGCGAATATTGAAATCGGAGTTAAGGGAGTTAAGGGAGTTAAAGGAGTTAAAGGAGTTAAGGGAGTTAAAGGAGTTAAGGG
>JABUUG010000190.1 GCA_021443285.1 Bacteroidaceae bacterium
ATCCCGCGACCTCCGGATTATGAATCCGACGCTCTAACCAGCTGAGCTACCTCGCCATCATCGCGCCATCCTTTCGGTTTTGCGGGTGCAAAGGTATATTGTTTTTGCAAACGGGACAAATATCTTTCCGAAAAAATGCCGTACTCTGCAAGTTTCCACAAAATAAATCAATTAATGTTCTGCAAAAAGCTTTTTCTTTTTGGCGATTCTCTCCTATATCTGTTAATGTGCTTAATTTTGCGCTCGCTTTTGGCGTAACCGATGGAAGGAAGAAGTGTAGCCTGTCTATGTTGCGCTGAGGGACACACAACTAAACAATTTACATTTCACAATGGATTTAATCAAAGTTGCAGAACAAGCATTTGCCACTGGCAAAGAGTTCCCATCCTTCGGTCCTGGTGACACAATTACTGTGGCATACAAGATTATCGAAGGCTCAAAAGAGCGTATCCAGCTCTATCGTGGTGTCGTTATCCGCATTTCAGGTCATGGCGACAAGAAGCGCTTCACCGTCCGCAAGATGTCGGGCACTGTTGGTGTAGAGCGTATCTTCCCAATCGAGTCGCCAAACATTGAGAGCATCGAGGTTAACAAGCGTGGTAAGGTGCGCCGTGCTAAGCTCTACTATCTGCGCAAGCTCACAGGTAAGAAGGCACGTATCGCTGAGAAGCGTGCTCCGAAAGCCACAAACTAAAAACTGCGTTTGAAATTCATTATCCAAAAGAGAATGTCTGGAACCATCTTCCAGACATTCTTTTTTTGCGCTTGCTTAAAGCTAAAAGGCATACTTACTGGTGCTAAGTATGCCCTTTAGGTATGCTAAATGGCGTGTTCAGGGTATCTACTCCACCTGCCGTCCGTCCATGAAGCGGATGACGCGGTCGGTGTCGCGGGCTTGCCGTTCGTTGTGCGTCACCATCACTATTGTGCGTTTGTCCTGCTGGTTCAGTTCGTGTAGCAGGTCCATAATCTCGCGGCCCATCTTGCTGTCGAGGTTTCCCGTAGGCTCGTCGGCGAGGATGATGCTTGGGTTGCCTACGATGGCGCGGGCGATAGCCACACGCTGGCACTGGCCGCCGGAGAGTTGCACGGGAGTGTGCTTCAGACGGTGGCTCAGTCCTACACGGTCGAGCACAGCCCTCGCCAGTTCTTCGCGCTCACGCTTGGGAGTGCCGCGGTAGATGAGGGGCATTATTACATTGTCGAGCACCGAGAGGCTGTTGATGAGGTGGAAGCTCTGGAAGACAAAGCCGAGGTTGCGGTTGCGGAAGTCCGCCATCTTGCGGTCGTTCATGGTGAGGTCGATGGGCTTGCCGCACAGCTCGATGCTGCCGCTGGTGGGCGTGTCGAGCAGTCCCATGATGTTGAGCAGCGTTGATTTGCCGCAGCCCGAAGGCCCCATTACACTGAGGAACTGTCCTTCCTCCACTTCGATGTTCACATTCTCCAGAGCCTGTGTCTCCACTTCCTCTGTTGCATAAATCTTGTTTATGCCGATAAGTTTGATTGCTGTTGACATAATGTCATTTATGATTTTTGATTTATGATTTTTTGCGGGATTTCGAGTTTTTGAGCTTCCTTTTTATTCCTGCCTGATAGACTCCGTTATGTCCTCTTTTGTCGCCATCCATGCGGGGATTATTATGCCTATGGTGGCGGTGATGAGGAGGGTTGCGAGGATGGCTGTGCCGCAGAGGAGGAATTGCATCGCTGGAATGTCGAGCCAGTCGGTGGGCGTGCAGCCCGCTGTGGAAAGCGTAATCGCGCTGCAGAGATTCTCGCCGCCTGTCTGGTAGATGACAAATGCTGTGGCAAGCGTGAAGGCTATGATGACGATGAGCCATCCCTCGGCGAGCAGTCCCATGACTATGCGGCGGCGACTGCCTCCAAAGGCGCGCATCACGCCGATGTAGCCGCGTATTCCGCGCGTGCGTATCCAGAATGTGCCCACCATGTCGAGCAGCAGGTTGAGCAGGAGGAAGAGCAGTCCTGTGTTCGCTATATTTTCTTGAATGTTGTAGTTGTGCGTTCCCCATTGCTCCTGAACTTCTTTCAGCGGCTGGGCGTTTGTGGCGACCCAGACATTTGATTTGATGCGGTTTGCACGCTCCTGCCGGTTGTATTGTTCGCAGAACTGTGTCTCGTTGCAGTCGGGCTTCAGGCGCAGCAGCAGATTTGCTCCACCATCCAAGGGTGTATATACCATGTCTTTGATGCGATTGTTCATGTTCATCGCCACATCTTCCACCACGCCAACGACATGGTAACTTCGTTCCGCTGTTTGTCCCCGGAAATCCATTTCCCACAGTACTCGCCCCACCGCATCTGTTGTGCCGAAGGCGTGTATGGCTGCCGAGCGGCTTATGATGCAGGGGTTGTCCGTCTGTGCCGCCTCCATCTCCTTTATCGAGGGCGACCCTTCCACAGGCTTCAGTCCGAGCGTCTCGAAGAAGCGCGTATTGCAGAGATATTGGCCTTGGTTGCCTTTGTAGAGCGTATTGGAGAGGGTGTCGGCAGTAAACTTGATGTCACCCGTCATTACTCCCGGCATATTATATTTGCTGAGGACGATTGTCGCCTCCTCCACATCGGGCAGTCGGCGGGCTTCCTCCACTACTATCTGCCAGTTTGCACTGGTTATGCTATCTACAGTTGAATAGAGTGATGCGTCTGCGCCAAAGTCCATCGTGACATAGTGTTCGGTGTTGAACTTCCCCGGCCAGTAGCGTTCCACCAAGGGCATCAGCGACATTGTCAGCATCAGCCAGCTTGTCAGGGCTATGATGAA
>JABUUG010000191.1:0-1913 GCA_021443285.1 Bacteroidaceae bacterium
ACTGTAAGGTACATGACATCGGCTGTGTGAGATGGGATGGGGCGGTTTATCATGGTGCATCAAAGCGGGAGCTGAAAGTATTTCTTGAGCAGACAGACTTCGTTTGCGGGCATAACATCATATACCATGATGCAAAATATCTGTTTGGCGATGAGAATGTCAGGTGGATATATGTGGACACGCTGTATGTCTCACCGCTGTTGTTCCCGGAACGCCCATACCACAGACTTCTTAAAGACGAGAAACTACAGGCCGATGAGCTGAACAACCCCGTAAACGACTGTAAGAAGGCAAAAGACTTGCTGATGGATGAGTTGGAAAAGTGGCGTTTGCTCACTGATGAGAAGCGAAATATTCTGATTGCTCTGTTGGCAAAGGAGAGGGAGTTTGAGGGATTCATTGAGATGGCAGAGGGAGGGGACACTATCCAGAACTCCGATACCAATCAGGATGCGCAGGTCTGTGAACTAATCCGAAGTACCTATAAAGGAAGAATCTGCGGCAATGCCGATGTCGAGACACTCGTACACCAATATCCCATAGAGATGGCATACGCGCTGTCCCTTATAGATACAACCGACCACCGTTCTATTACCCCAGGCTGGGTGTTGCGTAACTATCCTCTTGTGGAATATGTAGTGCGACAGTTGCGCCATGTGCGGTGTGCCGACGGTTGTGATTATTGCAACTCGCTGTTGGAAGTGCATCAGAACCTGGAGAGATTCTTTGGCTTTGACAATTTCCGCACATACGATGGCGAACCTCTGCAGGAGAATGCTGCAAGGGCGGCAGTAGAGGGGAAGTCGCTGCTTGCAATCTTCCCTACTGGTGGTGGCAAGTCGCTTACGTTCCAGTTGCCGGCACTGATGGAGGGGCGGAGCGTGCATGGGCTTACCGTGGTAATCTCCCCTTTGCAGTCGTTGATGAAAGACCAGGTGGATAATCTCGCCGACCGCGGTATCACAGATGCCGTAACCATCAATGGCTTGCTTGACCCGATAACGCGGGCGCTTGCTATTCAAAGGGTAATGGACGGCGACGCGTCGTTGCTTTATATTTCCCCAGAGATGCTGCGCTCAAAGACGATAGAGCGCATACTGCTGGCACGCCATGTGGTGAGGTTTGTCATAGACGAGTCTCACTGTTTTTCGTCGTGGGGGCAGGATTTCCGCGTGGATTACCTCTATATCGGCAAGTTCATTCGTGAGTATCAGGAGAAGAAACGGATTACCTCCCCAATCCCTGTGTCATGTTTTACCGCCACAGCAAAGCAAAAGGTCATACAGGACATCTGCGATTATTTCCACAAATCGCTGGGCATAACACTGGAGCTGTTCGCCTCAACAGCATCGCGCACCAACCTGCGCTATTCCGTGATTCATGCCGACACCGATGAATACAAATACCAGAAACTCCGCGGATTGATAGCAGAAAGCGACTGCCCGACCATTGTCTATGTCTCACGTGTCAAGCGCACGGAAGACCTCGCAAACAGATTGTCGCGCGATGGCTCTACCGCATTGCCCTTCAACGGCAAGATGGACGCCGATGAAAAAGTCGCCAATCAGGAAGCGTTCATGACCGACCATGTGCGCATTATTGTCGCGACATCCGCTTTTGGCATGGGCGTGGACAAGAAGGATGTAGGACTTGTCGTACATTACGACATCTCCGATTCGCTGGAGAACTATGTGCAGGAGGCAGGGCGTGCCGGGCGCGACCCGCAACTCAACGCGCGCTGCTATGTGCTCTATAGCGACAACGACCTCGACAAGCATTTCATGTTGCTTAACCAGATAAAGCTAAGCATCAGCGAGATACAGCAAATATGGAAAGCTGTCAAGGATCTCACACGCTACAGAGAGAAGGTGTGCAGCTCGGCTCTTGAGATAGCGCGTCAGGCAGGGTGGGAC
>JABUUG010000191.1:2606-5389 GCA_021443285.1 Bacteroidaceae bacterium
AGTGGCTGTATCATTTGCCGGAAGAACGGATGCAAAAGGAAGACAAGAAAGTTGCCGTACAGTTCTCCGTCGTCGAGCTGCTGAAGGAGATGCATGGACGCGGCGGACTGCTGTTTGCATCGTTTGCCGACCTCCAGCTGGAAGATGTGGAAGAAGCCTTGCTCTACCTCTCCAAGATAGGTGCCTTGAAGTTGGAAGGCGGCTTCCTCGTGCTTTACAACGCCATGGAGATTCGTCGCATCAAAGACAATAAGTCGCGCTACAAGCTGGATGACTACCGTATGCTCAATGAGTTCTACAAGCAGAAAATCCAGCAGGTACACATTGTCGGGGAATACGCCAACCTTATGGTGCGCAACTATGATGCCGCCCTACAGTATGTGCAGGACTATTTCCAGATGGACTACAGGCGTTTCATCTCGAAATACTTCAAGGGCAATCGTTTGGACGAGATACAGCGCAACCTGACCCCAGGGAAATACTGCCAGTTGTTTGGGGAATTGTCTGAACGGCAGATGCAGATTATCAGCGACAAGGAGTCGCGATGCATCGTGGTTGCGGCAGGTCCTGGCAGTGGCAAGACGCGAGTGCTGGTTCATAAATTGGCATCGTTGCTGCTGCTTGAAGATGTGAAGCACGAGCAACTGCTGATGCTCACATTCTCGCGTGCCGCTGCAACCGAATTCAAGCGGAGACTGATGGAGTTAATAGGCAACGCCGCTCATTTCGTCGATATAAAGACATTCCACTCCTATTGCTTTGAACTGCTCGGGCGCATAGGCAATCTTGAGGATGCCGGTAATGTCGTGGCACAGGCCGCGGGGATGATTGCACAGGGAGAGGTGGAGCCAACACGCATCGGAAAGACTGTACTCGTAATCGACGAGGCGCAGGACATGGGAAGGGATGAGTTTGCATTGGTGAAGGCATTGATGACAGCTAATGAGGATATGCGCGTTATAGCTGTGGGTGATGACGACCAGAATATATTTGAGTTTCGTGGGGCTGACTCGCGCTACATGCAGATGTTGGCACAAATGGAAGGAAGCCGGTTCGTAGAGATGACGGAGAATTTCCGCAGTTCGCGTCATGTGGTGGATGTGGCAAATCGTTTGGCAGCTTGTATCCGTAACCGCTTGAAGCAAACGCCCATTGTCTCGATGAGCCATGAAGAAGGGTGGGTGAGTGTAACGCATTACCCCTCAAAACTGCTGTATGAACCCCTGGTCGCCCATATTCTTGCAAACCAAACTGACGGGAGCCGCTGCATACTCACGCAGACCAATAACGAGGCAGTAATACTTGTTGCTATGCTGCGCGAACGAGGTGTCAGCTGCAAGTTGGTGCAGTCGATGGAAGGCTTCCGCTTCTGGAACCTCGCAGAGCTGCGTTATTTCCTGAAATACATCGAAACCCGATTGCATTCCCCACTTATTACCGGTGAGTTGTGGGATAAGGCAAAGCAAGCAACTTTCAGTTTGTATGGCAACAGCGAATCGCTATCATACGTCAGACGTTGCATAGAGCTCTTTGAATCTACCTATGATAAGAAGTATTGCACCGATTTCAAGGAGTATGTATTTGAATCGTCAATCGAAGACTTCTGCGACTTTTCAGAATCTGATGTCGTGGTTTCCACCATCCATAAGGCAAAGGGACGCGAGTTTGACGATGTGTATATGCTGATTGCGGACGGTTATACACGCGACGACCAACTGATGCGCAGGTACTATGTGGGTCTGACTCGTGCCAAGAGGCGTCTGTTCATACACAGCAACAGCAACATCTTTGCACATTACGGCTTGGACGAACTCGTAATAAATGACCGCGAATACGATATGCCCGAAAAGGTTGTCCTGCAACTGTCGCACAAGGATGTGAACCTCGGATTCTTCAAACCTCACAAGACGGAAATTCTCGCCCTGAGAGGTGGTTCCGCATTGACCTATGCAGACCATTGCCTGCACGATGCTTCCACCCAGCGTCCCGTCGCCATGCTCTCAAACCGTATGCAGGCAATATTGGCAGAATGGAAAGAAAAAGGCTATGAAGTGAGTGAAGCCAAAGTGCGCTTCATCGTGGCATGGAAACCCAAGGATGCACCGAAAGAGGAAGAAGAGATAGCTGTGATACTGGCGGAATTAACCTTGAAGAAGACGAAAGACAGATGAAGGGATAAATCCGTTACAGATGTTCCTAAATGGTGTTATAGATGACCTATCATAAGTTTCTGAAGGAAATATGATAGGTTATTTCAGTTTATAATATAAACCATTCTACATTTGCAGTGCCGTTTCAGATGAAACGGTATATATTTGGCCAATATAGTTTATTTTGTAAACCAATCTATCATCTATTAAAAAGTGAACTGTTATGGAAGAAAAAGTTATTAGCGAGAAGGAAAGCCTGGAGCTTATCTCTCAAATGATTAGAAAAACCAAAACCAATCTTGGCAAAGGCTCAGGGAACGAGTTCCTGATTTGGGGCTATTCCTGCATCTTCGCGTCGGTTGTTGTGCTGGTATTGGCAGCCGGTTACCACATCCAGCACACTGGTTGGGCATATTTCCTGATACCTGTTCTGGGCATTGCGGCAACGGCAGTGATGAAATACAGTAACAGGAAGTCGGGCAACGGGCAGGCGACGACATACATAGAAAAGAACCTGAAGACGCTATATGAATGTGCTGGAGCAGCTCTTTTCGGTTATATGATAATCTGTCTCATGAATTACAGTCATGTTGAACAGTATAAAGGGATGTTCTTCTTAGGACAGTTTGTGCC
>JABUUG010000191.1:5566-8257 GCA_021443285.1 Bacteroidaceae bacterium
TGAGTCTCATCATCTTCTCGTCAAAGTCCTCTCCGAGAGTGTTGTTTGCAGTTTCTGTCTGCTGATATACAAACAGCTCCTTGTATTTTGCCAATGACTCCGGCACATCGTTCTGGCTGAAGAATGTTCGGAGTATCTTCTCCTCTTCGAGTGTGGTGTCGCACTCAAAGAATTTGTCGAGGATTTGTTCTATGTATTTGTAATCGAGCATGTTAGTCAATGAATTGTTGTTTTATCGCCTGCCTTGCCCTGAAGATGTTTGTCTTCACCTGTTGTTCGGGCATATCCAGCATTTCCGCAATCTCTTTATAGCTTTTCTCTTCAAAGTCGCGTAGCTGCAGGCAGAGTTTTTGTTTCTCGGGAAGTGAGGTTATCAGCCTGTCAAGCTGCCTCATCCGGTCGTTGTTGATGGTCTTGTCCAGCGGGTTGTCTCTCGACTGGGTTTCTATCTTGTCTATCGGCTTGTTGTTCCTGCCCGCCTTTTTGGTGCAGTCTGTTGCCAGATTCCTGCATATTGTTGTGGCGAACGCCTGTATGGAGTCGATGTCCTGCCAAGAGTCTCGCTTGTTCCAGCATCTTATCAGAGTTTCCTGCACCACGTCCTCTGCGTCTTCCCTGTTCACTGTTATGCGCAGGGCAAGCCTGAAGAGTATGTCTTTCAGGGGGAGTATGTCGTGTTGGAAACTGACCGTTTTCATCGAGTTTCTGTCTTTATGACGATTGAGCGGCTAAAAGGTTACAGGGAAAAGTGGAATGATTAAGGATTAAATGGAAAGGATTGCCTTTAATCAAGAATGTTACAGCATTTCCGGCAGCTTGAAGAGTTTCTGCGAGTTGGACCCCTTTATGAGGATGAGCTTCCCTTCTATGGGATTGTCGTTCAGGTGGGCTATTACATCATCCACAGTCTCAAAATCGTACTCGCCCCACTGCTTGCCTACGAGCCATACGTCCTTTACGCCGGTCTCCTTTATTTTTGCGCGTATGCCGTCGTGTTCCTGCTGCGATGTTTCGCCGAGTTCGCCCATGCCGCCGAGTATCACCATCTTCGGGAGGTCTGACGATATGTTGCGGAAGTTGTCCAGTGCGGCAGACATGGATGTCGGGTTGGCGTTGTAGGCATCCACGATGAGCGTGTTGCGGGCGGTCTTCACCAGTTGCGAGCGGTTGTTGGTGGGGGAATAGTCTGCCAGAGCATCGGCAATGTCCCCGTCGCTCACACCGAAATAACGCCCGACTGTGGTGGCTGCCAGCACATTAACTATATTATAGTCGCCTATGAGCTGGCTTTGGCATACCACGTCCACGCCATTCCCCTCGCCCTTGAATGAGAACTTCATGTACGGGTTGCACTCTTTCACCCCGCCTGTGATATATGGCACAGTGTCCATGCCTTTCGCCATTGGCACAAGATGTTCGTTATCAGCATTCAGGAATACCTTTCCGCCATGCTCGCGCAGATAGTCGTACAGCTCGCATTTTGTCTTTATCACGCCCTCAAAACTGCCGAAGCCTTCGAGATGCGCCCTTCCTACGGATGTTATCAGGCCGTATTCCGGCTGTGAGATGTTCACCAGGTCGCGTATCTCGCCCCGATGGTTTGCGCCCATCTCTATAACTGCAATCTCATGCTCCGGGCGCAGTCGCAGTATTGTCAGCGGCACGCCGAGGTGGTTGTTGAAGTTACCCTGCGTGTACAGCACGTTGTACTTCTTTTTCAATACTGCCGACACCAGTTCCTTGGTGGTTGTTTTGCCGTTTGTGCCGGTTATTCCGATTACCTTCAGCCCGTTTTTCTTCAGCTCCGCGATATGGTGGGCTGCCAGTTGCTGCAGCCTCTGGGGCGAGTTTTCTGTAACAGCCATTGTCGCTCCGTTCTCTATCGCCTTGTCGCCGAAGAGTGTGCCGTCGAAATGTTCGCCCTTTATTCCGAAGAAAATGGAGTGTTCCGGGCAGTTGCGGCTGTCTGTCGTGATGTTCGGGTTTTCGAGGTAAACCCTGTAAAGTTCCTGTATGTTCATTGTCTTTTTGGATTGCTGTATTTATGCGGCAAAGTTAATGCTTTTCCCGTAATGTCAAAAGATATCTCGCTTTAGTCTGTCGTTTCTGTTATCTAAATGGCATATATAGGGTACCTAAATGGCATCTTCAGGTATGCTAAATGGCATGTTTGTGTGTGCAAAGAGGCGCTCTTGTCGCCCACATATAATTAATGTGTGGCTTTTCGCTATACTTGACCAATAATCAAGAAATGCGCACACAAAGGTCTTTTGTCAAGATTTTCTGTAAAAAAATGTGAAAATAGTGGTTAATTTGCGCGTTGTTTTGTTCGTGTTGATATGCGGGCACGATGACTGTTCTTTAGAAATACAAACATTTTCCCTATATGAATTTGAAACATACGGTTTCTGTGGTGTTTGCCGCAATGCTGCTTTTCAGTTGCAAGACCCCCACAAACATATCCTATTTTCAGGATTCAGTAAACACAAGCGAGATTTTAGTAACAACTGCCAAGGAGATAACCGTGAAGCGCGGCGACCAGCTGGCAATCATTGTAAACAGCAAGGACCCTGCTCTTGCTGCTATGTTTAACCTTCAGCTTGCCGGACAACGTGTTGGAGCCAGTAACGACGCCTCTGCTTTTGGTGGTTCCGGGACAAACCAGATAACCTGTTACACCGTTGACAGCAA
>JABUUG010000192.1 GCA_021443285.1 Bacteroidaceae bacterium
AACCTCGTCAAACACGAAGTCGTTGGCTCCTGTCGATTGGTCTCCGTTCCACCATGTCATGTTGTCGCCAAAGCTCCCCTTGTTTACATAGCGTCCGGAGAAGTAGCCCTCGTCAGTGTCGTATCTCAGCATGTAAACCCATTTGCCTTCGTCCTGACGTTCCTGGTCGTGGAAGGAGAAGAGCCCTGCATTCTTCTCGCTGGCATCCAGCGCCACTTTTGTCTCTTTGGCTGCATGTGTGAGGTTGTTTGCCAAAGCCTGGGAATTGGCGTGGCGCAGGAGGAAGCCTGCCCCTTTTGCCTCGAACGCCCAGATGCTGTTCGGGTCATAGGTGTTGTCTGCCAGTCTGATATTCGTGTCTGTACTGAGATGTGGCTCAGCCGCTGCGGTGGCGGCTGTGGCAGTGGGCTCCGCCTGCCATACTTTGCCCACATTGCGGCTTTTTACAGACCTTATTCTGCAGTACTTGCCGTTCATGGGGAATGTGTCGTGTACAGGCGTTATCGTGAGGGAATTGATGTTGAAGCCTACGGGGAGCGCGTAGGAGAATGCCGAAATCTCGCCGTATGTGTTTGTGAAAGTCCGGGTCTCTGTTTCGCCGTCTATTGTTGCGGTAACAATGGTCTGGCTGCCGTCGTACATCATCTTTATGATGAAGTTGCGCCCGTTTGTCCTGCGGAATTGGTTGTCGCTGCCATTGGTGTAGCAGAAACGTCCGTCCGATCCGGTCGCTTCACTGGCATTCTGGCGCAGTCTGAAGCCGCCCTGTGTGTTCGCTGCAAACGGATTTTCGCCAGAGGCAAGGATCACACCTCCCGTCCAGTTGTATTCCCCCGTGTCGGTGGCTGCTATGTCTATTTCCCATTTGTCGGTTGCCTGGATGGCATTGCCCTTCCATCCTATCTCGGATGGCTGTATGACGTGTGTCTTGCCGTCGCCGGAAAACTGTACCGGTGTCTCGTCATCGTCGCTGCCAAGGTCGCCCGTGTGGTCTTGAAGCAGCTTTGTGGCAAGAGCCTTTATCTCGTCGGCAGCATATGTTTCGTTGGCTGTTCCTGTCTGCGTGTATTTCCCGTATGCGGTGCCGTCGAGAGTGCCGAGCACATATTTCTGTTCCACGTTGTTGAACAGGTCCTCTTCCGTAACAGCCGCTCCGCTGCTGAAATAGTACGACCAGCGTGCCTTGTAGTAGTCCTTCACCAGTCCTGCCCATTCGCGGTTTGCATAGTCCATGAGCGATGAGTCGTCGGGACGCCATGTCGTGACGAGCTGTCGTGCGTAGCGCTCCATCCAGTCCTCTTCCGCTGTCGAACCTCCATTCTGCTTCGCTATGTTCCTTGCCATCGTAACCCACCTCTGCATCGTGAAGTTGGGGATGTATGACAGCAGAAGGTCGGTGTCGTCTATTATGCACATGAAGTCATCGCGTTTGTCGGTAAACGTGGTGGACGATGACTGTCCTGCATCTTTCAGCTCCTTCAGTTCTGTGAGCAGGGTGTGCGCCTTGTCGGCGAGTGCCTGTCTCACCACATCAACGAGGTCGTAGAGGTAGTTTTTGTTTATGGCGTTCGCCTTCAGGAGCTTCTTCGCTGCGGCAACCATTACGTCCTTGTCCCAGTTCCTCTGTGCCTGAGCCCAGCTGGACACGTCCGTTTTGCCCTGCACGAAGAATTTCGTCGGGCGTATGCAGACCAGTGGTTCTGCACATCCCTGCTGTGTTGAGAAGTTTTGGTTGTAAACGGTGGAGAGCAGGTTTTCCCATGCCTGGCTTACATACTGCTTGTCTGTGTTGTTCTTGAGGTTGTAGCGGTTTGCTGCGTACGTGGCGAGCCATGTCTTTGCCACGGGCTTCGAACCGAGCCATGGCATTTCGAAGAGCAGCTCATACATTACGGGGTTTGTCTCCAGACCCTCAGGGTTTGCGCCTATTCCTTTCAGTGTGGCGTGGTTGCGGTGGGTGTCGAAATAGTTGTTCATGAGCTGGTCTATACATCCGTACAGTCCCACGTTGCCGCCGTAGTTGTGGAGCATACAGAAGGCATACTCATGGTTGCCGAAACGCGAATAAAATGTCTGCCTCTCGGAAGAAAGGTCGAGCAGCAGGGTGTTCTCCGTCGGCAGGGCGTCTATGCGGCTCTGTTCCGCGTTGTTCTGCCATTCCTGTGCCACCCACATGGCGTTCGGGCTTGCCGCGTTCATGACGTCTCGCGCCAGGTCGCAAATCTTCTTGTAGCCGTCAACACCGGCTGGGTTGCTGCGCTCATGGAACGGGTCGAGGCTGAACGATTTCGGCATGAAGCCATACACATTCCTTATATAGTCATAATACTTTTCGCCCAGTTCCCGGAATGCGGCAGCCCCCGTTTCTGTAGCTGCGTTTATAACCTTAGGGCAGGTGTAGTTGCTCCATTTGCCGGAATATGAGTCGATGCCCCTGTCCGTAACGAATTTTTCGGGTGCCATGCCCACAAATCCCGGCAGACAGGGAGTCATTCCGAGCTCGCGCATACGGTCGGTAATCTTCCTGCCGAGGGCTGCCTGGCGGTTGTACCACCACTGTGGGTTGGGGCCGCTCTCCCCCTGGAGGTTGTTCATCAGCCACCAGCTCTGATAGAAGGGGCCTGCCACAAATTCCGTTGCCTGGTCATGGTTATAGCCGAACTCATTCCGGAGCATCTGATACCATACGGCGTCAATGCCCACTATCTGCAGAGGGAGGTTCACACCGTGGAGAGCCATCCAGTCTATCTCCTTCATCCAGCGGTCTTCGTCCCAT
>JABUUG010000193.1 GCA_021443285.1 Bacteroidaceae bacterium
ACGCCTACCCCGACGAGACAGTCCAAGTACGTGTAACGCAGGTGAGGCTTGAGGCAACGACAACAAACAATGTGGTAACATACCAGGTGGTAATCTCCGCCCGCAATGCCGACCTGAAGCTGAAACCAGGCCTTACTGCCAGTGTTTCAATTTACACCGCAGAGAAGAACGGTGTGCTGAGTGTGCCGAACAAGGCACTGCGCTTCACTCCAGACCCGGAGGTGGTCGGGCCGAACATTAAAATCGTGAACTGCAAGGGCAGGAAGAAGGTGTGGGTGAAGGAAGGCAACACCTTGAAGGCAATACCTGTTACCACAGGCATCACCGACGGCATAAACTCCGAGGTGCTCAGCGGACTGAAGAACGGGCAGAGTGTGGTGACGGGCATTGTGGTGCCTGAAGAGGAAGAAATTCCTGGCGGCGAAAAGAAGCAGTCGCTGCTGCAACATCCGGGACAGAAGAAGGATAAAAAGTAAACAGGTATGCGTGTAGTCATAGAGCTTGACAATGTGAAACGCGACTTCAAGGTCGGGGGCGAGGTGGTACACGCCCTCAAGGGAGTGTCGTTCAAGATATATGAAGGCGAGTTCGTAACCATCATGGGCAAGTCGGGCAGCGGCAAATCGACACTGCTCAACCAGCTCGGATGCCTCGACACGCCTTCAAGCGGCGAGTACTATCTTGATGGCAATGCCGTGCGCAAGATGTCGAGAAGCCAGCGCGCGGTGTTGAGGAACAGGAAGATAGGCTTCGTGTTCCAGAACTACAACCTGCTCGCAAAGACCACAAGTATAGACAATGTGGAGCTGCCGCTGCTCTACAACGCCGCCATATCAAAGTCGGAACGCCGCCGCCGTGCCATAGAAGCCCTGAAGGCGGTCGGACTGGAAGACCGCATGTACCACAAGTCGAACCAGATGTCGGGAGGACAGATGCAGCGTGTGGCTATAGCCCGCGCACTGGTGAACAATCCCGCAGTGATACTCGCCGATGAGGCAACGGGAAACCTCGACACCCGAACATCATTCCAGATACTCGTGCTCTTCCAGAAGCTACATGCCCAGGGCGCAACGATAATATTCGTAACCCACAACCCGGAGATTGCCGATTACTCCAGCCGCAACATTGTGTTGCAGGATGGTAAAGTGCGCAGCGACACAATAAACGAGAACATAAAGTCGGCACAGGAGGCACTCGACGCACTGCCAGTGGCGGAGGATGAATAGTGAATGACGAATAGTGAATAACGAATAGTTTGCTGCCGCGCATTAATCAATGATAATTAATCAATAATCAATAATAAGTTGATAATCCCATGACTCTTCTCAACCTTCTAATGATAGCTTTCAGGGCGATAGCAGCCAACAAGATGCGGTCGTTCCTCACGATGCTCGGCATCATCATCGGTGTGGCATCCGTAATAGCCATGCTCGCCATAGGACAAGGCACGAAGGAGAGCATTGCCGCCGAGATTTCGAGCATGGGTAGCAATATGATTATGGTTATGCCGGGGCAGGATATGCGCGGCGGGGCAAGGCAGGACGCATCGGCTATGGAGACGCTGAAAATGGCTGACTACGAGGCTATACGCAGCGAATGCCAGTATGTGAAGGCTGTCTCGCCATACGTCAGCAAGGCAGGGCAGTTCATCTACGGCAACAACAACACGCCCGCCTCTCTCTACGGAGTGGGTACCGACTATCTGGAAATCAGGCAGCTTAACATAAAGGATGGGGTGATGTTCACAGAACAGGACATCAAGCAGAGCGCGAAGGTGTGCGTCATAGGAAAGACCGTCATCGACAACCTCTTCCCTGACGGGCAGGACCCGATAGGAAAGACCATACGCTGCAACTCAATACCGTTCCGTATAATCGGTGTGCTGAAGAGCAAGGGCTACAACACGATGGGTATGGACCAGGACAATATGGTGCTCACACCCTACACAACGGTCATGAAACGAATGCTGGCGCAGACACACCTCTCGCAGATAATGTGCTCGGCCGTTACACAGGAACTTACGGACAAGGCTATTGAAGAGATAACCGTTATACTCCGTTCAAACCACAAACTGAAAGACCCGTCGGAGCCCGGGGCGGAAGACGGCGATGAAGACGACTTCAACATACGGTCGCAGGAGGAGCTGGCATCGACGCTGAACAACATGACGGGAATGCTCACCATACTCCTCGCCAGCATAGCGGGCATCTCGCTGCTCGTGGGCGGTATTGGCATCATGAACATCATGTATGTCAGCGTAACGGAGCGCACGAAGGAGATAGGTCTGCGTATGGCTGTCGGCGCACGTGGCTTCGACATCCTCAACCAGTTCCTCATCGAGTCAATCCTGCTCAGCGTTACGGGAGGTGTGATAGGAGTGGTGATAGGCTTCGGGATATGCCAGGCAGTGGAGGCGTTTGCCAACCTCGCGGTTACCGTACTGCCTTGGAGCGTGGTGCTTGCCTTTGCAGTCTGCACCATTACGGGCATCTTCTTCGGGTGGTATCCTGCAAAGAAGGCTGCAAGACTCGACCCGATAGAGGCACTGAGGTACGAATAGGAAAAGTGGAGTTAAAGAGGAGTTAAAGGGAAGGTAAAGAGGAGTTAAAGGGACATTACCTTTTGGTGCATAAGTCATTTGTCTCTTTAACTCCTCTCTAACTCCACTTTAACTACCCTTCACTTCACTTAAAGAAATAAACATTTTATAGGTGGGTTCTATAAATTAGTTCCCACGAATTTAATCAATTATGGTTTTATTATGGCTT
>JABUUG010000194.1 GCA_021443285.1 Bacteroidaceae bacterium
GGCCGAGCGATAGTAACTTCGCGGTATTTATGCCGCAAATTTACATATTCATTTTCAATCAGCGAATTATTAGTGATATAGCTTTCGCCGAATGATAATTGTCAATAAAAAGGTAGCGTTATATAACAAATCATACTACTATGTATTGCATAATACCTAATTATACACACTTTTGCAGCATCAAACCAATAAGAAACCACTGCAAATGAATGTTGACAATGCTAAATCCCAGATGCGCAAGGGCATGCTCGAATACTGCATCATGCTGCTGCTCAAGGACCAGGCGTGCTATTCTTCAGACATCATCGGTAGACTGAAGGAGGCTAACCTGCTCGTTGTGGAGGGCACGCTCTATCCGCTGCTCACCCGTCTGCGCAAGGAGGGCGTCTTGGAGTACGAGTGGCAGGAAAGCACGCAGGGCCCTCCCCGTAAGTATTATGTGCTCTCACAGGAGGGCAGACAGGCGCTGGCTGCCATGGAAGAGGCGTGGAGCGAACTCGAAACCACCGTCCGTATGCTGAAACAAAGCCGGCTGCCGTATAATAATGTTTAGGAGTTAAAGAAGTTAAAGGAGTTAAAGAAGTTAAAGGAGTCAAAGGAGTTAGAGACATTACCTACATAGCTCGTATTCAAACAGTTTTCCGCAAAAAGACATTTGTCTTTATCTCCCTTAACTATCAACAATAAACCAATATCCCCCCCATCTTACCACCATGATCAAGAAGAATATCTCAATAAACTATGCGGGCCGTCTCTACAATATCGACGAGGATGCCTACGAGATGCTCATGCACTATTCCGAGACCATCCACCGCTATTTCAAGGCTGAGGGCAGCGAAGAGGTTGCCGACGACATCGACATGCGCATCGCGGAGCTCTTCGACGAGCGGCTCGCAGCCGGTGCCAACGCCATCACCATAGAGATGGTAGAGCCTATCATCCGGCAGATAGGCGACCTCGACCAGATTATCCCTGACGACCAGACCTCCAAAAGCAGCGACTCTTCCGCCGACAGCCGCAACTCCGACAGCGACACCGACCAGCAGACGGAAGAAAAGCCCGGCAGATTCCGCAGCCGCCGTATGTATCGCGATGTCGACAACAAGGTTCTCTGCGGCGTGTTCTCAGGGTTTGGGCAGTATTTCAATGTCAACCCCATGTGGTTCCGACTGGTCTTCGTTGTGCTGCTGTTTATGCCCTATTTCAGCATCTTCCATTTGTTCCACACCACTCTCACCCCATCGCTCAGCATAAGCTTCAACGGATGGCTCGTGCTGCTCTACATCGCCATGGCGATTATCATGCCCACAGCGCAGCACCCCGAAGACAAGCTCCGTATGCAGGGCAGGAAGGTTACTCCGCAGAACCTCGCCGACGAGGTGGCGCAGCAGACGCAGACAGCCACAGAGGAGCGCATCATACGCGAGAGGAAGCGCACCAGCTTTCTCGGCAATGTCTTCCGCATCATCGGCGCGTGCCTGCTGCTCTTCTTCGGCACAATAGCCTGCGTGCTGCTCTTAGCAGCCGTAATCGCAGCGATTATATTCACCATCGACCCCGACACCCTTTTCCATCTGCCCCATCTCGACACGAACGAAACGGAAATCATGTATCAGGTGAGGGAGATATACGACAGGATGCAGTGGGTGATATGGATAGGCTTCGCAGCCGCTTTCAATGCGCTCGGAGTGATGATTTACTGCTGCTTCCATGGCGTGGCAAGCAGCATCGGCAGCACCAAGCCGATGTCCGTCGCCCAGCGTCTGATGTGGTTCGTGTGGTTCATCATCTCCGCAGGAGTCCTCATCGGCGCTTGCGTGAAGTTCTCGGCAGAGAGTGCTTCGCTCTACACGATGCGCCGTGAGGCAGACCGCAAGGAGAACACCATCGACGGACACTACTTCAACGACACCGACAAGCGCTACTTCAAGCGCGGCGGATGGAAGCTCCTCAGGGCGGACAACCTCACCGACGACCGCTACACATACAGCGGCGAACACTACAACGGCGACTACAACACGCGCTACCTCGACGCCTACTCCTACGATGCCGAGCTCATCTATCAGGCGGAGCGCACAGACAGCGTGGCGGCAGGAGTATACACCCTCTCGTGCGCCGCACGCCAGGCAAGGGACTGCCGCGGAGCATACATATATATCATAATAAAAGGCAGGAACGGCAGTGAGGAGACACTGTTCTCCGAGATAGAGGCTGACGGCACCGACGGCGGCGACCTCGGCAAAGGATGGAACACCGTGGAGATACGCGACATCTACATCCCCCAGCCCTCCACCGTGCGCTACGGCGTGAGTACCGACCCGAAGTTCACCGGCTGCGACAGTCGTGTGGAATGGTTCTCCGCCTGCGACTTCAAACTGGAGAAGAAATAAATGTAAAGTGGACCCTTCCACTACACAATCATAAAAACCGTATAAATTCATTGTATTATGGAAAAGAGACTAAAGCGTTCAGTTTATGACAAGAAATTGGCTGGTGTATGTGGCGGTATCGCCGAGTATTTCGACATCGACCCGACACTCGTCAGAGTCGGCTACCTCTGTCTGTCGTTCTTCTCGGCAGCCTTTCCCGGCCTGATCCTCTACATCATCCTCGCCATCGTCATGCCGTCGGACAATTAACAAATAACACTTAGGAACAGGGAAACCCTCAGGGAAACTCTCCACCAGCCCTTTCCCCTCCTATATCATCTTATCGATTGCGCCCTTATGAGGCAGACTGTCTTGCACCATGCAAAAACAGTCGCAG
>JABUUG010000195.1:0-1166 GCA_021443285.1 Bacteroidaceae bacterium
ACGCAGGTAATGTCTTTAACTCCCAACCTCAGTTACCACTCCTTTAACTCCTGAATTTAACATAAAATGCCATAACAAATAAACAACAATATCATGAGCGACAAGAAACTGAAAGGCTGGCAGGGATGGGCCCTGTTCGGCGGTAGTATGGTAGTGGTGTTCGTGCTTGGACTGCTGACATCACTCTTGATGGAACGCCGCGCCGAAGTGGCGAGTATCTTCAACAACCGCAAGATGCCGATGAAGGGGGAGGCTATACACGCGCCAAACGAGGATTTCCGCACCGACTTCCCGCGTGAGTACGACACATGGCACCAGACCATCGAGACCGATTTTGAGAGCGAGAACAACGGCAACGAGGCGAAGGATGTGCTCGAACAGCGCCCTAACATGGTTATCCTCTGGGCAGGCTACGCCTTCAGTTGGGACTACACAACACCCCGCGGACACATGCACGCCATAGAGGATATGCGCCGCACACTGCGCACGGGTGCGCCGGAACAGCTGACAGACGGCAGCAACCAGCCCGGCACCTGCTGGACCTGCAAAAGCCCTGATGTGCCGCGCATAATGGCAGAGAAGGGCGTTGCCGAATACTACAAGGCCAACTGGGCGATGTGGGGCAACGAGATAGTGAACCCTATAGGCTGCAGCGACTGCCACGACCCGGAGACAATGGACCTGCGCATAAGCCGTCCGGCACTGAAGGAGGCCTTCGAGCGTCAGGGTGTGGACGTAACAAAGGCCACGCTCTCGGAGATGCGCACACTGGTTTGCGCGCAGTGTCATGTGGAATACTATTTCAAGGACGACCCGAACACTCCGGAGAAAGACCAGTACCTCACATTCCCTTGGGATAAGGGCTTCACTGTGGAGGACATCGAGGCTTACTACGACGAGACCGGCTACTACGACTATATCCATGCCCTCAGCAAGACGCCTATCCTGAAGGCGCAGCATCCGGGCTTCGAGACATCGAAGATGGGTATCCACGGTCAGAGAGGTGTGAGCTGTGCCGACTGCCATATGCCGTACATGGCTGACGGAGGCGTGAAGTTCTCCGACCACCACATCATGAGCCCGTTGGCACACATGGACCGCACCTGCATGACCTGCCACCGCGAGAGCGAGGAGACACTGCGCCAGAATGTGTATGAGCGCCAGCG
>JABUUG010000195.1:1634-2801 GCA_021443285.1 Bacteroidaceae bacterium
GACCGGCGAGATTCTGCAACTCACGATAGGCGAAGTGGATTGGACCCTCTTCGCCTGTCCGGTCAATGTCATTGTGGCAGCGGTGTTTGTCGCTGCCATAGTGGCATCTTTTTTACTGCGCAGGAGGGTTTACCTCTTCCGTTGGTGCGCCACCACAGACGCCGCAGTTCCGGCAATGGCATGGTGCGCGGTGCTGACATTGGTGATGGGCATCAGCAGTTGGATGAGCATGCTGCGCTGGTGGCCGCTCGTGCTGTGCTACACATTCATGATGTACGTGCTGGGCATAACCACCATAAGCCATACCTTCCATGCAATAAAAGCCCACAGGCGTGAGCGCGACATCCCGTCCCCAGCGATGAGGGGGGAGAGAAGAGGATTCTGGAGGACTTCGTTCTTCCTCTTCAACCACCTCGGACTCTTCCTTGCTCTGCTCGCCGGCACTCTCGGCAACGCCGACATGCAGAAGCTGCGCATGGAGGTGAGTGTGGGGAAGCCTGAATGGAGGGCCGTTGACGAGGCGACGGGCATTGTCAAAGAGCCGGATGTGGCGATAGAGCTGCACAGCTTCACCATAGACGAATATCCCGCAAAGCTGATGCTTGTGGATAACGCCACAGGAAAGACCGTGCCGGCGGGGAAACCCGAACAGCTGGTCCTTGAGGACAGCATAACGCATGGCACACTTACCGACTGGCAGATTACCGCCGACAGGTACATGGAGATGGCGGCACAGGTGAGCACCGCCGACACGGTGAAGTTCGTGGAATGGAAGAATATGGGGGCGACCACCGCTGTCCATGTCATGGCGAGAAACAGCAGGAACGGTGATGTGCGCGAAGGATGGGCAAGCTGCGGCAGCTTCATGTTCCCGTATCATGCCATGAAGCTCAGCGACCAGTACAGCCTCGTAATGCCCGACCGCGAGCCAAGGCGTTTCGCATCGGATGTTACGGTATATACGAAGGGCGGCACGGTGCGCAGGGAGGTGATAGAGGTGAACAAGCCAATGGAGGTTGACGGGTGGAAGATATACCAGCTGAGCTACGACGAGAGCATGGGCAGATGGAGCAGTACGAGTGTCTTTGAACTGGTGCGCGACCCGTGGCTGCCGCTTGTCTATACGGGCATCATACTAATGCTCATCGGTGCTGTCGGGATGTTCAC
>JABUUG010000195.1:4299-7063 GCA_021443285.1 Bacteroidaceae bacterium
ATGGGCCCCATCGACTACTCGATGGCGGCGTTTGTGCATGAGCATCTGCAACAGAAAGGCGTGAGGCTCTACTTAGAACAGGCGGTGGAGTCGTTCCAAGACTGCGGCTGCGGGCTAAAGGTGAACTTCAAGTCGGGCATATCGCTCAATGCCGACATCGTACTGCTGTCAATCGGTGTGCGCGCGGAGACAAGACTCGCCACAGAAGCCGGTCTGAAACTCGGAGAGATGCGCGGCATATATGTGAACGAATACCTCCAGACCTCCGACTCCGACGTGTATGCTGTGGGCGACGCGATTGAGTTCCCCCACCCCATCACAGGCAAGCCCTGGCTCAACTTCCTCGCCGGTCCGGCTAACCGTCAGGCGAGGATTGTGGCAGACAACATGGTGTTCGGCAACAGCGTGAAATACGAAGGAGCTGTGGGCACATCCATCGCGAAGGTGTTCGACATAACAGTGGCATCAACCGGTCTGCCGGCAAAGCGCCTCAAGCAGATGGGCATACCGTATCTCTCCGCAACGATTCATTCAGGTTCGCACGCGGGATACTACCCCAACTCGCTGCAAATGAACATAAAGATAACATTCTCGCCTGACAACGGCCGCCTTTACGGAGCGCAGATTGTGGGCTATAACGGTGTGGACAAGCGCATTGACGAATATGCGCTCGTAGTGAAAAACGGCGGCACCGTTCATGACCTCACTCACCTCGAACACGCCTATGCGCCGCCGTTCTCTTCCGCTAAAGACCCCGTGGCCGTTTCGGGCTATGTGGCAGGAAATATTCTCTCAGGCAAGATGAATCCGCTCTATTGGAGAGAAATGCAGGATGCCGACCCAGCAAAAGTTACGCTCATCGATGTGCGCACTCCCGACGAGTATGCACTGGGCAGCATAGACGGTGCTGTGAACATCCCCCTTGATGATATGCGCGACCGGCTGACAGAAATACCGAGAGACCGCCCGACATGGATGTTCTGCGGAGTGGGCTTGCGCGGCTATCTCGCTTCCAACATACTGAAAGGCAATGGATTCAAGGATGTGCGCAACCTTATAGGCGGACTCAAGACATACAAGGCCGCCACCCAGAAGGTGCCGCTGCCAACAGATGAACCCTTAACCGACTGCGACACCACCGCATCATGCTCATGTGCGTGTGCAACGAATGTCATAAAGATAGATGCCTGCGGTCTGCAATGCCCAGGACCAATACTGAAACTCAAGAAGAGCATGGAAGAGGCAAAGTCAGGCGAGCGACTTGAGATTTGGGCCACGGATGCCGGCTTCATGCGCGATGCCGAAGCGTGGTGCCGCACCACCGGCAACAAGTTCATATCGTCGGCATCAGAGGGCGGCACATACAAGGTAGTGGTGGAAAAGGCTACCGCCTGCGCTGCCGAAGCCGCAAAGCAATCCAGCTCTGCCGACGGCAAGACATTCATACTCTTCAGCGACGACCTCGACAAAGCCCTTGCCACATTTGTGCTGGCAAACGGTGCTGCGGCGACAGGCAAGAAAGTGTCTGTCTTCTTCACCTTCTGGGGACTGAACGCCATAAAGAAGGAACAGAAGCCAGCCGTAAAAAAAGACATCTTCGGCAAGATGTTCGGCATGATGCTGCCATCGAGTTCCAAGAAGCTCGCCCTCTCAAAGATGAACATGGGCGGCATGGGCGCGAAGATGATGCGGTATATAATGAAAGAAAAGGGCATCGACTCTCTCGAATCGCTGCGCCGGCAAGCGATAGACAACGGCGTGGAGTTCATCGCCTGCCAGATGTCGATGGATGTGATGGGCGTTAAAAAGGAGGAACTGCTCGACAATGTTACTATCGGGGGTGTCGCGACCTATATGGACAGGGCTGTTGAATCGAACGTAAATCTCTTTATCTGATGGAAAAAATACCCTGCATCTGCCAGATGCGCGAACTTTGCAAGGCTATCTCCGAACTGGAGGACAGCCTTGTGGACATTTATGGCATTACGCTCAACGAGGCGATGGTGATGTGCTGCATAGGCAGCGAAAACATTGCGGCCGGCGACATATCGCAAGCCATAGGCATGAAGAGTTCCCACCTCTCCAAAGTGCTCCGCTCGATAGAGGAGAAAGGGCTTATAACCAGGGCTTTCGGCGACAAGGACAAGCGACAGATTTACTTCTCGCTCACCCCCGAAGCCACCAGCCGACTGTGTACGCTGAAATGCGATGGAATACCGATACCCGATATGCTGAAAACATTTTTTAAGTAACTGAAAACTATCTCCATGAAAAAAACAGCATTCCTCCTTTCTCTTCTAATGGCAGGCGTTTGCTCGTTTGCACAAAACCAGGGCTACAAGAATCCTGTATTGCCGGGTATGCACGCCGACCCTACTGTCTGCCGTTATGGCGACGATTATTATCTGGTGAACAGCACATTCCAGTATTTCCCCGGCGTGCCGGTCTTCCACAGCAAGGATCTGGTGAACTGGGAGCAGGTCGGTCATTGCCTTACACGCCGCTCGCAGGCTGACATCACAGGGATGGACGAGCAGACGGGCATCTATGCCACGACGATCCGTGAGCATCGCGGGCGGTTCTACATGGTGACGACAATCTTCCCCTCACGCCGTCATTTCTACGTATGGACAGACAACCCCGCCGGCGAATGGAGCGAACCCATCGTGATAGACTTCGCCATCGGCAGCTGCGACCCGACATTGTTTTGGGATGACGACGACCGCTGCTATTTCATGTGGAAGGACGGGGAGATAAAGATTTG
>JABUUG010000196.1 GCA_021443285.1 Bacteroidaceae bacterium
TTAACTCCTTTAACTCCCTTAACTCCTTTAACTCCTTTAACTCCCTTAACTCCTTTATGGAAGCCATAGACCAAGAAGTGCTGCTGCTTATAAACGGGAGCAACAGCTGTTTCCTCGATTTCTTCATGCCGCTCGTTTCCGGAAAGCTGGAGTGGCTGCCGCTTTACCTGGCAGTTCTCTTCGTGCTTTGCCGCCGTCTGCGCTTTTCGTGGCAGCTGCTGGCAGTGCTGGCGACGATAGGCGTAACATTCTTCCTAACGGACTTCTGCTGTTCGCACATCATCCGTCCCATGTTCAACCGTCTGCGCCCCGTATGCTATGAAAACCCTGTCCACACTCTCGTAAATGCCGTGCAGGGCTACCGCCACAACAGCTACGGCTTCCCATCGTGCCACGCCTCAAACACCTTCGGACTTGCCATGCTGGTATGCCTCTTTGTCCGCAACCGCTGGGACAGCATCTTCATGTTCCTGTGGGCTGCGGCTATATGCTACAGCCGGGTGTATCTCGGCGTTCACTACCCCGGCGACGTGCTTGTAGGCGCAGTCATCGGTATGCTGTGCGGCTGGCTTACATATACAATAAGCTCCGCATTGCAGAAGAAATATCTTCCGAACGCGGAGTCTGTTCACGACCAGTATTATGTCATCGCCATCACCGGATGCCTTGTGTTTGCATCCATGGCAGCGGTAAGCCTGATTATCCCAAATAGTTAATGCCTCATCACATAGGGCCGCCCATCGGTGGTCTTCCGCCACCGTAGCCACCGCCGGGACCGCCATATCCACCGGGACCGCCGCCTGGGCCACCGCCTGGGCCGCCACCAGGACCTCCGGGGCCTCCTTGCCTTGCTCCCTTACCGCCAAAGGCTGTGAAGCGGTATATGGCGTGGAACATTATGTACGAGCGGATGGTGTTGGTGCTTGTTTCCGACTGGCTCATTGCGCTGATGGAGCGCGATATGCTGCTCTGCTGGCGGAGTATATCGTAGAGCTGCACACTGAGAGTCAGCGGCTTGCCCTTCAGGAAGGAGTGCGACACCTGCGCATTCCATATCAGCTCATTGGTGTTCATCGCCTCGTTCAGGTAGCCGCGGCGCATCTGCTGGTGGATGTTTGTCGATAGCACAGTGCCCCAAGGTGCCGTCAGCTGTATGCTTCCGCCGAGCTTCCAGTCTTTTGTGTCCGTGTTGTTCTGGCTCTGCAGCAGGTTGTTCGTGTGTCCGTAGTCGAAGCTGCCGTCGAGCTCCACCTCTATCCAGCTCTTGCGGAAACCGAAGCTCACGCGCTGGTAGAGACTCGTGGTGCGTGTGGTGTTCTCCACAGAGGGCGACTTTATGTCGGTCTGTATGTAGCCCACGCGGTTGTTGTAGCCGAAGTTTGTGCTGAGGCTCGTGTACCATACGCCTGCCGAGTCGATGTTGGCGTTGTAGTTTGCACCGGCATTGATGTTCCAGTTGCCGTCTATGTTCTCAGGCTTTGTTATCCTACCACCCTTGTCGTCGTATGTTACCATCGAGCTGATGGAGTTCTTGGTGGTGGAGAAGCTTACGTTGCCGGAAATGTTCTGCTGGTGGTGTGAGATATAGTTGTTGTAGAAGCCGTTAAGGTTCTGCGTGAACGAAGGCTTCAGTCCGGGGTTACCCATGCGTATGTTGAGCGGGTCGGAGTTGTCCGTGATGTCGAGCAGGTCGGTCATCGAGGGCTGGCTGGTATAGCTGCGGTATCTCAGCTGCAGACGGTGCTGCTTCGAGAAGTTGAGACGGAAGTCGAGTGTAGGCGTAATGTTGGTTACGTTTCTCACCGTGTCAACCTTTATTCCCTGATAGTCCTGCATGAAGTTTGTCCTCTGCGGCTGGAAGAGCACACCCACATTCAGCTGGTAGAGGTTGCGTATCATGCGGTACATCAGCTGTATGTCGTGCGTGTAGGTGGAGTATTCCGAGTAGCGGCTGAGGTTCTTGTCGCGGTATTTCTCATAGTCGGGCACGAGCGAGAGATACTTGTCCCATTCGCGGTAGCCCGGCTCTATGGAGGTCATGTCCAGCCCGGGAATGTTCGAGAAGTCGTAGGTGGAACGGTCGCTCTTGTTGAAGCTGTAGGAATACTTGTACGACAGCTGTATGTATGTGCGGTTGTAGATAGGCTCGCTGTATGTCAGCTGCGTGCTGAAGTTGTAACGCTTCTGCGGGGCGGTGTTGTATCTGTATGTGTGGAATGTGGAGTCGTTGCCTAACTGGTCCTTCACGGTGTAGAGGGCTGTCTCGTTTACCGACATCTCCTTCGACTCGCTGTCATTGTAGCCGCCGTCCAGTCGCAGTGTTATGTTACGTCCCTTCTCGCTGAGCTTCTGGTTTATCTGCAGCATGCCGTTGGCGGCTGTCGATTCGGAGTAGGTCAGGCCCCTGCGCAGGCTGCTGTTCACGAGTCCCTTGTCGGCGGAATCCTTGTTGTCGTATGTCTCGGAGAAACTGTCAGACGTGCCGTCGTTGGTGCTGAGCGTTAGCGACGGGCGGAACATGATGTTGGTGTTCTCCCATGGCGTCCACTCAAGGCGCAGGCGGAAGTCCCACGAGTTTGAACGCGTAAAGCTCTGGCTGTTGGAGTCCTCATACTTTCCCACAGGCTTCGAGAAGTTCTCCGTCCATTGTTCGGAGTGCAGGT
Source organism: Bacteroidaceae bacterium (assembly GCA_021443285.1). Taxonomy (GTDB): domain Bacteria; phylum Bacteroidota; class Bacteroidia; order Bacteroidales; family Bacteroidaceae; genus Prevotella. Next base: position 2,664 of record JABUUG010000196.1, read on the forward strand.
CGCCGTTGTTGTGGTTCCAGCGGACAGAGGCGTCAAGCTTCAGTTTCTTGATGTCAAGGTTGTAGTTGACTGTTGTTTTACCATAT
>JABUUG010000197.1 GCA_021443285.1 Bacteroidaceae bacterium
ATAGGTAATGTCTTTAACTCCTTTAACTCCCAACCTCAGTTACCACTCCTTTAACTCCACTTTTCTTTTAACTCCTCTTCATTACTCACTCTTCGTTAAAATTGAGGTCAGGAGGTCTTTTTGTGCTGGAGAGAGTGGCAGGTTGTAGCTTGCGGCAGAGGCGAAAATCTGCGCCGGCGTGTCTTTCGATTTGCGCAGCAGGGAGAGGCCTCGTTTTACTTTGTCTGCAAGAATGTGGGATATGCCGAGGAAGTTATAGATGAAGTTGTCGGCACTGCCTTTCTCAAGAATCTGTTTCGCGTAGTTGGCGGCCTTTTCGTTGTTGCCCGTCATTATGTATGCCTTTACGAGGGTGTGCAGCACGCTGTTGTCGTTCTCGTTCTTGAAAAAGAGGGCGAGGAGGGCGTTGATGGCAGAGTCCTTGTAGGCGGCGAACTCGCGGTATAGCTCTGGTTTGGCGAAGCACGCTTTTGTTATGCCGTAGAGTGCCTGCACATTATGCTCGTCGGTGGCGAGAATGTCTTTGAGCAGTCCTATCGCATTTGCCTCTTCCCCGTCTATGCCTGCTGTGCTGTACGCCTTGAATATCCTGCCCTCCTGTGTCTGCGGCTGCCATGAGCGCAGAAGGGCATTGTGTTCCTCTGTCTGTCCCACCTTCCTGAGAGTCTTGCATACGTTGATGGCGGTTTCTTCATACTCCGGGCTGTTTGTTTCGAGGAATGCCTTCACGAACAGGCTGCGCGACATAGGGTCGAGAGGGTTGAAGAGATAGCGCGCGTATGGGCAGAGTTTGAAGAAGCGGAATATGTCCTGCATGTATATGCGTCTGATATAGGTGGCATTGCGCTCAAAAGGCCCGGTGTTCCCCACTATCTCAAGCTGCGCATGACCGTCCTTTATCATTTTCTTCATGTCCTCCGGCAGTGTGCCTATTGCCTTCTGCATGGAGATGATGAAGGAGTACTTGTCGCTTTCGCAGAATGGTGTCTTGTCTGCCATAGACATTATGATTGTGGCGTCGTCGGGATTGCTTATCTCCGGCAGTTGTGGGTGTTCGCTGTAGAATGGGCAGAACCAGTTGAGTATTGTGCTGAAGAAGGGGTGCTGCTTTACATAGCGGAAACCGGAGAAGAAGAGGTCTGCGCCTTGTTCCTGAAGGTTCTTCATCCTCTTCATGGTTGCCTCCATCGCCTCCATGCTCTCTTCCTCCTTGTTGGGGTTGAGAATCTCGTCGAGTTTGTCGTGCTGCTTCCTTACGATGCGGTTGTTCTGGAAGTCGAACTCGCTGTTCTTGATGACGTCTGGCATTATCTCGTCCTGCATGATGCGCTCCACCCGCGGACTGTCGAGAGTGTAGATTAGTTGTCGCTGTATGGTGGCGAGGAGTGTCGGTGGCAGTGGGTATTGCTTCAGGTTGAAACTGCCGGTCTTTCTGTTTGCACAAAGCACAAAGCCTGTCAGGGCTTTCTGCTGGAGCGTCATGTTCTGGGCCTTCCTGTATATGTTGTAGAGGAGTTCCGCCTTCCGCTTGTCGAAGATGTTTATGCAGGCGAGGGTTATGGCTGTAACCATTATCTGGGCATCAATGGTGTCGATGCTGTTCGACAGGATGGTTGCCTCAAGTGCGTCGGCGTTTTCTGTGTTCAGCTCAGGCATGATGAAGAGCTTTGCGAACATCAGCTTGCGGTATTCGTGCTGGCGGCTGTAAATCTCTTTCTGTTTCTGAATGCGTTGTGTGTCGTCAGCCTCAAGTTCCAGCATTGTAACATCAACGACGAAGTTCTCCAGCTGCGCGCGGAGGCTTGGGATGTTGAGCCCGTCGTTCAGGGCGTCTGCCACCATCTTCTGGTAGAAGGGGTTTCCTGCACAAAGCCCGTAGAGCTTCATCTTGTTTTCCAGTTTTTCCAGGCTGTTTTCCAGTTCGGCATACACTGCATCGAGCTGTGGGTCAATGTTGCCTTGCGCATAGAAATCCGTCATGCGCTGGAAGTTCTCCTCAATGTTTGTGAGTTCACTGAGGAATGGGCTGCGCGAGTCGATAATCTTCTTTTTAAGGGACTGTATTTTTTCTGATAACATAGCTTTTCTTTAAGGGGGGGGCTATAAATGGGAAATTAAGGGAGTTAAAAGGAGTTAAGGGAGTTAAAGACAAATGACTTCTGCGCAAAAGGGTAATTTCTTTTATGGGGAGTTAAGGGAGTTAAAGGAGTTAAAGACAAATGACTTTTCTGAAGACAACTGCCTGAATCCAAACCATATAGGTAATGTCTTTAACTCCCTTAACTCCTTTAACTCCCTTAACTCCTTTAACTTCATATTAGTAGATCTTGCCTTTAGGTGCAGTCTAAAATTTCTCTTTCAGTACGTTCCTGAACTGTGGTGAGCATTTGCAGCGGCGGGCGATGAGGTCGGAGTAGTGTGCCACGCCGTGTTTCCTTATTAGCCTCATGGCTTCCTGATATGCCTTGTTGAATGCCTCTATTTCTTCCGGATGGGCTATGTCCGGGCGTTGTATCAGATAAGCCTGTTCCTGTTTCTCGTAGAGCACTTCGCATCCCATCTTTTTGGCAAGGCTCAGCTGCGGTTCCGGCAGGAAGGTGGCGTCCAGTTCGTTGGCTTGCAGCATCTTCATTGAGATGTTCGGGTTGTTTATCTGTACGATATACACACTGTCGCGTTTCATCTTTATGCTGTCTATGCAGTGGTGGGCGGCGGCGGCAAAGCAGGAGTTGCGTGTTACGGCGAGAATCTTGTCCTTCAGTTGCGCCACCTTCGTGATGCGCGATTTCGGGTTGCTCACCATTGCTATGCGGTAGGGTAGGGTGTCAAGCGTGTTCATTGCCGCATGTTTCCCGCTGACGAGCCATTCCGCCCTTTTGCTGTCCACGATAGCCATGTTCAGCTTTTCCTCCGCATACGCCATGTCGCAGGTCAGTTGGTCGTCGTAGTCCCTGATGGTTATGCTTACCTTCAGCGAGTCGAAGATGCTGTCTTCCTCGGCAATCCATATAGGCAGACTGCTCAGGTTGTTGGTTATGCCCAGCACAAAAGTGGTCTTGTGTTCAGGCTTCTCTTCGTCGTCTGCCACGAGAGTATTGTATGTGTCGTATATGACATAGCTTATAAAGCCCGCTGCCAGTACAAAAGCGAATATGTATTTAAGTAGTCTCATTTAGTCTTTTCTTGAATGCCGTCTCCCTTACCTCGCATTAATCAATAATCATTAATTTTCACCCGAACAGTTCGCGCAGGGCCTCTTCCACTTTCCTCACGGGTACAATCTCTATGGTGAACTTCGAGAGGTCTGTGCCTTTGGTGTTGTGTCGGGGAATGATGATGCGTTGGAATCCGAGTTTCTCCGCCTCGGCAATGCGCTGCTCTATGCGCGACACGGGACGCACCTCGCCGCTCAGTCCCACCTCTCCGCACAGTGCCACGCCAGCCTCTATCGGCGTATCCACATTGCTCGACAGCACTGCGGCTATGATGCTGAGGTCGAGGGCAAGGTCTGTGATGCGCATACCGCCTGCGATGTTCACAAACACGTCCTTCTGCACCAGCTTGAATCCCACACGCTTCTCCAAAACGGCGAGCAGCATGTTCAGGCGACGCTGGTCGAAGCCGGTGGCGGAACGCTGCGGTGTGCCGTAGGCGGCTGTGGATACAAGTGCCTGTGTCTCCACGAGGAACGGTCTTGCGCCCTCTATCGCGGCTGATATGGCAACTCCCGACAGTCCTTCGTGGTCTTCGTTAAGCAGAAGCTCGGAGGGGTTCGACACCTGCCGCAGACCGTTGTGCTGCATCTCGTAGATGCCCAGTTCCGACGTGCTGCCGAAGCGGTTCTTTATGCTGCGCAGTATTCGATAGATGTGGTGCTGGTCGCCCTCAAACTGTATAACCGTATCTACTATATGCTCCAGAATCTTCGGGCCGGCAAGTGTTCCTTCTTTTGTTATATGCCCGATAAGGAGAACGGGTGTGCCGCTCTGTTTGGCATAGCGCAGAAGCATTGCCGCACACTCCCTTACCTGCACTATGCTGCCGGGCGATGACTCCTGCGTGTCGGTGGCGATGGTCTGTATAGAGTCGATGATAAGGATTTCCGGCTGGCTCTCCTTTATAGCCTCAAATATCTTCTCCAGTTGTGTCTCGCAGAGAATGTCTATGGTGTCATCCGCACCAGTGGACGGATGCATAAGCGGACTGGCTGCAAGTCTGTCTGCGCGCATCTTCAACTGCGATGCGCTCTCCTCCCCACTGACATACAGTATGCGCTTGCCCCGTATGTTCAGGACGGTCTGTAGTATGAGTGTGCTTTTGCCTATGCCCGGCTCGCCGCCAAGAAGCACTATGCTGCCCGGCACCAGACCACCGCCAAGCACGCGGTTCAGCTCCCCGTCGCCGAGGTCTATGCGCGGGTCGTTGTGGGCGGATATCTGCGAAAGTTTCTGTGGGCGGCAGTTGTTCAGGGGAGAACGCTTAAAGCCCCCACCCGCTGTTTCGGGAGAGGGGGCTTCAATCTTTATCTCTTTGAAGGTGTTCCATTGTCCGCACGATGGGCATTTGCCGAGCCATTTCACGGAGTCGTAGCCGCATTCCGTGCATACATAAGCCGTCTTCTGCTTCTTCACCATTGCTTAATCATTAGTGGAAACTGCTGTTAATTATGGAGTTAAAGGAGTGGTAACTGAGGTTGGAAGTTAAAAGGAGTTAAAGACATTACCTATGTGGTTTGTGTTCAAATGTCTTCTGAGAAAAAGACATTTGTCTTTAACTCCTTTTACTTCTTTAACTCCTTTAACTCCTTTAACTCCTTTAACTTCTTTAACTCCTTTAACTCCCCCAAATATCTCCTTTATACCATACCTAATTCACGAGCCTCTTTGCGCAGCGTGCCGCCTCATGCATTATGCGCTCTTCGTCGAGGGTGGTGAGGCTTCCGTTGTCAAGGAGTATCTTTCCGTCGCATATTACGGTGTTCACCGTTGCGCTCGATGCCGAATAAACCAACAGCGAAACGAGGTTATGGCGCGGACACCATGCGGCGCTGTTCAGGTCATGAAGCACGATGTCTGCCTTGAAGCCTGGGGCTATCTGGCCAGTCTCCGGCATGCTGAGGGCTATTGCGCCGTTGCGTGTCGCCATATTGAGCGAGTCGAGTGCGCTTACTGCCAAGGGGTCTCTCTTGGCGCATTTCTCAAGCATTGCGGCAATCTTCATCTCCTCAATCATGTCGAGGTTGTTGTTCGACGATGCGCCGTCGGTGCCGATGCCCACCACTACGCCTTCTTTCAGCAGTCGCGATACGGGCGAGGAACCGCTGGCGAGCTTCATGTTGCTTATCGGGTTGTGCGCCACGCGTATGTTGTATTTCTTTATTATGGCGAAGTCCTCATCGTTCAGGTGTACGCAGTGGGCGGCGAGGGTGCCGTTCTCAAAGATGCCCGACTGCTCAACATAGGCGAATGGACGCATGCCGTACTGCTTCAGGATGCCTTCTGTCTCGGCAACCGTCTCTGCCATGTGTATGTGTATCTCCGCTCCCACCTTCTGCGCCTCGGCGTTAATCTTCTTCAGGTAGTCGGGAGGGCAGGTGTAGGGCGCGTGCGGCGCGAACATCACCTTTATCCTGCCGCCTTCTGCGCCGTGGAAGTCCTTGAAGAACTGCGAACCTTCGGCTATCCTTGGGTTGTCAGGTTCTCCGAAGTCGAGCATACAGCTGCTCAGCGATGCGCGCAGTCCGGACTCTATGACCGTCTTTGCCACCTCGTCCATATATGGCCTGTACATATCGGCGAAGCAGGTGGTGCCGCTCTTTATCATCTCCACTGCCGCAAGCTGTGCGCCCCAGTAGATGTCTTCGCGTCCCATCTTTGCCTCTACGGGCCATATCTTGTTGTGCAGCCAGTCCATCAGCTCCATGTCATCAGCATAACTGCGGAACAGCGTCATCGACACGTGGGTATGTGCGTTTACAAAACCCGGCGTCAGGAATTTGTCCGTACCGTCTATGGTGCGGCCGGCATGGAAATCGGCGGGCACATCGCCCACATACTTTATGATGTCGCCCTCTATGGCTACATCGCATTTCTTCACTTCGCCCGATGGCAGAAACACCTCGGCGTTCTGTATCAGTATGTTCATTCCTGTTTTTATCTTAGGGAAATATCTATTAACTGGAGTTAAAGGAGTGGTAACTGAGGTTGGAAGTTAAAGGAGTTAAAGACATTATCTATGTGGTTTGTGTTCAAATAGTTATCTGAGAAAAAGACATTTGTCTTTAACTCCCTTAACTCCTTTAACTCCTTTAACTCCTTTAACTCCTTTAACTCCT
>JABUUG010000198.1 GCA_021443285.1 Bacteroidaceae bacterium
AAAGTGACATTACCTTTTTGCGCAGAAGTCATTTGTCACTTTAACTCCACATTAACTCCACATTAACTCCACTTCACTACACATAAAAAGAACCCACCTAAAATAAATGAACAACAAGTATCTTGTAAGGCTTGCACATACAGTGAGCATAATATTCCGTCCGTTCTATCTGCCATTGGCGGGACTGGCGGCATTGTTTGTTTTTTCCACCCTGAGCCTCCTTCCCTTGGCATACAAGCTGGTGGTGCTGGCACTCGTATGGGTGTTCACAGTCATACTTCCGCACATACTCATCACGCTGTACCACAACTACAAGAGTCGCAGGCTTTTCCGCCTTGCACCCAAGGAGAGACGACTTGTGCCATACACCATATCCATAATTTGCTACCTCAGCTGCTACTGGCTGCTTTCTTTCTTCAACGCCCACCACACAATCAAGGCGATACTCGTTGCGGCACTGGCTGTGCAGATGGTGTGCGCACTGATAAACGTGAAGTGGAAGATTTCTACACATACCGCCGCCATAGGCAGTTTTCTCGGCGGACTCATCGCCTATTCCTTCATCTTCTATTTCAACCCCATCTGGTGGTTCTGCCTCATCACACTTATCGGCGGCATCATCGGCAGCAGCAGGATGATACTGCGTCAGCACACTCTTGGCGAGATAGTCGGCGGATACACCGTAGGCTTTCTCGGCGCACTTTTCTCAATACTTATGTTGTAAGGGAGAGAATATATAGAAGGGGAGGTATGTCTTTTTAGAAATAAAACGGGGAATACTAAAAGAGGGCAGCTTTCAGCCGCCCTCTACCAACACAAAAACTAAACTAGACTTTATATCTTGGAAACGATTAGTTTCGCAACCTGGTCGTTCCTGAATGCAAAGGTAGTCTTTCTGTTCTTCCCAGCAAATTATTATTCAATTATTTGCAGTTTGTTTGTCAAATAATTATGTGTTACCGCACACAAAGAGTGTGTTACTTGCAATCTTCCTCGAGATACTCGCCTAAAGATATGTCTGGATGCTTTTCCACATACTCCCTTATCGGCTTCACAAACCGCTCTTCAAAGACGTCGACGCCCACCACTACGTTTGTAATGTAGAATATCTTCCCGATGTGCTCATCGCGCTTCTCTTGCGAGGCGTTGTGGAAGTCCTTCAGCGGGTATTTGCTTACGAGATAGAACACCACGCAGTCGGGTATTATCCTTGAGCGCGTCATCTGCTTGCGCTGCACCCAGTCGAAATAGCCTTCGTAGAGCGGATAGTCCTCTCCGAGATACTTGTCGAGCGATATGCCGATGGAACCGTCCTTTATTATTATGCTCTGGTCGAATGCGCCTATCTGCGCATAGACCATCGGAATTGACATCTCCGGGAATATCTCGCTGAGTTTCCGGAAAGCATTTGTAAGGCCTTCGTTCAGGTCGTCCATGTTGGCATACAGCTTCTCAGCGTCCCTCACCACCCGTTGCAGCGTGGAGTCCTGGAAGAAGGCTATGAAGCGCTTGTTGATATCCTCGTCGTAAACCTGTCCAAGCCTCAGCACATCCTCTATCAGCGTGCGCGTCTCCGTCGGGTATTCCGTATTCATCTGTTGCAGTGTGGAATACTCGGCGGTCGTTATGTATTGTGCCTCGAGGCGGTCGTATCGCTTTATCTTTATTTCGTCGGCAATCCTGTTCTTGAACATGGACGACGTGAAGTCGCACGATGTCAGGAGAAGTACGGCGAATGCACAGACGATGATGCGTATGTTCATGGGTGGAGAGGTTGGTTATTAATGGATTATTCTTCGGAACTGATGCTCCGAACACAGGGGCTTATAGATGTGTGCAGCCGCATTTTTCACTGCAAACTTATAACAATAACGCAAAAAAGACACACTACATGGGGCATTATTGTTGAATATTGACCAATGTTTAATGATTATATGTAATTTTGCGGCAATAAAATACCGCTAACCAACCTATAGAACACACAAATAGTTTATTGTGTACCCAACAGATATTATCAATAAATATTACGGCGACAATCCCACACTCATGCAACTGCTGATTCGCCATAGCAGGGATGTGGCGGACAAGGCCTTGGGCATCGCCAAGAGTCATCCCGAATGGCAGGCAGACCTGCAATTCATTGAAGAGGCTGCCATGCTCCACGACATAGGCATATACCTTACCGACGCGCCGGGCATACACTGCCACGGCACCGAACCATACATCTGCCACGGTATTCTCGGTGCGCGGCTGCTGAGGAAAGAGGGACTGCCCAGACACGCGAGGGTTGCGGAAAGGCATACGGGCGCCGGACTGACAGCGGAGGACATCACCTCACAGGGACTGCCCCTGCCCGCCAAGGACTTTCTGCCGGAAACCATCGAGGAGAGGGTTATCTGCTATGCCGACAAGTTCTTCTCGAAGTCGCACCCGGAAAGAGAGAAGACTTTAGAGAGCGTGCTGAGGTCTATGGCGAAGTTCGGAGAGGACAGTGTGGAGAGGTTCAAGAGAATGGTGGGCGATGGATAAGACCACAGAAGGGGAGAACGCGTTTTCTTCGGAGCTGATGCTCCGAACGCAGGGGGGATGACATATTCAGCACAATATTCCTTCAGTCGCATCGCTTTGTGAAAGCGTCCAAAGGCCGAGCGGCCGAACGCAGTGGCTCTTTGTATTCAGGGAATCACAAAATAGGAAAATCCTAAAATCAAAGCCAATAGTAAATAGTCTAAATAGTCCAATAGTAAATGAAAAGGCTTTTTATCGAGACATACGGATGCCAGATGAATGTGGCAGACAGTGAGGTGGTTGCCTCAATAATGAAAATGGCGGACTACGAGCTTTGCCCCACACTTGACGAGGCTGACGCCGTTTTTCTCAACACCTGTTCGGTCAGGGACAATGCCGAGCAGAAGATTCTCAACAGGCTGGATGCGCTGAACAACCTGAACAAGAAGGGCAGGAGGAAGATTATCGGCGTGCTGGGATGCATGGCGGAGCGCGTGAAGGAAGACCTCCTCAACAACCACCACGCCGACCTTGTCGCCGGTCCGGACTCCTACCTGTCACTGCCCGACCTCATCGCGCAGTGCGAGCTTGGACAGAAAGCCATGAACATAGAGCTTTCCACCACGGAGACATATAAGGACATTGTGCCCAGCCGCATCAACCACGGCAGGAACATCAGCGGCTTTGTCAGCATCATGAGGGGCTGCAACAATTTCTGCCACTACTGCATAGTGCCTTACACCCGCGGCAGGGAGCGGTCGAGAGAGCTGGACAGCATACTGCGCGAGGTGGAAGACCTGCGCGACCGCGGCTTCAAGGAGGTTACGATGCTGGGGCAGAACGTGAACTCATACAACCATGAGGGCATAACCTTCCCCACCCTGCTCAGGAGGGTTGCGCAGACCGCCCCCGGAATGAGGATACGCTTCACTACAAGCCACCCCAAGGACATGAGCGACGAGACACTGCGCGTGATAGCGGAAGAGCCTAATGTGTGCCGGCAGATTCACCTGCCCGTGCAGAGCGGCAGCAACAATATACTGAAACTCATGAACCGCAAATACACCCGCGAATGGTATCTGGAACGGGTTGCTGCCATACGCCGCATCATTCCCGACTGCGGACTATCCACCGACGTGTTTGTCGGTTATCACAACGAGACTGAGGAAGACCACCAGCAGACCCTCTCACTCATGCGCGAGGTGGGCTACGACTCCGCCTTCATGTTCAAATACAGTGAGCGGCCCGGCACCTACGCCTCAAAACACCTCGCAGACAATGTCCCGGAGGAAGAGAAACTCCGCCGGCTGAACGAGCTGATAGAACTGCAAACCGCCATATCTGCGGAACGCAACAATGCGGAAACAGGCAAGACCTTCGAGGTGCTTGTGGAGGGCTACAGCAAGCGCAGCCGCGAACAGTTGTTCGGCAGGACAGAGCAGAACAAGGTGGTGGTGTTCGACAAGGGGAACCACCATATAGGGGAGTATGTCAAGGTAGAGATAACTGGCGCGTCGAGTGCCACATTACAAGGCAAAGTTCTAATGAATAATGAATAACGAATAGTGAATAATGAATAGTTTGCTGCCGCAGAGGCTCTCTGTGTTCACTATTGCGGTAGCAAACTATTCACTATTCATTATTCACTATTCACAAAGTAATCATATGTGGAAGAACAAGTGGGTTGATGCCCTTTGGTATGTAGTGGTGTTCATGCTTATACAGTTGTCCTGTTCGGGTATGGCATCGTTGGTGTGGAGCGATATGATTAGCAATCCCACCGCACTGTGTGTCAGTCTGGCGGCAAGCAGTCTGATTACCGTTGCGGTCTTCTGTTTTGCAAAGTGGTGGAGGGAGAGCAAATCTGCCGTTATCGCAGGAAAAGGGGCATGGAAGGTTTGGCTGTGGACAGCAGTCATTGCACTATCTACCATCATACCGTCCTTGTGGCTGAACGACATCCTCGGCATCGAGGCAAACGAGGACATGACACGGATGATGATGAGCATTATCCAATCACCGCTCGGCATAATCGTTATTGTACTGCTTGTGCCGCTGGCAGAAGAGGTGGTGTTTCGCGGCGCAATGCTCCACCGCCTTCTTGATGTCTCCGCAGAAGATACCACAAAGAAAACAAGCCCCATACTGCCCATTGCCTTCACCGCTCTCTGCTTTGGCATTATCCACGGCAATATGGAGCAGGCTTTCCACGCGACATTGTTGGGAGTGCTTCTCGGCTGGATTTACTACAAATACTCAAGCATTCTGCCCGGCGTGATATTCCACATCACCAACAACGGCACATCGTGGATTATGACAACCGTGTTCCCCGAAAAGGAGGACGCCACACTGCTTGAGTTGTTCAACAACAATTCCCCGCTTATGTACACTGCCTTGGCACTTTCTGTGGCAGTGTTTTTATGCTGCATGATAAAAAGTCCGGCAGCACAAACGGCAAAGGATTAATTATAGGTGGGTTCTATAAATTAGCTTGAGGCGTTTTGAGAGTTTTTATTGAGCAGATTAGTT
>JABUUG010000199.1:0-1431 GCA_021443285.1 Bacteroidaceae bacterium
TTCGGGGGAGCCCCCTCGAAAACTCGAATCATTGAAAGCCTCGAAAGTTCAAAATCCCGAAAGTCCCCTAATCGCCGGCTCCCGTTCCTTGTGCGTCAGCGCATGCGGACCTTTATGGAGCAGGAGTGTTCGTTTCATCCATATCTGCGACATCCATCTTTTCGCCAAGATGTTTCTTGCAGTGCCTGATATACTCCTTCGCAAGTGTTATGCTCTTAGAGTCCGGGTACTCGTTTATAAAACCGTAGCACTCGTCTTCCGCATCCCGGTAGCGTTCAGCCTGACGCTCCTCCACACTGTGTTTTGCCAGATAATACTTGGATTTCATTATCAGCAGGTTGAAATCCTCACGCGAATTGCTGTAAGGATAGTCCTTTAGCGCGTTTTGCGAGGTAACGATGCACGCCTCGTAGTTGCTGCCACCGCTGAGACAGTTGCCGAAATAAGAGCCGAGGTTATAGTAAAGTTGTGCAGACAGAAGTTCCTTCCTCACAAGCTTATCCTGAAGCTGTATAAGCCTATCCTGCGCCAAATCCTTCATCTTGGACTCAGGATAGATGTCGAGGAAATCCTGGAAAGCAGCAATTGCGCCGATGGTCTGCGTCTGGTCGAGTCTTGGCTCTGGGGTTCCCATAAAGAGGCTTTCACCAATATAGAAGTTCGCCTGCTCGGCATAGATACCCTTTGAGTAGGTCTTGTGGTATTTCTTGAAGTATTCGGCAGCTGTCTCATAGTCCTTGTTGTGGAACTGTGCCATAGCCATAAGATAGAGGCATTCCTCTCCGTTACCTGTACCCTTGTAGATTGTCACGATGTCCTGCAGAACAGTTATAGCCTGATTATACTTGCCTCTGGCATACATCTCTTTTGCAAACTCGTATTTATACTCGTTGTCCGTGCATTTCAGCACATTGTTATAAGTCTGCGCACAGCCGCATAAAGAAAGCAGGGAGACTACAAATACAATAAATTGTAGGATATTTCTTTTCATTGCATACATAACAGGCTGCAAAATTAGACACTTTATCACATAAGGCAACAAGCATTCCCTTGTTTTTTGCGATAAACATTGAAAAATAAACATAAATAAAGGGCTGACTGGCATATAGATATGCTAAATTTGCAGATGTTATGTTCAATCTTGTGTCAAAGTATAAACCCACAGGCGACCAGCCGGAGGCTATCCGCCAACTCACCGAAGGTGTTCTTGCCGGCGAGAGGGCGCAGGTGTTGCTCGGAGTAACAGGCTCCGGCAAGACCTTCACCATGGCGAATGTGATAGCAAACCTCAACAAGCCGACGCTCATACTCAGCCACAACAAGACCCTCGCCGCACAGCTCTACGAGGAGATGAAGTCGTTCTTCCCTGAGAATGCTGTGGAATACTATGTGTCGTACTACGACTACTACCAGCCGGAAGCCTACATCCCG
>JABUUG010000199.1:1694-6799 GCA_021443285.1 Bacteroidaceae bacterium
AATTTCCGCGTAAAATGCGATACGGTGGATGTGGCGATGGCATATTCCGAGTCTGTCCTTCGCATCTCTTTCTGGGACGATGAGATAGATGCTATCGAGGAACTTGACAACATCACACTGCGCCGCCAACACTCGTTTGACGAATACAACATCTTCCCCGCCAACCTGTTTGTAACAACGCAGGAACAGACCAACAATGCCATACGCATGATTCAGGATGACCTTGTGCAGCAGATTGCTTTTTTTGAAGAGATGCACGATGCTATCAGGGCGCAGAGGATAAAGGAGCGTGTGGAGTATGACATGGAGATGATGAAGGAGTTGGGCCACTGTTCCGGCATAGAGAACTACTCACGCTATTTCGACGGACGCCAGCCGGGGGAACGACCATACTGCCTCTTTGATTTCTTTCCAAAGGACTTCCTTCTTCTCATAGATGAGAGCCATGTCAGCGTGCCGCAGATATCAGCGATGTATGGTGGCGACCGTGCGAGGAAGAGCAACCTCGTGGAGTACGGATTCCGTCTGCCCGCAGCTTTCGACAACCGACCGTTGAGGTTCGACGAGTTCCAAAGTCTTGTAAAACAAGTCATTTACGTCAGCGCCACTCCCGCGGATTTTGAATTGCAGGAGGCTGGTGGAGTGGTTGTGGAGCAGGTGATACGCCCCACCGGACTGCTCGACCCGCTAATACAGGTGCGGCCATCGGAGCGCCAGATAGATGACCTCATGGAGGAAATCACAAAGCGTGTGGAGAAGGAAGAACGTGTGCTCGTCACGACACTCACAAAACGAATGGCGGAGGAGGTGACGGAGTTTCTGCTCAACCACAACATAAAGGCGAACTATATCCACTCGGATGTGGCAACCCTCGACCGCGTAGATATAATGAACAACCTGCGTTCAGGGGTGTTCGATGTGCTTGTCGGCGTGAATCTCCTGCGTGAAGGTCTCGACTTGCCCGAGGTGTCGCTCGTTGCCATTCTTGATGCAGACAAAGAGGGTTTCCTGCGCAGCCACCGCTCGCTTACGCAGACCGTAGGGCGCGCCGCACGCAACGTCAACGGACTGGCGATAATGTATGCCGACCGCATAACGGCATCCATGCAGCTGACCATAGACGAGACCAACCGCCGACGCGAGAAACAACTTGCATACAACGCCGCAAACGGCATCACGCCGCAGCAGATAAAAAAGAACATCAGCAACTCTCTCGCCACAAGACCGTCTCCTGCCATAGAAAACAAGCAGGATACAAAACCTGCAAAGCCATACAATTATTATATGGAGCCAGAAGCAGGCATGGTGGCGGAAGACCCGGTAACAAAGCTCATGACCAAAGAACAGTTGCAAAAGACTATAGAACACACTAAGGCACTTATGATTGAAGCCTCAAAGAACCTTGATTTCCTCCAGGCAGCACAATACCGCGACGAACTGATACGTCTGCAAAAAATTGCACAGCAGTAAACCACTAACAGTGATAATCTAAAAAAGCCGAGCATTTAGCTCGGCTGGAACGAGAGCGGGTCTCTTAAGGTTAACCCATCCCTCACGCTGCAAAGGTACATCCTTACCACTTACACCACCAAACAAACTTTTTCTGAACACTCCCCTTACCTAAGACACATCAAGTAAGGGGAGCGGGGGGGGAATTTCCATTATATAGAACTTACTTTTCATAATCACTACCATATATCCTTCGCGGGCTATTGTCGGCAAGCACTTGGAGGACGATTTGCCTTATCTGCTCCTTGAGTTCGTTGATGAACTGTCCAGCATCGTATTTCTGGTGTTCGATGTCGCGCAGTTTCTTTTCCCATATTCCAGTCAGTTCACATGACTTCAGAAGTTCTTCCTTTATAAGCCCTATGAGTTCTATGCCTGTTTCTGTCGCCTCTATCCTTTTTTTCTTACGGACTATATAGTTGCGCTTGAAGAGTGTCTCTATGATGTTTGCTCTCGACGATGGTCTGCCGATGCCGTTTTCCTTCATGAGTGCGCGCAGCTCCTCGTCCTCCACAAATTTTCCCGCAGTTTCCATCGCACGAAGAAGTGTTGCCTCTGTGTAGTATGGTGGGGCCTTTGTCTCCTTTTCAGAGAGTGTGGGCGTATGGCTGCCCTGCTCTCCTACAGTAAAGACCGGCAGAGTCTTCTCCTCAGCAGTGTTCTGCTGGTCTTCGTTCTGACTTGTGCTGTCAGTGTCTTCCGCCTCATGATTCTGGGCTTTAGGCACTTTTGCATACACTGCCCGCCAGCCCTCGTCAAGAATTGTCTTGCCTGTTGCCTTGAACTCCACTTCGCCAGCATTTCCGAGTACGGTGGTTGTGGCAAACTTGCAGTTGGGATAGAAGGTAGCTATGAAGCGGCGGGCGATGAGGTCGTAAACATATTTCTCCTGACTGCTCAGATTGGCGGTCTTGGGATTGATTCCTGTGGGGATTATGGCATGGTGGTCGGTAACCTTTGAGTTGTCGAACACCTTCTTGCTTTTGGGGAGTTTCTTCAGGTTCAGCGGTGCAACGAGCGGCGCGTATGGCAGGATGCCAGTGAGTATCTGCGGACATTTGGGATATACATCATCGGGCAGATAGGTGGTATCTACACGCGGATAGGTGGTGAGTTTCTTCTCGTACAGGCTCTGTATGGTGTTGAGCGTCTGCTCTGCACTCATGGAGAATTTCCTGTTGCAATCCACTTGAAGAGACGTCAGGTCGTAGAGTCTTGGCGGCAGTTCCGTGCCGTTCTTTTTCTCTATATTGCTAATTTCAAATGGCTTGTCCTGAATGGTGGCAAAAGCCGCCTCACCTTCCTCTTTAGATGTGAACTTACCCTTTGTGGCAGTAAAGAGTGTGTCGCGGTATATTGTGGACAACACCCAGTAAGGCTCTGGCTTGAAATCCTGTATCTCCTTCTGACGATTTACGATGAGTGCGAGTGTCGGCGTCTGCACCCTGCCTATGGAGAGCACCTGCCTGTTTGCCCCGTATTTAATAGTATATAGGCGTGTGGCATTCATTCCGAGAAGCCAGTCGCCCACAGCTCTTGACAGTCCTGCATAGTAGAGCGGCTGGTAGATGTCCTGATCTTTCAGGTTATTGAAGCCCTCACGTATCGCCTCGTCTGTCATTGATGAAATCCACAACCTCTTGACGGGACATTTTGCCTGTGCCTTCTGCATCACCCACCGCTGTATGAGTTCTCCCTCCTGCCCGGCATCTCCACAGTTGATGATGCTGTCGGCATTCTGCATAAGTTTCTCGATAACAGCGAATTGCCTTTTTATACTTTCCGACTCTATGAGCTTTATACCGAAACGGGGCGGTATCATAGGCAGTTGCCCCAGCGACCAATGCTTCCACTCAGGAAGATAGTCGTGGGGTTCTTTCAGTGTACAAAGGTGTCCGAATGTCCAGGTAACCTGATACCCGTTTCCTTCCATATAGCCATCCTTTTTCGTATTGGCGCCAAGGATACGGGCAATGTCGCGGGCAACGCTCGGTTTCTCTGCAATAGCAACAACCATAGTAATATTGATTATTGGTTAATGATTATTGAGTCCACTTTAAAACCAAACAGGATTAATAAAAATAAGCATATTAACACATTATTATCCAGCAAACCACTTGTGTATTTTAAATGCCTTTCGTAACATAGCGGCATAATCAAGACGAATCCAATCGCAATATACAGCTTGATATGTTCGGCGAACCATCGCAGAGCATGTGCAAGCGTGCTTCTAAGTTAGACACCGACCCAAAGGCCTGGCAGAACCTGTTCTGTAAAAAGCTTCTTTTTCAAGCGGATTCATTAATCGTTAATGCCAATCCTCACTGCCCATTCGCCCCTCATCTCTTCGCCGGCAGCGATGTGGTTCATATATTCCCTGTCCTTGAACTCGCCCTCGTAGCCTTCTCGGTCTGTGCGTCCCCACCACGGCTCTATGCAGACGAATGGCGCATGGATGTCCTTTGATGGCGCCCACAGTCCGAGCGATGGCGATGGGGAATGGAAGGTGAGGACGTTGTTGCCGCTGCGGTCGAGCAGTTCGACGGTCTGCGGACAGGGCGACTCGAATATCAGCGCGTTCTTCTTGAAGGTGTCGCGTGTGATGGCTATCTCGTTGGTGTTCAGCTGTATCGGCTCTGCCTTCACGCACCCTTCTGCGCCAATCTCCGTCAGTTCGTAGCTGCCGCTGCCCGTCAGTCGCAGTGTGCCAGTGGTGTCATAGTCCTCCGACACATCGGGAATCATGAACGCCGGGTGTCCGCCAATCTGGAAGTGGAGCGTGCGGCTGCCGGTGTTCACGACCGTCCACGATGTGGTTACGGTGCTGCCATCGAGGGTGTGCGCTATGCGCAGCTCGAAGTCATATGGGTATTTCGCCTTCGTCTCGTCGCTGCTCTTCAGCGAAAATTCAAGGCGGGCGGCGTTCTCACAGATGCAGTCGAAGTCCATGTCGCGTGCGAATCCGTGCTGTGTCATGTGATACTCGCTGCCCTCCGCGCGCATGGTGTTGTGCCAGATGGAGCCTACGATGGGGAAAAGTACCGGCGTGTGGCGCTTCCACCAGCTGCCGTCGGCGTTCCATACACACTCGCGCTGCCTGCGCTTGTCAAAGATAGAGACAATCTCTGCCCCGTGGTTGTCTGCTGTCACGCGGAGCCATTCGTTTTCGATAGTTCTTTTCATGGTTTCTGGTTTTATACTAATCATTAATTATATATACGACATAATAAAAGTACTTGAGTAAGTGGCATAGATACATCATATTTCTTCAGTTGCAGCTGCAAAAATAACTCTTTCGTACAGAATAATCGGCATAAAACTCCATGGTATGCTCATTTTCATTAATTTTGCGGCATAAAAGCAACAAATCCATAAAACCCAGCCATGTCAAAACTCCTATCTCGCTATCTGGCGTTAATAGTGCTGAGTGTTGCAGCCCTTGCACTGCTGTTACCTTCCCTCTTCAAATGGATTCCCACATCATCAGTCAGTCTGCTGCTCGGAATAGTCATGTTCGGCATGGGACTCACCCTCAAGCCACAGGATTTCAAGGTTGTGTTCACAAAGCCACAGGCAGTAGTAATTGCCTTTATAGC
>JABUUG010000019.1 GCA_021443285.1 Bacteroidaceae bacterium
TGGCAGGATAAGCAAAAAGCAAAAGAACACCGTTCACAATCAGATAATAATAAATTGTCTCGTCAAGAACAGTACCAAACATGTTTTCCTGCATCAGCTGCAAAGCAGTATATATCAAAGACGTACACAACACAACCCATGCCGCCGACATAAACACCTCTGAACGCTGAGTAAGATGACGCATAGAACATATCGCCACCGCACCAGCACCAATCTCCATTATAATAAATTCATACTGATAAGTTACACCTATAGCACATATCAGCACCATAATGACATGCCCGACAAACGCCGTACGAGAATCCATGAACACACGAATAAACATCGGAACAACCGCAAACGGCAACACATAAACTGAAAACAGCGTGAACCGACTCATCAACGACACAGCGACCGGAAAACACGTAACCAATATATAAAGCAAAAGCAACTGGCGAGGCTTCTCAAAATAATCCCTGCGAAACAAAGCAATATAAACCGTAAGCAGCACCATAAACACCAACACATACAAAGTCTGACCAGCAACTGCACGGGGAAGACTCGCTATCGAAGTGTTATGATGATTCACCTCCTGCTCATAAGCACGAATCTTCAGAAACTTCTCATGATCAATATATTCGCCCTTATCTATAATCTTTGAGTCCTTCTCCACATAATACTTCGCAACAAGAAGCGACCCTTCTATCTCATCCGTCTCCACCCTGTTCCGGGAAACATCATCCATCAGGTTCGCTGTAATAAACTCCTGCAAGTCCACACCACCAAGCTCACCCCTATACCTGCTTATCAGCGAGTCACCACTCAGCAATTGGTACGCAGAAACAGTCGAATATATATCACCAAGACGCACATTTACAACATTCCGCTCACGCACGAGCCTTATACCGCTTGTAGTGTCCCTCGCCAACAAACGGAAACTCTCCGCATCAACAACACCGTGATCATATATCTCCCTAAGCAAATCCCGAATACGATTCCTCGCAACCTCAGGGACAACACAATCTTCGCCCCCAACCTTAGCGTCAAAGTCTGCAAGAACCCTATCCTTGATATCACCCCTCAACACATAATAAGGAGACCGCTTACGCAACAACGAATCCAACACATGACGTTTCTCAACAGAATCCATAAACACTGGGAAATCATACTTCGACACCAAATCAGGATTCTTCCAAGGATGCCCCTCACTATAAAGCCAATTCACACTACCACGACGCGGCAATGCTATCACAATAACAACAACACACACCGCCACAAGCCCGGCCCTCAAAAAAAATCCCCTTATTTCAGACTTATTCTTCATCATATCAATATTTGGCGGCAAAAGTAGCAAAAATATTCAATTCAAAAATAAGGTTATCATTTTATTTATACCTTTGCGCCCTGTATATTATAAATAAACTATGGAAAAGCGCATAAGGGTACGTTTCGCACCCAGTCCGACAGGACCATTACATATTGGCGGAGTACGTACCGCCCTGTTCAACTATCTCTTCGCAAAACAACGTGGCGGAGAGATAATATTCCGCATCGAAGACACTGATACCGCACGCTTCGTCGAAGGAGCAGAAGCATACATCATAGAAGCTTTCAGATGGCTCGGAATAAAGTTCGATGAGGGAGTAAGCTACGGCGGAAACAACGGGCCATACCGACA
The DNA here is from genome assembly GCA_021443285.1 of Bacteroidaceae bacterium. GTDB lineage: Bacteria > Bacteroidota > Bacteroidia > Bacteroidales > Bacteroidaceae > Prevotella. The sequence continues at coordinate 1,658 of JABUUG010000019.1, forward strand.
AAGCGAAAGAAGACACATATACAAGCAATATGTCGATATCCTCCTCAACCAAGAAAAAGCATATATCGCCTTCGACACACCAGCAGAACTCGAAGCAAAAAGAAAAGAGATACCAAACTTTCAATACGATGCATCAACGAGAATGAGCATGCGAAACTCCCTGACGCTTAAAAAAGAACTCGTCAGGGAAATGATTGAAGACGGACAGCAGTATGTCGTCCGATTCAAAGTCCAGCCCGGCATCGACATACATGTTGACGACATAATACGAGGCAACGTCATCATAAAAAGCGATGTCATCGACGACAAAGTGCTCTACAAAAGTGCGGACGAGCTACCCACATACCACCTTGCAAACATCGTTGACGACCACCTAATGCAAATCTCACACGTCATAAGAGGTGAAGAATGGCTACCGTCTGCACCACTCCACGTACTGCTATATCAAGCATTCGGATGGCAGGACACCATGCCACGATTCGCACATCTACCGCTCCTGCTAAAACCCGACGGAAAAGGAAAACTCTCTAAACGAGACGGAGACAGACTCGGATTCCCAGTATTCCCACTACAATGGCACGACCCCAAAAGCGGCGAAATCTCAAGCGGATTCCGAGAAAAAGGATACTTCCCAGAAGCACTCATCAACTTCCTCGCACTCTTAGGATGGAATCCTGGCACAGAACAAGAGCTATTTACCATTGACGAACTAATAACACAGTTCGACCTCGCAAAGTGTTCAAAATCAGGGGCAAAGTTCGCCTTCGAAAAAGCCAAATGGTTCAACCACCAATACATACTCAACAAAACGGACGAAGAAATAGCGAACCTCTTCGCGCCAATCGTACAAGGAAACGGTATAGACACTACCATTGAACGAATACAGCAAGTCGTATCAATGATGAAAGGAAGAATCAGCTTCGTAAACGAACTCTGGGAATTATGCGACTTCTTCTTCATTCCACCATTATCCTACGACGAAAAGACGACAAAAAAACGTTGGAAACAACACTCACCACAACAAATGAGAGAACTCGCCGAAATAATAAACACAATTGACGACTTCTCAATTATAAATCAAGAGAAAGTCATATTCGACTGGGTTGAAAGAAAAGGGTACAAACTTGGAGACGTCATGAATGCCTTCCGACTCGCTATCGTCGGACGAGGTATAGGGCCTGGTATGTTCGACATCACAGCATTCATCGGAAAGGAAGAAACACTCAAGCGACTCAACAAGGCAATAGATACACTACCAACAAATATAGGTGAGTGATAAATAGTTAACAGTTTGCCACCGCACAAACTATTCAGGCAATAGCTATTAATTATGAAGCTAAAGGAAGTTATTCGCCTACGGCGCGGAAGTTAAGGGAAGTTAAAGGACAATACATTCTGAGTATCAAACACATATGTCCCCTAACTTCTACTGCGAAGCAGCATAACTTCCCTTAACTTCTTATAACTTCCAATTTATAGAACCCACCTAAAAACATCTCCCAATCCTGCATTTTGTATTCGCTAGTTATATATATATATCAGGCAGCCGTCTTCATCGTCTCATTTTTCAACGAGAAAGCAAGGAAAATGTGGCGTGGTGAAAGGGAGACATTCAGCTTACTCGAACAAAATGCCGACCACAACAGTCGCTACATATGGTTTCATGCCGCCTCACTTGGAGAATTTGAACAAGCAAGACCACTCATAGAGAAAATAAAAAGTGAGAAACCCGAAGAAAAAATACTCCTCACATTCTTCTCACCCTCAGGCTACGAGGTAAGAAAGAGTTATGAACATGCAGACATAGTCTGCTATCTTCCAATAGACACACCAACCAACACCCAACGTTTCCACAAATACATAAATATAAAAGAAGCATACTTCATAAAGTACGAATTCTGGTGGAACCATCTTAGATTACTGAATAATAAGAACATACCAACCTATAGTGTAAGCAGTATTTTCCGGAAAGACCAAGTCTTCTTCAAGTGGTATGGCAGACAGTATAAAAAAGTGCTCAGATGCTTCACACACCTCTTCGTACAAAACAATGAGAGCAAACTGCTACTTGCATCCATAGGAATACACAACGTAACCGTAACCGGCGACACAAGATTCGACAGAGTAAAGCACATACAGCAGCAAGCACAGCCACTTCCCGCACTCGAAGCATTTCTAAAAAACAGGAAAAATGACAATGGGAAAGTATTTGTCGCAGGTTCCACATGGCAGCCAGACGAAAACATTATTATACCGCATTTCGCAAAACACACCGATTGGACACTCATTATTGCCCCACATGTTGTCAGCGAAAGTCATTTGAGCGAACTCTCAAATTTGCTCAACAACCACGGCATGAAAGCCGTTTACTACAAAAAACTTGAAGAAAACAAAAACACCTGTCAAGAAGAAAACCCAAAACAAGTGCTCATAATAAACTGCTACGGAATGTTATCCAGCATATACCAGTATGCAGACATTACATACGTAGGAGGAGGATTTGGCGTAGGAATTCACAACATTCTTGAAGCTGCAGTATGGGGGAAACCTGTAATATTCGGGCCAAACAATATAAAGTTCCAGGAAGCACAAGAACTGAAAGCCACAGAATCAGGAATTGAAATACACAACCAGAAAAACTTCAATTCCATAATGGACCAATTCTACAGCAACCCAAGCAGAATAGAAATCCTTGGCAATCAAGCCGCAAATTATGTGAAAAACAAATGCGGAGCTACAGACATCATACTCAAACAAATAAATAATCCATGAACATCGTAGAATTTGTTGCAGAGAATAAGATTGAAGCCGTTTCTCAGATACAGTCGTACATCCAAGAGGTGGGCAGGAAATTCAATATTGACGAACTCTTTCTTGACCCACTCAATCTTGCACTCGAAGAGGCATTTGCCAATTGTGTCATGTACGCCTATCCAGAAGGAGTAACAGGACAAATAAAGATACAAGCCAGCTGCATAGAAGCATCCTCCAACTCCGAAGAAAATCTCATGCCTGTCACACAAATATCGTTCAAGCTCATTGACAACGGTAAACCATTCGATCCCACCCAGATTCCCGATGCCGACATAACACTCTCACCAGAAGAAAGAAACGTCGGAGGACTTGGAATATTCCTCATAAAGCAACTCATGGATTCTGTGCAGTATGAAAGAAAAGATAACTGCAACATACTAACACTCCAGAAAAACATTATCTCCATCTGACAACACAAAACCACTAAAATACTGAATATGAATACATCAACGAAATGCGTTCAGGCTGGATGGCAGCCCCAAAACGGCGAACCAAGAGTACTCCCAATATATCAAAGCACTACATTCAAATACAGCAGTACATCAGAAATGGCTGACCTCTTCGATTTGAAGACAAGCGGATACTTCTATACACGACTCGCAAACCCAACAAACGACGCCGTAGCACAGAAAATCTGTGAACTCGAAGGCGGTGTCGGAGCTACACTCACTTCCTCAGGACAGGCAGCAAACTTTTTCGCAGTATTTAATATATGTGAAGCAGGAGGACATATAGTAACATCAAACGAAATATATGGAGGCACATACAATCTCTTCGGAGTAACACTCAAAAAACTTGGCATTGAGTGTACAATGATTAGCCCGGAAGCCACTGACGAAGAAATTCAGGCTGCAATACGACCCAACACAAAGCTCCTCTTCGGAGAAACAATAACAAATCCAGGCTGTAATGTCTTCGACATAGAGAGATGGGCAAATATTGCACACAAAAACGGACTTCCACTTATCATAGACAACACATTTGCCACACCCATCAACTGCCGCCCGTTTGAATGGGGAGCGGACATTGTAGTACATTCAACAACAAAATATCTTGACGGACACGCCACACAAGTGGGAGGATGTGTCGTAGATTCCGGCAACTTCGACTGGACACAGTACCCCGACAAATTCCCTGGACTATGCACACCTGACCCATCATACCACGGATTGATCTACGCAGAGGCATTCGGCAAAATGGGCTACACGGTAAAACTCGTTGCACAGTTGATGAGAGACCTTGGTTCAATTCCCTCACCACACAACTCATTTCTGCTCAACCTCGGCATAGAGACCCTGCACCTCAGAATGCCGCAGCACTGCAGCAATGCCCTCAAAGTCGCACAATTCCTTTCCGAAAACCCAAAAGTTGCATGGGTAAACTACCCTTCACTGCCAGGCAACATCAACTATCAGAAAGCACAGAAATACCTGCCGAACGGTTCGTGTGGTGTTCTCTCATTCGGACTGAAGGGGGATGTAGAGACAGCAGTAAAGTTCATGGACTCCCTAAAACTCATTGCCATAGTAACACACGTGGCAGATGCACGCTCATGCATACTGCACCCGGCAAGCCATACACACCGACAACTCTCTGTAGAACAGCTACTTCAGGCAGGAATACAGCCAGACCTCATGAGACTGTCAGTCGGCATTGAAGACTCAGAAGACATCATAAACGACCTCAAACAGGCACTTGCAGAGATATAAAATCCGGAAACTGTATTTTGCATGAAAAGGGTTGTGATTACGGGCATAGGAATATGGTCGTGCATCGGCAATAATGTTGAGTCAGTCAGCAAGTCGCTTTACGAAGGCAAGTCTGGCATAGTACTTGACAGGAAACGTCTTGAATACGGATTCCGTTCAGGACTTACAGGACTTGTAGAAAAACCGGCATTAAAAGGGTTACTTGACAGGCGACAGCGTGCAAACCTGTCAGAAGAAGCAGAGTATGCATATATGGCAACTCGCGAGGCATTTGCTATGGCAGGCATCAATGAAACCTACCTCCAAGAAAACGAGGTGGGTTGCATTTTTGGTAATGATTCCTCTGCAAAAGCTGTGATAGAAGGTTACAAAATTATGGAAGAGAAGCACGACTCTGAACTTGTCGGATCAGGCTCCATCTTCCAGTCGATGAACTCCACAGTAAACATGAACCTCTGCTCTGTATTTGGGCTTCGAGGCATAAACTTCTCTGTAAGTGCTGCATGTGCTAGCGGCAGCCACTCCATAGGACTTGCCTATATGATGATAAAACAGGGTATGCAGGAAACAATACTGTGTGGAGGTGCACAGGAAACAAACATGTACGGCATGTCGTCTTTCGATGCCATCCGAACCTTCTCCATGCGTATGGACTGCCCCGAAAAAGCATCCAGACCATTCGACAAACAGCGAGACGGACTTGTCCCCTCTGGAGGTGCTGCGGCACTTGTACTTGAGGACTATGACCATGCCGTAGCTCGCGGTGCAAAAATACTATGCGAAGTGGTAGGTTATGGCTTTTCAAGCAATGGCGGAGGCATATCTCAACCGAGCAACATTGGCAGTGTATTAGCTATACAGCGCGCACTCGCCGATGCAGAAGTCACAGCTTCGGACATAGACTACATTAATGCACACGCCACATCCACACAACAAGGTGACATGTACGAAGCTAAAGCACTATCGAAACTCTTTGAAGGCGAACACGCTCTGATTAGCAGCACGAAGGGGATGACGGGACACGAATGTTGGATGGCAGGAGCCTCGGAGGTGGTCTATTCCATAATAATGATGCGTGATGGCTTTGTCGCACCGAACATCAACTTTGAAGAACCAGACGAATACTCCGCAAAACTGAATATAGCAAGAAAAACAACAAAGCAGGAACTGAAGTATGTACTCAGCAATTCTTTCGGCTTTGGTGGCACTAACAGTGCATTGGTATTACATAGAATATCATAAAATATGAAAATTTAAGCCACACCTTTCCTGAAAACCAATCATCCCCTGCGCCTTGCGCATACGCGCAAGGACAAAAGCTAACATCAATCATCCAAAAATCAAAGAAAACTATGAAAAAATTATTTTTAATGTTGGTAGCTATCTTTTTTGTAGCTATCAGTGCCAGCGCGAAGAAAGTGTTAACAGAAACAGAAGGCAATGTTTCTGACCTGAAAAAATGCGGAAAAATAACCGTCCGTTTCGATTTTGAAGGAGCAATGTACGACTCCAAAGAGCCATTAGGAAACCCATACAAGAATCTCAATGAACTTATTGCCAAAGTGCCAGAATGGTTTGCCAAGGGCTACAAAAAAGAAGCAAAAGATTCAGAAATAGTAAATGCAGGCGAAAACCCAAGATATGCCATTACAATTAAGGTGAACAATATGGACAGATACTGGAAAGTGTTCTCACTGCGCGATGGCAATACCACGAAGATGTGGGGAACTATAACAGTAAAAGATGTAGCTACAGGTAATGTCGTCTGTCTGCTCTCTGTCGATGAGTGCGTAGGTACTCCAGATTATACCGTTGATGAGAGCTTCTTGAAATGCTTTAAAAAGCTTGGCGAAATCTTAGGAGAAGTGGTAAAAAAAGGGAAATTATAACTCCACTATCATGATTCTGTCATCACCCCTACAAAAGAAATATACGCAGGAACAAATGTCAGCACGTGAAGCACAGCACTACGCAGAGCTGATAGCATGGGGACCTGCCATATTTCAGGTTTCACGACTGATGCTTAAATTTGGCATACTTGACACTCTCCGTAATGCAGACACCCCTCTGACACGGGAGGAAATAGTGGAACAGACAGGGCTATCGGACTATGCAGTAAAGTGTCTGTTGGAGGCATCCCTGTGCATCGGAACAATCCTTATCGATACCACAACCGACCGCTTCACCCTCTCAAAGACTGGCTGGTTTCTTCTCAACGACGCTGCCACTCGTGTAAACATAAACTTCAACCACGATGTGAACTATGTGGGGTGGCACTCGTTAGAGCAGTCACTCATCAATGGAAAACCTGAAGGATTGAAGCAGTTTGGCAATTGGCCTACGCTTTATGAGGGTTTATCAAGTCTTCCGAGCCATGTTCAGGAATCGTGGTTTGCCTTCGACCATTTCTATAGCGATTCCTCATTCCCAGAAGCACTTGAGATAGTTTTTCGCAAAAACAGAACGAAGACTCTCTACGATGTCGGCGGCAATACAGGGAAATGGGCATTGAAGTGCGTGGAGTATGACAAGCAAGCAAAAGTAACTATCCTTGATTTACCACAGCAAATAGAAATGATGAGGAAAAACATTGCAGGCAAAGAGGGTGCCGACCGTATTTCCGGCTATCCGATAAACCTCCTTGACACCAATTCATCTTTCCCCGTGGAAGAAGGAATGCCTGATGCCATATGGATGAGTCAGTTTCTTGATTGTTTTTCCATGGACGAGATGGTAAGTATCCTCAAGCGGGCAAAGTCCGCAATGGGAAACCATACCCGACTGTACATAATGGAGACACTGTGGGACAGGCAGCGATTTCACACCGCAGCCATGTGCCTGACAATGACAAGTCTATACTTCACCACCATGGCAAACGGCAATAGCAAGATGTACAATACAGAGGACATTACATCCTGTATCACCGATGCCGGACTCCAAATAGAGGAAATATACGACAATCTTGGGCAAGGGCACAGCATAATCAAGGTTTCTTTTCCTACATAGAATGTATCCACAAACCATATTCCTCCCCCCCCCGCTCCATGCGCATCAGCGCATGGACATTAAATGGACGTTGCATCATTAATCATAGCATACAAGATGAACAGAACAGAGATAGAAAAAAAAATCAGAGAGTTTATGATAGAAGAGCTTGAGATAGAGGAAGAAAAACTCCATGAAGAAGCCCTTCTAAAAGACGATTTGGGCATAGACAGTCTTGACTATGTAGATATAGTTGTCATTGTCGATAAGATATTCGGCTTCAGAATAAAACCAGAAGAGATGTCATCTGTCAAGACCTACGGTGATTTCTGCAACTACATAGAGAACAAGCTTTAGAAAGTGGACAAAGACTGGACGGGCACAACATACGGCAACGGATGGATGCACAAATCCCTTATTCGTCTGCTACGCCATATCGACACAAGAGTCATTTATACCTTTGTGTCGATATTTGTCATACCAGTATGTCTTTTCCTCAACAGCAGTAGCCGCATAACCTATCGTTATTTCAGACGACAACATAAGTATGGCAGGTGTAGGTCAGCGTGGAACACATACAGAAACCACTGCCTCTTCGCAGAAGTCGTTGTTGACAAGTTTGCGATGTATGCCGGCAAGAAGTTCCACATTGACATACAAGGGTTAGACCACTTTGAGCAACTCTCTCAGAGAGAAGAAGGCTTCATTATTCTTAGTTCACATGTCGGCAACTATGAAATAGCAGGTTATACACTGACATCTCAGCGTAAAACCTTCAACGCACTTGTATATTTTGGGGAGAAGACTTCCGTAAAGGAAAATCGCCGGAAGCTGTTCTCAAGCCACAACATAAATATCATAGAAGTCCGGCCAGACATGGCGCATATCTTTGAAATAGTCAGTGCAGTCAACAGAGGAGAAATAGTCAGTTGTCCCGCAGACAGAATATTCGGTTCCGAAAAAAAAATCACAGCAGATTTTCTTCGCGGTAAGTCAGACTTTCCTTTCGGGTCGTTCCAAATTCCCACAAAGCTGTCTCTGAGTGTAATTTCCGTATTCGTTATGAAGACAAGCTATAATAAATACCGAGTTTTCGTCATACCTTTAGAATATGACAAGACCTGTCCTCATCAGGAAAGAATTCGGCAACTCAGCAACGCATATATCCGAGAACTGGAGAATATCGTCAATACCTATCCTACACAGTGGTATAATTATTTCGAGTTTTTCAAATAGTATGTTAAAGACATCAAAAGACATAGATATCAGATTCAGCGAGGTAGATCTCATGAAGGTGGTGTGGCACGGCGCCTATCCATTATACCTTGAAGATGCCAGAGAAGCGTTTGGACAAAAATACGGGTTGTCCTATACCGGCTATCTCGATAATCAGTGCTACGCACCAATCGTAGATATGCAGATACAATACAAACACCCACTACGTTACGGCAGTCAGGCTCGCATTGACATTATATATAAACCATGCATATCCGCAAAAATAATATTTGACTATGAGATAAGAGACCGTCATACAAATCTGCTTTACTGCCAAGCACGTACCGTGCAAGTCTTTATGGACATGAATTATAATCTGATGATATATAGCCCTGAGTTTTATGTGAAATGGAAGGAAAAATGGGAGACACATAAGATTTCCCCCGAAGAATGCTAAGGACAAAAGAATAAAATCGACCAAATGGCTATTGCTCGGATTATTGCAGACAATATTCTATCTCCGCTGGGCAGAACAACAGAGGAGAACTACAAGGCAGTGAAGGCAGGGAGGAGTGGTCTGAGACGCTTTTCGAATATCTGCGACACAGGCTTTTCTGGGATGGCAAGTTTGTTCACAGAGAAGGAAGCGGAGGCTTTCATGATAGAAGGATACACGAAATTTGAATCTCTTGCGATTAGCTCAATACGCCAAGCCCTATCGAAATGTAAGGAGCAAATAGGGGATTACAATCGAACAATACTCATAATCAGTACAACGAAGGGCAATGTGGGGGATGGTAACATTTTGGGTATTGCCAATGCAGCCGAAAAAATTGGTGAGGCTGTGGGGCTTGTGGCAAATAAGCCAATCGTTGTAAGTAATGCATGCATTTCCGGAGTATCTGCCTTAATTCTTGCCCAACGGCTTCTTGCAGAGGGGGCGTACGACTATGCAGTTGTGTGTGGCGCAGAAGTTCAATGCAAGTTTATTGCAGCGGGATTCCAAAGCCTTAAAGCCTTATCTTCACAGGGGTGCCGCCCCTTTGATATGGACCGCGTTGG
>JABUUG010000001.1 GCA_021443285.1 Bacteroidaceae bacterium
AAATCTAATCAAAAATAAAATTCAATACAAACCATTCTCTAATGAACTATTTGGGTTAATGGGAACTGATTGAGTCCCAATGTATGCCCTTTAGGTATCGTAAGTGTGCCACTTGTGCCAGTACTTTTGTCCCAAGCGGGGGATAATGAAACAGCCGCCATCGCGCAAGTGCTGAAATCCAGCGTTGTGCGGTGGCGGTTGTTTATTTGATGCAAACTAAGATTCGGTCTGCGGGTAAGAGTTTAGCTGAAGGAGATTTTCCCGTTGACGTCCATGGGTTCTTCCGCGGGTTCTATAACAACTGAGGTTTTGTTGACTGCCATTGGCGATATGGAGTTTTTCAGGTCGTCGACCACCTTCTTTGTTCTCGTGAAGGTTGGGGTCTGTTCAATGGCGGAAATGATGTTGTCGTTGTCGAGGTCATCGAGCGAGAACAGGTATATTGACGGGCGTCGCTTGAGGCGCGGGCCGGAGTCCTTGCCGTAGTATCCGCGGCGGCGTTCGTCGCGCAGGCGTTCGTTCTCCTCTTGTTTGGCACGCTCGTCGGGGGTGAGGTTGTTGTATCGGTCCAGGCGGTGCTGCTGCTCGTAGATGTTACGCAGTCCGAAGCCTGTGGCGAGCACCGTAACCTTCACTTTCTCTCCGAGTTCGGGGTCGAAGGCAAGTCCGAATTTTGTTTCGATGTTCTTGTCGAACTTGTCCATGAAGGCGTGTACGTAGTTCATCTCCTCCATCATGAGTCCTTCGCCGTTTTCGCCGGGTGAGGCGGTGATGCTGAGGAGTATTTTCTTTGAGTTATACACATCGTTGTCGTTGAGGAGAGGCGAGTTGAGGGCATCTTCTATGGCGTCGCCGAGCCTCTTCTCGCCTTCGCCGTAGCCTGTTGATATGATGGCCACACCACCGTCCTTAATCATGGTCTTCACATCGTTGAAGTCGAGGTTGATGTATCCGTGATTGGTGGTTATCTCGGCAATGCTCTTGGCGGCAACGCTCAGTGTGTCGTCGGCGCGCTTGAAGGCATCGGCTACAGAGAGTGCGGGATATATCTGCCGCAGACGCTCGTTGTTTATGACGAGCAGTGCGTCAACGTGTTTCGCCATCTCATCCACACCGTCAAGTGCCTTGTCTATCTTCTTCTCGCCCTCGAACACGAAGGGAATGGTGACGATGCCGACGGTGAGTATGTCGTTTTCGCGTGCAATCTTGGCTATGACTGGTGCCGCTCCGGTGCCTGTGCCGCCGCCCATGCCTGCCGTAATGAACACCATCTTCGTGCCATCGTTGAGCATGTCGTTTATCTCGTCAACGGTTTCTTCCGCTTTCTGTCGGCCTATTTCGGGCTTGTTGCCGGCACCGAGTCCTTCCGCTCCGAGTTGCAGATGTACTGGCACAGGGCTGTCCTCGAGTGCCTTCATGTCGGTGTTGCACACAACGAACGACACTCCGCTGATGCCTTCGCGGTACATGTGATTGACTGCGTTGCTGCCGCCGCCGCCAACGCCTACTACCTTTATAATGCTCTTTGCAGTTTCGGGAACTGCGAAATCCAATGGTTGAAACATAGTTGTTAAGGTGGGTTCTATAGATGGGAAGTTAGTGGGTGGTGGGTTTATTCCTCTGACATGAAGTTGCGGAACCAGTTCTTGAGGCGTTTGCCTACGGATGGCTTGTTGCCAGTATCCGCCATTCTCTTTGCCTCTTCTTCTGCCAATGCCTTTGCCTTCTCTGCTTCAGCTTCAGCCTTTGCTCTTGCTTCCGCTTCCGCCTGTGCCGCCTCTTCGGCGCGTCTTTTCTCTATCGCCTCTATTTCTACAGGTGTGATGACCACTCCCTGACGCTTAGGCTGTGGTGAAACGTCAATGACAACGGGCGAGCTTACGTCAACGGCCGCTTCGCCCTGCTGTGTGAACAGTTCCTCGTTCTGGTGGAACTCCTCGCCTGTGCAGCACATCTCTCCCTTAGCCAGTATGGAGAGCGCACCGTTCATCATGCCGTTGCGTGCGGACAGTTCCTCTATGTGGGAATTGATGGTCTGCTGCACGAACTTTGCTATGCGCACTTTCTGTATGCCGGTGTAGGTGACGAAGGCTTTCTCTATGTTAGGCATATTGCATCCGCCGCCGGTGATTATCAGTCCGCCGAGGAGGCTGTCGCGGTATGTCTTGGGTATCTGGCAGTTGATGTTCTCTATAATCTCCCTGAGTCGCGACTCCACGATGTCGTTGAAGAGGATGTTGGAAATCTGCTTGTCCTCGCCGGCATTGTACTGTACAGCGTCGTTTGTGTCGATGAAGTCGCTGTATGCTGTGCCATAGCGCAGTTTCATGTCTTCCGCCATGTCCTCCTCGATGTGCTGCGATGCGATGTCGCGAGTGATGTTTGAGCCTCCGAGCGGAATCACTGCGAGGTGGCGGAGTATGTTCTTGTGGTAAACGGCGACGGTGGTGGTGTCGGCGCCGAGGTCAACGAGCACGCATCCCGAGCGTTTCTCCGAGTCGGCGAGAACGCTGTCGGCGAGCGCCACGGGGGAGAGAATCATCTCCGCTATCGGTATGCCGGCTATCTCGAAGCACTCGTTCAGGTTGTTGTAGAACTGCTCGCGGCATAGGATGTTCAGGAAGTTAGACTCCAGATGGCGGCACTGTATGCCTACAGGGTCGTTCTGCAGCAGGTTGTCCACCTTGTACTCCTGCGTTATGGAGTCGAGTATGTACTGCCCCGGGTAGTTCATCTGGCGGTTGGTCTCCTGTATGTCGTCAATCATGCGCTGTGTAATCATCTCCACGTTGGGGAGGTCGCGCACGTTTACATTCCGCTCGCTGTGGATGGACTGTCCGCCAATGCCCACATAGACGCGGTTTATGTTCACCTTCAGCTGCATCTTCAGCTTGTTCACGATAGACGAGATGCACTGTGCGGTCTTGTCTATCTTGTATGGCACTCCGTTGCGGATGAACGATGAGGACTCTTCCCTACACAAGGCAACCACGGTGATGCTGCCGTCCATGTTCTTCCTTCCTGCTATACCGGTGAGCTTTGACGAGCCGAGTTCGATAGCGACGATAAATTCTTGATTTGCTGACACGATTTAATATAGTGAATAGTTAATAACGAATAGTGAATAGTTTGCTGCCGCGATGGTAGTGAATAACGAGTAGTGAATAGTGAATAGTCTGCTGCTGCGATGATAGCGAATAGTTTGTGCGGTAGCAAACTATTCACTATTCATTCTTCACTATTCGTTAATTATTTATGGCTTCGGGGTTGATGCCCTCTTGCGCCATTATCTCGTTGTTTATCTGTTCTTCGGAGTCATCCACCACTGTGCCTTTCTCCTTCTTGCAGATTATCTGCCCTTCGTATTCCAGGTTTATGAAGCCGTATTTGTTCCATCCCGTCTGCGGCAGACCGTAGCGGTAGAAGAGTTCGAGGCGGTGGAGGCGGTTCTTCACGTAGTCGCGTATCTTCTCCTCCTGCATTTCCTTGTCGGTGTCTTGCGGAAGTGGTCCGAGATACACCACATGCTCGCCCACGCGAGGCACAAGCTCTATGCCGCCCTCTTCCGTCACGTTTATCTGCTCTATCTGCGCGTTCCAGAAGTCATCGTCAGTAAGCAGTTCGGCAAGCAGGGCGAGCGACTGCATGGCAAACTTCTTCGAGAATGTGCCTGTGGCTATAATCAGGTCGCTGTGGTAGTTGGCGTTTGGCACCACTCCGCCGTTCACGTCGAGGTAGTAGTCGCCGCCGTCGTTCCCCTTGATGCGCACCACGGGCAGCCGCTGCGTAACGGTGATGCTGACGAGCGAGTCCTTCGACTTATGGCATTCGGCGGTGTTTATGAAGGGGCTGCTTGTAAGCATCTCCTCTATCTGCCGTGGCTCTATGCTCTGCATCTTCTTGTTCAGGGGATACATGTTCTGCTTCATCAGCAGAGACTTTATCTCCTTCACGTCGAGGAATCCGTTTGTGTTCTCGTCGGCAATGGTTATCGTCACCTCGCGACAGGTCTTCCTGCTCTCATCGGGGTTGTTGAACACCGTTATGGCAAGTGCGAGATAGGCGAGGAGCAGCACGTCTATTATGACTAATATGTATTTCTTCAGTCGCTCCATTAATGTGTTGTTGCGGTGCGCGTGTTTATTTGCTGTTCAGCACTTCTGCGAAGGTTTCCATCTGGTTGTCGAGGTCGCCGGCTCCGAGCACCACCACGACGTCTGTGTCGTTGTTCTTCAGATAGTCTGCCACCTCTTCCTTCCTTATCATGACCTTCTCCACGCCCTCTGCGAGATTGTCGTAGATGAGTTGTGAGGTAACGCCCTCTATCGGCAGTTCGCGTGCGGGGTATATCTCTGTGAGCACAACCTTGTCGAGTATGCTCAGCGCATCGGCGAAGTCCTTGTAGAAGTCGCGTGTGCGGGTGTAGAGGTGCGGCTGGAAGATGGCGGTTATCTTGCGGTTCTTGTACAGTTCGCGCAGTGATGACGCGCTTGCCTGTATCTCCTTCGGGTGGTGGGCATAGTCGCTGAGCAGCACCTGTCTGTCGGTGCGTATGCGGAAGTCGAAGCGGCGGTCGACACCTCCGTAGGTCTTTATGCCCTCGCGCAGTTCGTCGGCGGTGCATCCGTTGAGCTGTGCCATTGCCATTGCCGCAATGGAGTTCACGATGTTTATCGGTATGGGCTGTCCGAGTTCTATGCCCGTAACGTTCTCTATGGGCGATATGAAGTCGAAGGTTATGTCGCCGTTCTCTATCTTAATGTTCTCTGCGTGGAAGTCGCCTTCGTCGCGGCTGTATTCGTAGAGCGTTACGCCCTCCTGTATCCGTGGCTTCACTTCCAGACCCTTGTGTATGATGAGTGCTCCTCCCGGCTGTATGAGTTCCGTATAGTGGGCGAAGCTTTCGAGGTAAGCCTCTTTTGTGCCGTAGATGTCCAGATGGTCGGGGTCGGTGGATGTGATGACGCTCATCCACGGTCGCAGCCAGTGGAAGGAGCGGTCGAACTCATCTGCCTCTATCACAACGTATTCCGACTGTGCGGAGAGTATGTAGTTCGTGCCGTAGTTCTTCGATATGCCGCCGAGGAAGGCGTTGCAGTCTGCTGCCGACTGGTGCATTATGTGGGCGCACATGGTGGAAGTGGTGGTCTTGCCGTGAGTGCCGGCGAAGCACAACCCCTTGTTCGACTGGGTGAGCCTGCCCAACACCTGTGCGCGCTTCTCCACGTCGAAGCCATTGTCCTTGAAATGGCACAGTTCGCTGTGGTCGGCGGGAATGGCGGGGGTATATACCACGAGGGTGGTGTCCTTGTCCATGCAAGCCTGCGGAATGAGTGCTGTGTTGTCCTCGTAATGCACGAGCACGCCCTCTTTCTCAAGTTGGCGTGTAAGGGCGGAAGGGGTCTTGTCGTATCCCCCGACGGTGAGCCCCTGCTTCAGGAAATAGCGCGCTATGGCTGACATCCCGATGCCGCCCACGCCCACGAAATATACTGACTTTATCTGTTTCATTATTTTTTAGCTGTCCTTATTACTATGTCTGCTATGATGTTTGCCGAGTCTGGCAGTGCGAGTTTCTTTATGTTAGTGCCAAGTGTGTTGAGCAGTTCGTCGTTGTTCACTGCAGTGATGGCCTCTTTTATGACGCGGTCTGGTGCCTCGGCGTCCTTCACGTATATCGCCGCCTGTCTGCTCACGAGTGCCATGGCGTTCTTTGTCTGGTGGTCTTCAGCCACGTTTGGTGAGGGTACGAGTATCACGGGCTTGCCTATCAGGCAGAACTCCGAGATGCTGCTTGCCCCGGCACGGCTGATGACGAGGTCTGCCGCAGTGTATGCCGCCCCCATATCGGCGATGAAGTCGGTCTCGTGCAGGTTCTCCGGCCATTTCCCTTCTGCCTGCGCCTGTTTCTTTGCCTGTGCAATCTGCTCTTTGTAGTATTTCCCCGTCTGCCACAGTATCTGCACATTGCTCTGCGCAATCTCCTGGAGGTGGTTGAGCACGCTGGTGTTGAGCGTTCTTGCGCCGAGGCTTCCGCCTACGATGAGTATTGTCTTCAGGTCTTTCCTGAGGCCGAATGCCGTCAGGGCGTCGTCCCTGCTGATGGTGGAGTCCACTATGTTCTGGCGCACGGGGTTGCCTGTGAGCAGTATCTTCTCTGCGGGGAAGAACCTCTCCATGCCTTCGTATGCCACACATATCTTGCGCGCCTTTTTGGCGAGGAGCTTGTTCGTTACCCCGGCGTATGAGTTCTGCTCCTGTATAATGCACGGTATGCCGGCTGCGGAGCATTCGTCGAGCATTGGCCCGCTGGCATATCCGCCCACGCCGACAGCCACATCGGGTTTGAACTCACGGACTATCCCGCGTGCCATGCGCTTGCTCTTCCACAGGTTCCACAGCACCGAGATGTTCTTCAGCAGCTGTTTGCGGTTGAAGCCCTGCACAGGCAGTCCTATAATCTTATAGCCTGCCGCCGGCACGCGCTGCATTTCCATCCTGCCCTCTGCGCCCACAAAGAGTATTTCCGCTTTGGGCTGCTGCTCCTTTATTGCGTTTGCTATTGATATTGCGGGGAATATGTGTCCGCCTGTTCCACCGCCGCTGACGATTACTTTCATGTCCTGTCTCTGTGTTGGTTACATGGCTATGCGTTTGCCAGTTCTGCGTTTTTCTTTGCCGTGTGGCTTACACTCAGTATCACACCGAGATACACACAGTTGAGTATCGTCGATGTGCCGCCTCGCGATATCAGCGGCAGCGGCTGTCCCGTTACTGGGCCGAGGCCTACAGCCACCATCATATTGAATATGGCCTGTATGCAAATCATCAAGGCGAGTCCCATGATGAGGAAGGCGGGGAAGCTGTTCTCGCATTTGTTGGCGATTTGTACTGTGCGGTAGAGCAGTATTGTGTACAGGAAGCATATTACAAAGGCGCCGCCCAGTCCCAGCTCTTCAATTATTATGGCGAAGATGAAGTCGGAGTATGCCTGAGGCATGAAGTCGCGCTGCACGCTGTTTCCCGGTCCCACGCCGAAGACGTTGGAGTTCACTATTGCTATGCGGGCGTGTCCCACCTGTGCGTCTTCGTTCAGGTCGAAGTCCTCTGGCTTGGGTCTCTCCTCGCCGAATTTCTGTATTCTCTTCTTCCATGTGTCGAAGCGGTGGAACACCTTGCCTATCGTGCTTGGGTCTTTCTTCTCCGTCTGTACGGTCTTTTCGGTGAGGGTCAGTTCGGCGGACTCTTTGGGCTCGTCGGTCTTGCCGAGTGTCATTATCAGGAACAGGCCGATGCCGCCCAGAATGGCGAATACGCCCAAAAGTTCGCCGATAAGTTTCAGCGAGACGCCCCCGACAAACATCATCAGCACCACAACGATGCCCAGCAGTATGGCTGTGGAGAGGTTTTCCAGGAATATCAGTCCGCAGATGAGGAATGCGAGGCCAACGATGTATTTGAAGGCGCGCTTGTCTGTGCCGCCGGGTGTCTGCATGGCTGCGAGTATCTGCGCTTCGGCCAGTATCATCGTTCCTTTGGCAAGCTCCGAAGGCTGGAACTGGAAACCGAATATCGACAGCCAGCGGCTCGCTCCGTTGGTGCTTTCACCCAACAGCAACACCGTGAGCAGCGTTATGACGGAGATAATCAGGGCGATGGGCGTCATCAGCTTGAAATACTTGCACTTCACGTTGCTGATGAGAATCATGCAGACAAAGCCGCCGAGCAGGAACATGGAGTGCTTCAATACAGGCCCTGTGAAGTCATCATGGTTGTATGTGAGCGTACTTGACGCGCTAAACACCTCAATGATGCTTATTATGCACAGGAAGAAGAATATCGCCCATATTACGTTATCGCCTTTTTTGTATCTGAATATTGGCATGGGGAGAGGAGGGGGGGGAATTTTCCGGTTTTTTCCGGGTATTCCGGGTATTCCGGAAGTTCCGGCAATTTTGCTAAAAAATTATGAGTTCGTGGCAATCTCCTTGAACTGTTCGCCTCTGTCCTCCATATTCTTGAAGAGGTCGAAGCTGGCGCAGCAGGGGGAGAGCAGTACTGTGGATCCGTCTGTGGCGAGCTCCTTGCACGCCGCCATACATTCCTTCATCGACTTGGTGTCTCTTGTGGGTATTCCGAAGTCGTCGAAGTTGTCGTGGAGCTTCTTGTTGTCCACGCCCATATACACTATGCCGATGCACTTCTCTTTTACGAGGTCGTATATCTGCGAATAGTCGTTGCCCTTGTCTATGCCGCCGAGTATGAGCACTGTCGGCTGTGTCATGCTTTCGAGCGCATACCAGCAGGCGTCCACATTCGTCGCCTTTGAGTCGTTGATGTATGTAACGCCGCCGACGGTGCATATCTTCTCAAGGCGGTGCTCCACGCCGGGGAAGTTGCTGAGGCATTTCCTCAGCGTGCCGTCCTTCACGCCCGCTATGTGTGCGGCAAGTCCGGCTGCAAGCGAGTTGTACACATTGTGTCTGCCGCGCAGTGAGAGGCTCTCCTGCTCCATGTTGAACGGGGTGGGGTATTCCAGGATGTACTTCCCGTCTGCGGTGTAGCCCGCCATTCCCTCGGTCTTTGTGTCGCTGAACGGGCAGAGCTTTGCCTTCAGGTTATATTTCGAGAGCTCCTTTGTGATGATGGGGTCGCCGTCCCAGTAGATGAGTGCGTCGTCCTCTGTCTGGTTCTGCGTGATGCGCATCTTCGAGTCCACATAGTTCTGCATGCAGTTGTCGTAGCGGTCGAGGTGGTCGGGGGTGATGTTCATCAGCACGGCTATGTCGGCGCGGAAGTCGTACATGTTGTCCAGCTGGAACGAGCTGAGTTCTATCACATAATACTCGTGCGGTGTCTCAGCCACCTGCAGGGCGAGCGAGTTGCCGATGTTTCCTGCCAGTCCCACGTCGAGTCCCGCATCCTTCAGGATGTGGTAGATGAGCGAGGTGGTTGTGGTCTTGCCGTTGCTGCCCGTTATGCATATCATCTTTGCGTTGGTGTAGCGTGCGGCAAACTCTATCTCTGAGATGATGCTTGTGCCTTGTGCCTTCAGTTTCCTGATTATCGGTGCGGTGTCGGGTATGCCGGGGCTTTTTATTATCTCGTCAGCGTTCAGGATTTTCTCCTCCGTGTGCTGTCTGCTTTCCCATTCTATGTTGTGGCTGTCGAGCCATTCCACATACTTGGGCTTAATGTCTGACATGTCAGACACAAACACGTCAAAGCCCTCTTTCTTCGCCAATACTGCTGCGCCGGCTCCACTTTCGCCGGCTCCTAATACTACAATTCGTTTCATTTTCCTTATCGTTCCAAATTCGTTCTAAAAGATATGTCCTTTAATTTCTGTCTTCCTATCTTATCTTCAGCGTTATAATCGTCATTGCGACCAGAATCAGCGTTACTATCCAGAAGCGGAGTGTAACCTTTGCCTCGTGCCATGCGCCCTTCGGGCCGGGGAAGAGGTATTTTGTGTTGGGGTCGAGGTCGGATGCTTTTGTGCGGAAGGTGTCGTGGAGGGGTGCGCGCTTTATCATCCTGCGCTTCAAGCCCTTCCTTGTGCCCGACTTCGCATACCACACCTGCAGCATCACGCTGAGGCTTTCCACGAAGAATATGCCGCAGAGTATGGGCAGGAGCAGCTCCTTGTGGATTATCAGGGCGCACACGCCGATGATGCCGCCGATGGTCAGGCTGCCCGTGTCTCCCATGAACACCTGCGCAGGGTAGGAGTTGTACCACAGGAAGCCTATGAGCGCGCCCACGAAGGCGCAGCAGAAGATTACCAGCTCCTGGCTGCCCGGTATGTACATTATGTTAAGGTATGAGGCAAACTCTAAGTGGCTGCTCACGTATGACAGCACCCCCAGGCCCATACCTATTATGGCGGAGTTGCCTGCGCACATGCCGTCCATGCCGTCGTTCAGGTTTGCACCGTTCGATACGGCTGTTACGATGAAGATGGTCAGCACCACAAAGAATATCCACGCCGCAGCCGTCTTGTACGGGCCGAGGAAGGTGAAGAAGTCGGCGTAGTTGAGGTTGTTGTTCTTCATGAACGGTATGGTGGTCTTCAGCGACTTCTCCGACTTCGTCTTGTGTACTACGGTCTCGCTGTCGTTTGTCTGGTCGTAGGGGTCGCCCACGGTGATGGTTTTCGAGAAGCGGTCTATCGTCACGTTCTCGTTTATCGTTGCGTCGGGACTTATCCAGAGGATGAGGCCCACAATCAGTCCGATGCTCACCTGTCCCACTATCTTGAAGCGGCCGGGCAGTCCGTCCTTGTTGTGGCGGTAGTTCTTTATGTAGTCGTCGAGGAAGCCCAGCAGCCCGAGCCATAGAGTGGTAACCACCATGATGATGAGGTAGATGTTCCTCAGGCGGCCCAGAAGCAGTACGGGTACGAGGATGGAGACGATAATGATGATGCCGCCCATCGACGGTACGCCCACCTTGTTCGTGTTGAACGGGTCTATGTCTGCCGAACGCTGCATCTCTGTGTAGTTGCGGCGTTTCATGAACTTTATGAACTTCTCGCCGAACCATGCGGATATTACCAGCGACAGTATCAGCGCGAGCAGCGCCCTGAACGACACGTAGCTCCACATGTGTGAGCCCGATATGCCGTATTCGCCGAAGAGTCTGAAGATGTAGTATAGCATGCTGTCTTGTTACTGTTGTCCGATAAATGCGCGTACCTCCTCTTTGTCGTCGAAGTGGTGCTTCACGCCTTTCACTATCTGGTAGTCCTCGTGTCCCTTGCCCGCTATCACTATGACGTCGCCTTTCTGCGCCATCATGCAGGCTGTCTTTATTGCCTCGCGGCGGTCCACTATCGCGATGACCTTCTTCATCTGCTGGCTGTTCAGTCCTGCCAGCATGTCGTCGATTATCGCCTGCGGTTCCTCGTTGCGCGGGTTGTCGGAGGTTATTATCACCTTGTCGCTCTGCTTCACAGCCTCCTGTGCCATCAGCGGGCGTTTCGTCCTGTCGCGGTTGCCGCCGCATCCGCATACGGTGATTACCTGCCCCTTGCCGTTCACCACCTCGTTTATCGTCTTCAGCACGTTGTCTATGGCGTCGGGCGTGTGGGCGTAGTCTATGACTGCTGTCCATCCCTCTGGCGAACGCACTGGGTCGAGGCGACCGTTCACACTCTTCAGGGTGCTCAGTATCAGGAGAATGTCATCCTGTGGTATGCCGAGCATCCTTGCCGCACCATACACTGCGAGGAGGTTGGACACGTTGAACTTACCGATGAACTGCACGCCGACCTCCTTGTGGTCTATGTCGAGATACATGCCCTCAAAGTGGCATTCCACGATGCGTGCCTTGAAGTCAGCCATCTTCTGGTGGGAGTAGGTCTTTATGGTTGCCTTGGTGTTCTGCACCATGAACATTCCGTTCCTGTCGTCGGCGTTTGTTACGGCAAAGGCGTCGGCAGGCAGGTTGTCGAAGAACATCTTCTTCGCGTCGCGGTAGTTCTCTATCGTCTTGTGGTAGTCGAGGTGGTCTTGCGTCAGGTTTGTGAATATGCCGCCCGCAAACCTCAGTCCTCCGATGCGTTTCTGTGCTATGGCGTGGCTCGAACACTCCATGAAGGCGTATTCGCATCCCGCATCCACCATAAGGGAGAGCAGCCGGTTCAGCTCTATCGGGTCGGGGGTGGTGTGGCTTGCCGGCACAGCCTCATCCTCAATGTAGTTGCATACGGTGGAGAGCAGTCCGCACTTGTAGCCGAGCTTGCGGAAGAGGTTGTAGAGCAGGGTGGCTATGGTGGTCTTGCCGTTGGTGCCTGTTACGCCCACGAGGTTAAGCTTGCGCGAGGGGTCGCCGTAGAACTGTGTGGCTATCTCGCCTACGCAGTCTTCCGTAGAAGGCACCACGACGTATGTAACGCCCTCTGCCGTCTGTCCGGGCTTTTCCTCGCATACTATGGTCTTCGCACCCAGTTCTATCGCCTTTCCGATGAAGGTGTGGCCGTCCACCTGTGTGCCTCTTACGGCAACGAAGGCATTGCCTTCCTCCACCTTGCGTGAGTCGATGTTCACGCCCGTTACCTCAATGTCGGTCTGCCCAACAGTCTCCGTGGGCTTGATATTCTTTAGAAGTTCGTATAGTTTCATAGGTATATAAGCTGGAAGTTTCCTATCCTAAAATTATGTGGCACACAGCCCCTTTCTTCACTTTTCCTCCGGCAGTGAGGCTTTGGCTCTGCACCTTTCCGCGTCCGTTTATTTTCACTTTCAGTCCGCAGCTTTCGAGCAGATAGACTGCGTCGCGGGCGCCCATGCCCGACACGTCTGGCACGGTGTTCCTGTCTGTCGGGTTGTCGTCGCGTTTCAGCACCACTCCGTTGGGGTTGCTCGTGCATGCCCCCCAAAGCGATTTCTGCGGCTTCGCCCCATCCTGGTACACATCGCTGTCGGTGTTTATCTTGAGCCTGTTCAGCACATAGTCTGCCGCTCCGATGTTGCCGTTCTTCACTATCGGTGTCGAAGGCTCGTTGTCTTCCACCGCGTCCCTTGGGTCGCTCTTCACCTTAGATGCCATGATGCCTTCGGAAATCTCGTGGAACACCTTGCCGCACATCAGTCCGCCCGATGCCGCGCCCGACTTCTGCATGCAGACTATGCAGGTGTATTCAGGGTTGTCGGCGGGGAAGAAGCCGCAGAAGGATATGAGGTAGTGCATTGCGCCGCTCTTGTATCCGGCCTTGCCCTTTGAGATTTGCGCCGTGCCGGTCTTGCCTGCCACTGCAAACGCCTTGGAGCCTGCCTTCTTGCCTGTGCCGCGGCTCACCACACTTGTCAGCACCTTCGTTATCTTCTCTACTGTGGAAGGCTTGGCTATCTGTTCGCGCATCACCTCTGGCGGGAAACTCTGTATCACCTCCCCATCCTTCCTTATCTCCTTCACAAAGCGCGGGCGCATCATCTTGCCGCCGTTGGCTATGGCGTTGTAGAAGGTTACGGTGGATATCGGTGGTATCTGTGTCTCATAGCCTATGCTCATCCATGGTATGGTGGTGGCGGGCCAGTTGGTGTAGTTGCCGCGTCCGTTCTTCTGGGGCATACGGATTTTCGGGGTGGCATAGCCCACGATGGGCAGCCTGAGGTCGTCGTGCAGCCCGAGGCGGTAGAGCCCTTCGACGTATTTCTCCGGCTGCCGGCTGTAGAAGTTGTTTATTATCACGCTGACGCCGATGTTGGAACTCTTCTCCATGATTTTCACCATGTTTATTGTTCCGCAGCCGCCGCGCGACCAGTTGTGGTCGCGCATCTTTGCGCCGTACATGTCCCTCACGCCGTTGCCTGTCGCCACTACATAGTTCGTGTCGCACATCCCGTCGTCGAGAGCCACCATCATGGATGCTGTCTTGAACACCGATCCCGGCTCAAGCAGGTCGCTGCAGGCGTTGTTCTTCATCTCCGCGTAGGTGCGGCAGTCGGGGTTCTTCTCGTCGGTCTTCGACATGTTCACGATAGCCTTTATGTCGCCCGTAGCCACTTCCATCACTATCGCCACACCCACATCGGCATTCCGGTCCTTCAACTCGGCGAGGAGCGACCGCTCTGCGAGGTCCTGCATCTCTATGTCGAGTGTCGTTACTACGTCTGCTCCGTCAACAGGCTCCTTCACACTGATATTCAGGTATTTGTTCATTACCTTCTGGCGGTTTATCAGTCCCTTCTTGCCGCGCAGTATGGAGTCATAGTATAGCTCAAGACCGCATTTCGCCGAGTCTTTGGCACCGTAGAGCGAACCTATCGTGCGCACCGCAAGCGACCCGTGGGGGTGCTGGCGGGCATTGAACTCGTCTGCATGGAAACCGCCTCTGTTGGGGTTCATGCGGAATATTGGGAGCTTCCTCACCTGGGTGTAGATGTGGTGCGACACGTGCCTGTTCCATATCTTCCAGTTGCGTGCCTCGCGCTCACGCCCTTCCAGGAGAACCTGTTTGAACTCCTCTGCGGAACGTTCCGGGAATATCTCGTGCAGTCCTGTGCAGATGCTGTCCATCTTTTCGAGTAGCAGGGAGTCGTTGCCCGCGTTCTTCACCGCCTTGAAGTCCATGCGCAGCACGTATTCGGGCAGGCTGCTCGCCATGAGTCGTCCGTCGCAGCTCAGTATGTTGCCCCTGACGGGCTTTGTCTCCACACCTTCCTTGTGAAGCTGTGAAGCCACTTTCTGCCAGTATTCTTTCTCAGTGATGGCTATGTAGCCCGCCTTTATCAGCACGATGGCAGCAAGCACCACCAACGCGAGCGCTATCCATTTGAAGCGGGGTATTATCTTCTTTCTGTCAAAAATGCTGCTCATAATCTCTATTCTCTTTTATTCTCTCTCTTTATGGGTCTGTCAGGTCAGGGTTAGAAGTGTTTCTTTGAGGTAAAAGATGCAGATGACCTCCTTTCCCCCCTGTCCATCCTATATGTGTTAATGTGTAGATTCGTTCCGTTTTGCCTTCGGGGTTGTCTTCGGAAAAGTCATTTGTCTTTAACTCCCTTAACTCCCTTAACTCCCATTTTTAGAATCCACCGGAATAGTCAATAGTCCGATAGTAAATGGGTCTATTCTTCCTCTGGTATCTGCACTACGTATGGCGGTTGTGAAGACGGGTGTATTGCACTGTCCGGCCCCTCCTTCATCAGTCGCTGCACGTTGCTCTCGCGGCACATCTCCGTGAGTTGGCTCGATGCGGCAAGTGAACGGTATTTGGCGTTCACCAGTTCCACCTTCAGTTTGTCTATCTTTATCAGGTCCTGCTGCACGCTGTAGCGCATTGCCACATACACTATCACGAAGACCACTATCAGGAGTATGAAGAACATGTGGCGCTTCAGACCTTCCGCATTGATGAAGTCGCCCGCCAGAATCATCTTCAGTGAGAGGTTCGACGAGTTCGGTCGTTCATCCTCGCGTGCCTGCGAGCGTATGACATCTTTTATATTCGTATGTTCTTCCATTTTTCCCATTTCTGTCCCTTCTCTATCCCTGCGCCTTGCGTGTCAGCGCATGGTATTCCCCTTCTCCGCCACGCGCAGCTTTGCGCTTCTGCTTCTTGGGTTCTGTCCCTGTTCTTCGTCAGATGGCAGTATCGGTTTGCGGTTCACTGCTGTCAGCGGCGCGTCGGTGCGTCCGAACAGGTCTTGCGTCGTTTTTCCCTGGGCGTTGCCCGTCTTTATGAAGTTCTTCACTATGCGGTCTTCGAGGCTGTGGTATGTTATCACTGCCAGTCTGCCGCCGGGCTTCAGCACCTTTATTGCCGCTTCGAGCATCTCCTTCAGGGCGTCCATCTCGTGGTTCACCTCTATGCGCAGTGCCTGGAACACCTTGGCTGCCTCTTTCTTGCTGCGCTCTTTAGGCAGGCATCTGTCGCATACCTCCATCAGGTCGCCCGTTGTGCGGAAAGCCTTCTCTTGTCTGCGTCTTGCTATAAGCGATGCGAGTCTGCGCGCCTGCTTCACTTCGCCGTAGAGGTAGAACACGTCTGCCAGCTGCTCCTCCGTGTATTCGTTCAGTATGTCGGCGGCGGTCTTCCCTGCGCGCTTGTTCATCCTCATGTCTATCGGCGAGTCGAAGCGGAAGGAGAAGCCACGGCTCTGGTCGTCGAGGTGGTGGCTCGACACGCCGAGGTCGGCAAGTATCCCGTCCACATTCGGATGCTCGTCGTCGGCATCCGTCTCGCCGTAGTAGCGCATCCAGTTCTTCAGGTAGCGGAAGTTGCCCGCGATGAAGCGGAACTCGCTGTCCCCGGTCCTTCCCTCTGCACCCGTTTCTGCGTTTGCTGCCGCATCAGCGTCCTGGTCGAAGCTGTACAGCTTGCCGCGGTGCAGTCTTTTCAGTATCTCGTTGGAGTGGCCGCCGCCACCGAATGTTACGTCCACATACACGCCGCCCTCTCTGAGGTCCAGTCCCTCAAGGCTCTCGTTCAGAAGTACGGGGATGTGATACATTGTTTGTTTTTATTGAAGTTATCGGAAGTTAAAAGACGTTTATCCTATTCCCCCATCATAAACGCCTGCAGGCTCTTCATGTATTCCTCTTGCGGCATCTGCTGCTCTTGTGCCTTTTCGGTGCTCCACAGCTCTATTGTCTCGTCCGTACCGATGAACGACACCTGCTGTTGTATCTCCACCATATCCATATACCGCTTGGGTATTATGAAGCGCCCGTTGCCGTCGAGCTGCAGTTCCTCCGCATTCATAAGGTACTGGCGGAACACCTGTGCATGCTCCGGGTTCCACAGGTTCAGCTTGCTGCGCATGTCGTCTATGCGCTTGTTCCATACGCTGCCGGGGAAAATGGTCAGGCAGCAGGCGTAGTCGTCCTTGCGCAGATAGAGCTGCTCCTCCTGTGCCGCAATCAGTGTCTTGCGGAATACGGCGGGGAGGAACACCCGTCCTTTCGCATCGACCTTCGCTTCTATGTTGCCTGTAAATCTCATTCGTGTAGGGAGTTTATTGCGCAAATGTAGACACTTTCCCCCACCTTTCTCCACTTTCCTCCCCAATTATCTTATTTCGCATTGATTTTTGATACTTTTTGGGGACACTCTTAGCCTTCCCAAGCCCATTTTCTATTTGTTTTAATGTGGGTTTTGCAAGTGTCTGTCGCTTATTTTTTTTCCGATTGCTTACCTTTGCGCCCGTATTTACGCTTATGTTATGAACAGACTGCATACCCTTCCCTTGTTTTTCCTCCTTGTTGTGCTGCTGTCTGCCTGCACCCGTAGGCCGGTAGCTAACCTCGATGACATGCTTGCGCTGGCGGACAGCATACCCGACAGTGTGCTTTCCACCCTGCAAAAGGAGAATCCAGAGCATTTCAACGACGAGGACATGGCGAAATACTGCCTTGCCTATGCGTGGGCGCAGCAGAAAAAATTTCTGTTTATAGACAATGACAGCCTTATCCGACACGCGTACATCTATTATTTAGACCGCAACGAAGACCCGTTTTATGCGCGTTGTATGTACTACATGGGCAGTTACTACTATTGTAGTGACAGTGTTGAGAAGGCAGAAAACTGCTTCACTCTTGCTGCGGTATCTGCCGAGAGGCATCAGGACTACAAGTTGAGGTATATGGCTCTTGAGCTGCTCACAAGGTTGATGCGGCTGCGAAACCCAGAAAAGGCTGTGGAGAATGCAGAAGGGGCTATAGAGGCATACAATATGTATCCGAAAAAGAATATTGGTAATTATATATTGTTGCTTCTAAACGTAGGTAATGCTTTGCAGAGTGCCAAACGGTTTGAAGAGTCGGAAGCAAAGATGCGTGAAGCCCTCGGTTTGGCTTATGCTATTAATGACTCTGTGAAGATTTCGTGCTGCTATCAGGATTTGTCGGCAATGTTTCAGGATAAGCTTGCCGTGGACAGCGCCCTGTCGGCTGCAAGAATGGCATACAGATATGCGCCTAATCCAGACTATAGTCTGAAGTTTGCCCTTACAGGTGCGCTGATTCTCTCTAATGATCTTGATGAAGCAGATTCTCTGCTGAACACCATAGAAACTACCACCGAATACCTGCAGTATTATGCCCTATATAACCGTCTTCTTATAGACATAAGAAAGGGAAATGTGGAGAAAAGTGTTGCTTCGGCAGACTCTGCAATAAACAGACTTGAGAAGATGTTCAATGATGAGATTGATGAAAAATGCAAGTATTACGAGGAAATCCTCAGCGTAGAGCATGAGAAGCAGGAGGCGGAAAGGAGTTCTAAAACAAGGGGTATAGCTCTCGTCGCAGCCATCTCTCTGTCGCTGCTGCTGGCATATATCTATGTGTCTTACAAAAAGACATCCGCAATGAAGCTGAGGAATGAGCAGGAAACCAACCGGCTGAAATTAGAGCATGAACAGGAAATGCACAAGAAGGAAATGGAAAACAGGGAGGCGCAGATAAAAATCATGCGCGACTACCTGCTGACAAAAATAAGCATCACGGGCAAGATTGAGAAACTCAACGATGGCAGTTCCAGCAGGAAGATTCTCGAACCTGCCGACTGGAAGGAGCTGGAAGTGTTCCTCAACAGTGTTGACAGCATGTTCGTCTCCAGGATGAGAGAGCAATATCCGGACTTGCAGGAGAAAGACCTGCAGCTATTCATGCTGCTGCGCCTGAAAATCTCCGCCAAAAGTCTTGCCTCCATCTACTGCATCACGGAAAAGGCAGTGAAGCAGAAGCTGTTCCTCTACAAGGAAAAGGTGGGACTTGGGGGCGAAAAGACCTCCCTGAGAGCCTTTGTGGAGGCATATTAACCCCATTTTTAGACCATTTTTGAAGGTCAAAACATAAGATTTAGACCATTGTTTTCTATAGCTATAGCCTAAATCTATTGAAAACCAAACGATTACAGCCGTCGTTTGGTTTTTTATTTTTAGACCTGTTTTCCTTGCATGAGACCTTTAGTCCCTATAATTTTGCACCCGAAAACCAACTGAAAACTTAATCCCATGGCACGAATCACTTTTACAATTTTGCTGCTTGTAGCCTCGCTAATCTCTGTTTGGAGTGCCACTAGAGTAAAATCTCATGTGCCTGTTACTGCCTTCTCTGATATTGAAATTACTATTAACAATGAGTCTTCTGTAAATGTACACATATCAAAATACGAGGGAGTTGCCCATATATACATATATGACGAAACCGGCTCTGTTGTACTGTTTGACAGTACAGTTGTTGAAGGAAGCATTGAGAAGGAAACAGACATCAACGACCTTGAGGCGGGTATATATATTATAGTCATAGAAACAGAAAACGGTATATATTCCGAAATGTTTGTCAAATAAGAAACTATAGAGATCTCTACTTTCATGCAGACCATACTGCCCAAAGGAGCGGAATCCGAAAAGCTTGAAGAGTAGGAGCAATTAATTTATAAATTCATTATCTATGAAAAAATTAGTCTTTATATTGGTTGTTGCAATGGTAGCAGGTATTGCAATCACGTCGTGTACGAATGACCATGAATTTGACAATTCTCCAAAAGAATTATCTGGCAGTTCTATACACGTTGAAAGGGACACTCTTGGGCTTAAACCGATTGAATACCAGAATCTCATGCATAATATTGAGGCGCTGAATACGGAATTGTGTCCCCAGTCGCGTGGTTGGTGGGGAGATTTCTGGAATGGTTTCAGAAGAAACCCTTTCAGAGTTATTGTCGCTGACGCTGTAGGAGGTTTGTTCGGAATGTTTGGAGGCATTGTAGGTTCAATAGCTGGCGCCACAGCTTGTTCCGCGGCTGCAGTATTCACTCAGAATGTGGAATTTCTTGAAGACCCTATCAAATCGCGCTCTTCGGGTGGAGGCAGCCGTGGCATAACATTTAACGACAACCCAGATGCTTTGGACGACCTTGTTTTTGAAACGAGAGACTACCCGGGGCTGTCAGACAGTACAGGCTATTACCATAATCTCATACTTCTTGACGTTTTGAAGAATGGTGGGGTTTATGATTCAGATGTTAATATCGTTGTGGATGAGATCTATGCCGAGACAGCAGAAACGTTTGGCATACCAGAATCACAACTGAAAGAGGATGTGTCAAGCTCTGACGATTTGAACACCTTCTTTGAAAACGAGCTGTACAACGATGAGGAGTCTGCAACATTCAGTGAGTATTGTGCCAGAATGAAAACACTCTATCCTCATCTGTCCAATGACATAGACGTTTTCGAGCAAATCATGATGGGACTGCTTAATATTCCTAATTTGGACGAAACAAATTATGTACAGACGATAATCAACTATATAAATAATTCGTCAATAGGTGAGCAACACAAACAGAATCTCATTAATGCCACAATCATCGGAAATGCGAGTTCAAGGCTATGGGATGAGAACTATGGAGAATGATGTTGATTCCCTTTGATGTTATGTAGCACATAGTATCTGTTTGAACGTATAAAATCACAGAACTACCGGATTATAGTTAATTCCCGCAGACCACACTGCCCAAAGGAGCGGAATCCGAAAAGCTTTACGAGTAGGAGCAATCAGTGGCGGGGGAACTGC
>JABUUG010000200.1 GCA_021443285.1 Bacteroidaceae bacterium
AACTCTGCCGGCAGAGTTTCACCAATCAGGAAGGTATCGGTAAGGCTGTAATACTCATTACAGACGGGGAAGACCATGAAGGCGGGGCCGAAGAAATGGCAGAGGAAATATTCAACGACGGATGCAATGTCTTTGTACTGGGTGTAGGTGGTGAGAAAGGTGCTCCGGTTCCTTCTCCTGATGGTGGATATATGCGTGATAATGAAGGGAATGAGATTATGTCTGCACTTAATTCAGATATGTGCAAGAGCATTGCAAATGCAGGAAGGGGCGCCTATATCCATGTGGAAAATAACAACCGTGCACAAGAACTCCTCAACGAAAATCTGGGGAAACTGCAGAAAGGGGAGATGGAGGCTGTTTCATATAGCGACTACGAGGAGCAATACCAGTATGTGCTTCTTGTTTTGTTGGTCATGATAATAGTGGATTTGTTTATATCCGAGAAATCTACAGGATTGTTATCGAAGCTCAACAGGCTGTCATCGCGAAAGACTGTTCTGCCCATGCTTCTCATCTTTGTGTGCAGTACAACCGCATATTCCCAAACCGACCGTCAGTATATCCGTGGTGGAAACAAACTGTACCGTGCGCAGAAGTTTGACAAGGCAGAGATTGAGTACCGAAAAGCTCTTGAAAAGAATGCCGTAAATCCGGAGGCCTTGTATAATATGGGATGTGCGGAGATGATGCAGGAAAACGACTCGCTTGCTCTCGATTATTTTGATAAGGCTGCACAGCTTCAGAAGGACAAGAAAAGAAAGGCGCAGATATATCACAATGCAGGCGTAGTGATGCAAAACCACAAAACATACGACAAGGCGATAGAAGCCTACAAAGAAAGCTTGAGGAACGACCCTGTGAACAATGAAACACGTTATAATCTTGCACTCTGCCAAAAGCTTCTGAAGAAACAGCAGCAGAACCAGAATAACCAGAACAATCAGGATAAGAACAAGGATAAGAAAGACAACAAAAACGACAATAACAAGGAAAAAAAACAAGACAAAGACAAGGACCAAAATAAGGACAAACAGGACAACGACAAAAAAGACAAGCAGGACAAACAGGATCAGGAGTCGAAGCAGGACAAGATAAACAAAGAGAACGCGGAGCAGATTCTCAATGCAGCCAAGAATCAGGAAAGGGCTGTTCAGGAAAAAGTGAAGCGCGCAATGCAGCAGAGACAAAACAGAAGCAGACAGAAGAATTGGTGATGAAGAGAATATTTGTTTTTTACATAATATTGGTGTACTCTCTTGCGGTTTCATCCCAGAGTGTGCAGGTGTCAGCTCCGAGCCATGTCAGTACGGGGGAAAACTTCCGTGTGGAGTATCATGTCTCTTCTGATAATGTCTCGGATGTACGTCTTGGTAAAGTTCCTGACGGACTTGAGGAGATTGCCGGTCCCTATGTGTCAACTCAGTCGAGCTACCAGATTGTCAATGGGCATGCCACAAGCAATTCGAGTGCAAGGGTTACATACCTTTTTTATGCGGCAAAACCTGGCACATACACCATACCCGGTGCTGTTATAAACGTTAACGGGAAGACCGTTTCCGCCAAATCGCATAAAGTAACGGTTTCCGGAACGGCCCCCCATAACTCGCAGCAGCCACAGTCGGCACCGCGAATGCACCAGCAGCCGCAGCAGGAAGACCACGTCGCTGCACAGGCTTCGGGAAATGATTCGCAGAGCGTCTTCATCCGTGTTACGGCAAACAAGAATACCGTTGTGGAGCAGGAACCCGTAACTCTCACCTACAAGCTCTACACAGCAACGCAGATAACAGTCCCATCTGACCTGAAGATGCCTAATGTTCAGGACTTTACCATATACGAGATACCACAGCCGTCAAGTGTGCAGTGGCAGAATGAGTCAGTGAACGGCAGGACATACAAGTGTGTTACCTGGAAGCAGTATGTCGTTTATCCTCAGTCAACGGGCAAGCTCACAGTTCCCGGCAGTTCTGTGCAAATAAACAAGATAGTAAGAAACACGGGAGTCGATCCTTTGGAGCAGTTTCTCAACCCTGGTTCCTCTTATCAGGAGATAGAGACCAGTGTCGCTGTGCCTGCCCTGACTGTAGAAGTGGTACCCCTGCCCAATCGTCCCGCCAATTTCTCCGGAGGCGTCGGCAGTTTCT
Organism: Bacteroidaceae bacterium; assembly: GCA_021443285.1. GTDB lineage: Bacteria > Bacteroidota > Bacteroidia > Bacteroidales > Bacteroidaceae > Prevotella. Next base: position 2,148 of record JABUUG010000200.1, read on the forward strand.
CCATGAATACTACCATTTCAAAGAATTGTGTCAAGGCGGGTGAACCGATTACCATACAGGTTAACCTTTCCGGCACAGGAAATATGAAGCTCGTCAAGCATCCAATCGTCAGTTTTCCCAAGGACTTTGAAGTTTATGACCCCAAGGTAACGGATAATACCACGAATACCAAGCAGGGAATACAGGGCAGTGTTACATACGATTTCATCGCAGTTCCTCAGAACAAGGGACATTTTACCATACCACCTGTTGAGTTTATCTATTATGACGCTGCCACAAGCGGCTACAAGACACTGAAGAGTCAGGAGATGAAGGTTGATGTGCTGGAGGGAAACGGGAATACAGCCTCCGAGTCGTATCAGGAAGAGCTCCGGAACTCAGACATCTATCCGATAATACTCCTGCAGAACGCCGATTACCGCAGCGATGACAGCTTCTTTATGTCCACCGCTTATCTGTTGGTCATCTTCTCGCTGCTCATT
>JABUUG010000201.1 GCA_021443285.1 Bacteroidaceae bacterium
ATGTCCGACCGACGCAGACCAGTGAGGCAGGAGAAGAGGAAACACTGCTTCACGGCTGGGCAGATGCACTCAACATTTGATAATCTCCTCACCTCGTCAATGGTGAGGTACATACGCATCACATCCTCCTCCTTGAAGTTCTCAACGCCACGGCATGGGCTGTAAGGAATGATGCGGTCTTCAAAGGCTTTGTTAAGGCAGGCTCTTAGTTTGTTGAAATAGGAAAGCTTGCTATTATTAGCCAATTTGTGGTAGTCAATCCTCGTGCGGTAGTCGTGCGCCCAAGCCACCGCGTCCTTTTCCAAGTAGTCCTTGAAGCCCTGAACCCACTTGGGAGTAATGTCGCGGAATGTCAGTTTCTCGTTGCCGTCGTAAATCATCAAATGGTGCAAGCAGGAGTACCAGTTGCCCCAGTTCCCTCGGCTCTCTTCACCCAAACGCGCTTGGCACATAGAGCGGTAGTAAGGGTAGAAAAGGGTATCCAAAGAAAAATCGTACTTAAATCCGTACTCCTTGTTGTGAAGTTCAACTACGCGCTTAGCGCGGATGGTGTCAGCCAACTTGATGGTCTGCCGATTCTTCTCCTTGTCGGCTCTCGTCTTCTCGGGGACGAGGTACAACTTGAGGTACTCATACGACCTTTTTCCGTTCAAATAGATGTCAAGGTAAAGGGATGTCATCCCCGTGCGCGTCTTGCGCTGCCTCAAACGAATCGGCTCTTTGCTTTCACTCATATAACGATGTTGATAATTTGTTGCTCGGTATTATTGCGCAACAAAATAACAACAAAAATTTCATATATAGTGAAAATTTGTTCGAAAAGTATGAAATTTAGTTATCAGTCGCAAAAGGCTGGTTTTGTGGGCAGTTATTCGCATTATTTGTAATATAATTTGCATTAGTTCGCTCAACATAAATACACATCGATTGCCATAGTGTTACGCTTAAAGAAAGCAACAAATTAGCAACAAATAGGTAAAAACTTTACTTTCTGGCAGGCGTTTTCAGAGGCATTCAACCGATTCGCAAAATTATGAGATAGTAAACGATTTAACCTACAAAATACGGCGTATAAATACAAAAATCTTTTTTCGGTATCTAACTATCGCAAAAATAGCGAGCATAGCAACGAGTGTTCTGCACCCGTATATCTGCGCCTGCTGAAACCATGTAATACGGTTTACCTCCTGCACGACTGGGTACGGCACTGGAATTTCAACCTTGCGTTCCACTATGCTATCTCGTTTCTGCGCTGTGTGCTTCACTGGGACTGGTACTGGATGAGGCTTGGTGGTGATGTCGTGATATAGCAACCCGTTTGGGAGTATCTTGGCGGTTGACTGGGCGTACGCTGTCTCCAAGGTTGATGTAGTGTCTTGGGTCAGACGCTGCGATGTCTGATTTGGCAGGGAGACAAACACAGTGTCAATGCGCTCAATGACCTCATAGCGCACTTCCGTTCGTGTACTGTCTTGCGTTGTTACGATGGTTGGCAGAGGTTTACGCGTTGCGCAGGAGCAAACAAAAATCACCAAAAACAACGATGTAATAAACTGCCTCATTTTCCTCCTAAGTAGTTTACAATGCCATTTATATGCAGTTGCGCTATGTTCTCCTGTCCTTTGTCGCTCAATAAATAGTCAACATCCTGCTTGTTGTCCTGAAATAAATTCTCCGTCAGCACAGCAGGGCAGGCTGTGTTGCGTAGTATGTAATAATTTCCCTCCCAATACTTGCACTTTGGAACGCTCCGATTGCCCTTTAATCCCATTTTATCCGCTTCCGCGTACAAAGTCTGTGCTAGACCAATGCTTTTTGCGCAGGCACCGTTGCACACCCACACCGTCCAACCCCTTTCATTTCTCCAACCTCCCATCCCGGCTGCGTTTACATGCACAGAAATAAGCAACGCATTATTTGCACCCACCCTCTCGCAGATGGAATTTACACGCTTGCATCTTTCCGCGAGAGATATGTCTAACTCCTCCGTAACTACGCGCCTTGCATCATATCCAAGCGCACGCAACCCATCCACAATACGCATCGCCACCGCTCTCGTCCACGCATACTCAAGGAGGCGACCGTCTGGGCTGCGCTTGCCTGCCGTGTTACTTCCGTGTCCGTTGTCAATCAGTATATTCATTTTTCTTTTTCTTTCCATCTTGTTCGTAATGCAAGAGAGTATCTCTTGCTTGTTCTATCTGTTCCTCAGTTACTCGCTGTGTTTTTTTCAAATCGTCTAAATTTACATCAAAGTGCCGCTCCGTCTTATCCACCATGATCTTTTGTAACATACGCCAAAAGAAACCTTCGTCATCACTCCTGCAACTGCTCTCGTTTTCAAGGATGGACCACGCCTGCTCAAAACAAATCACTCCAGTAACAATGTAAGACAAGGGGATTGCTACATGAATAAATACAAATTTTTCAATCAGGTATGCCAAAAATATCATCCACAACCGCTTAGGTATGGTACTCTTGATTACCTTACCAAAGGCGAAACTGGTGAATTTATTATCGTGAAATTTGGATTTATCCGGGTATCTTATACGTACTCTATTACTGAGTTGGTACGCAGTATAAGCATCGTAAATGATAAAAATTATGGCGAC
>JABUUG010000202.1:0-2598 GCA_021443285.1 Bacteroidaceae bacterium
TAAAGGAGTTAAAGGAGTTAAAGGAGTTAAAGGAGTTAAGGGAGTTAAGGGAGTTAAAGACATTACCCATATAGCTTATATTCAGTTAGTTATCAGATAAAAAGTCATTTGTCTTTAACTCCTTTAACTCCTTTAACTCCTTTAACTCCATTTTTTATAGCCCACTTTAACTGGGTTAAGGACATTTCTCTCCCTCCTGCGATGGGCGTTGCAGGGGAGCTATTACCAACACGCTCATCTCATAGAGAAGCCACATGGGGAGGGAGACTGCCATGAGCGTAAAGACATCGGATGTGGGCGTGATGATGGCGGCTACCACAAGGATAAGCACTATGGCATGGCGGCGGTAGCGGCGCATAAAGGCGGCGGAGAGCAGTCCGAAGCGGGCGAACAGCCATGAGAGCACGGGCATCTCGAAGAATATGCCGAGACACAGCGACAACGACACGAGTGTGGAGATATACGACTCCAATGATATAAGGTTATCCACATCCGCACTGACCTGATATGTCCCGAGAAAGCGGAAGGTGAGCGGGAAGATAACGAAGTAGCTGACAAGCACTCCGATGATGAACATGACATAGCCCCACCCCACCACGCGCAGCGCATAACTGCGCTCGTTGGCATAGAGAGCGGGCGAGACAAAACGGAACAGCTGGTAGAGGATGTATGGGGATGAAACAATGACTCCCGCAGCGAGAGCCACCTCCATGTGCACAACAAACTGCTTTGCCAGACCGGTGTTTATGAGCGGCACAGTGAATGCGCCCAAGTCCTCACCGGCAAGAAGGGCAAGGCGACGGAGGAGACGGTAGGTGATAAAGTCAGAATCCTTCGGCGAAAGGACTATGGCAAACATCTCATCCTTAAAACAAAACGCCACAACAGCCGCCACAAGCGTAACGACCGATATACGAATGACTACGGCACGGAGCTCGTCGAGATGTTCCCAGAACGACTGCCCCTGCACTCCCTGCGGACTGTCAGTCCTTTTTCTGCTCATCGTCGTCCTTGACGGTATCCTCCACTTCCTTCATCCCGTCCTTAAACGAGCGGACACCTTTACCGAGCCCCTTCATGAGTTCGGGTATTTTTTTGCCGCCAAAAAAGAGCAGCACTATAAGGGCTATGACCAGCACTTCCTGCAGGCCGATGCCACCAATGAAAAGCATAATCTCCATATCCTATCTGCGAAATACCTTGTTTATTATCACCCAGCCTCCAAACACCTGAAGCAGCATACCGGGGAAGCCGATGCGGAAATCCTGTATGCCTGTGAGGATACTGCCTGCGGCAATGGCTTCTATGGCGCAACCCACAGCCTGATACGAGAGCACAACGGCTGCAAGCGTCAGCAGGTCTGCCTTCTTCACGCGTTGTGCGGCATAGCCGGCGAACACCGCAAGCAGCACGCCCTTCAGCATGATGATGGGCAGCATTGCCACAACAGGCATACCAAACAGTGCGGAATTTACCAACGGAGAAACAACGGCTGTGAGCACACCCACCTGCGTGCCGTACTTATACGCGCCGATAAGGGTGAAGAAATAAATCGGAAGGAAGATGAGCCCGCCCTGCGGTATGAGGTGGACAAGCTGCGGAAGCAGGATATTGCCGGAGACAAAGGCGGTGGCGACAAGCCACGCCCTTGACCTGGCGAGGCTCAACGAGTAAAACTGTGTTTGCATTTACTATTGGACTGTTTACTATTTAGCTATTGTATTTTATTTGGATATTTACCATTCACTGCCATTCCTCTATTAGCCGTGTTCAGAAAACCTCGGATGGCGAGTAGCATTTCATGAGGATTGGAGAGGTCTGCGCAGAGGGTGTCGAGTGGGCAGCGACCGGTTTTGGTGCGGTTCTGCACGATGTCCGTCTCTGTTTCATAGGTAAGTGCTATGCCGGCATGCGTGAGCATCGCCTTTGCATCGCGCGTTATGACTCTCGTGAACACCTCGCCGACACCGCCTTCTATCATCAGCGCCGCGGCTGCCTTGCCGATAATCTTGTCTGCCACGCTGGCGTTTGTGAGGAAGTCCGGCTCATCGGTGAGCAGAGAGAGCAGGTCGGCGACACCGCGCTGGTGGTATTTCCTTGCCTCTCCGTGATTTGCCACAACGAGCGTGCAGTCGTTATCGTCGAGCATACGACGCGCCAGTGTCATCATGCCTCCTTGCGTTTGAGGTCTTCCACGTAGCGGTCTATGCGGTGCAGCTCATCGGGAATCTTTATACCCTGCGGACAATGCACCACACACTGGTCGCATCCGATGCAGTGGCTCGCCTGGCGGAGCTTCGGCACGGTGCGGTCGTAGCCGACAAGGAACGCACGGCGCGCCTCACGGTAGTTGGCGTCCGTCACCTTCACATTGTAGTTGCCTTCATTGACGGTCTTGTTGTAGTGCGTGAAGATGGCTGGTATGTTTATGCCGTAAGGGCATGGCATACAGTATTGGCAGCTGGTGCATGGTATGTACGCCTTGTCCACATACGCATCGCCTATATTATGCAGCATATCCGTCTCTTCCTGGCTGCACGGTGTCAGCGGACAGTATGTGCGGAGGTTGTCCTGCAGATGCTCCATGTATGTCATGCC
>JABUUG010000202.1:3259-5337 GCA_021443285.1 Bacteroidaceae bacterium
TAGTTCACGCCGTGTTCTATGGCATAATCCACGAGGCGGTTCACCTGCTCCTGGTCTATCACATCTCCTCCTTCGCTGCCATCGTCTTTTGCGTCAGCCTTCATTGTCGGCCAGCGCATACAGCCGTAGCCGAGTATCGAGACACTCTCGCCCGTCTTATTGTTCTTGCGGAACGTCATCTTGTCTGTCGGTATCGGTGCGCCAGCCGCTGCTCCACCGTCAGTGTTCTTTCCGAGTCCGCCGCATCCCGCTATTGTGGTGCTGGCTACAGCGGCTGTACCAAGTCCAAGACGCTTCAGAAACTCCCTGCGGTCTATGCCTTTATTTTCGTTTTCCATTTTGATTGTCAGATTAATTCCATTGCATACCCCCTTTACCGTCTTACACATTCCTGTGTACCTCATGCCCTTCCACATAGATTGCGCTGAAAGGTCTTGCCGGGCAGAGGTTCTCGCACGCTCCGCAGCCTATGCAGCGTTCTGTGTTGATGGACGGTATCTTGCGCGATTCGTCGTCGCCAGCCACCGTCGGTATCATCGTTATCGCTCCCGTTGGGCAGTGGCGGGCGCAGTTGTCGCAGGCCACATTGTCGTTTACGGCTACACAGTTCTTCTTTACCCATACGGCATGACCCACCTGCGTAGCAGCCTTGTCGGCGGAGGTTATTTCAAGTATCGCCCCCGTTGGGCACACCTCCGAACACTTGGTGCATTCGGGTCGGCAGTATCCTCGCTCGAAGGACATTTCCGGCTGCATCAGTGTCATAAGGCCAGACGATGGTCGCAACACATCGTTGGGACACGCGGACACGCAGAGCTGGCAGCCTGTGCAGTGCTGCGCGAAATGGCGCAGAGCGACAGCTCCCGGCGGCACGACAGGAGTCTGGCGTGTGGGCTTCTCCTTGTCGAGTATGGCGGCGAGTCCGCCGTCCACCTTCTTCTCCTGTGCCTTCACTGCAAGTCCTGTAGCGAGCATCGCTGTGCCAGCCAGGAATGCACGTCTGCCCGTATCGGGTGCGGATGTATTGTCCTGTATATCCTCAGCCTTCACTTTTGCGGCATGGGCATAGCTCAACGCCCCATGCTTGCAGACGGATATGCAGTCCATACATCCCACGCAGCGGCTGTAGTCTATGGCGTGCGCCTTGCTGTCTATGCACGACGCCTTGCAGCTCATGCCGCACAGTCCGCAGCTGTTGCATTTCTCGGTGTTTATGACTGGCTTCAACCATGAGTAGCGGGCAAGCAGACCGAGGAATGAACCTACAGGGCAGATGGTGTTGCAGTATGTGCGGCCGCTTCTCCAAGCGAGAACGGCTATCAGCACGAATGTGGCGATAGCAATCGCAAAGGTGGACACACTGCGCACCCACACCTCCCTTTCATAGAAGGCATAGCTCTCCATCCGCTCTGCCATACCGGCGAGAAGATTGTTTGCACAAAGATAAACGGGGGAGAAAAGGTTCTGCACGATTCGTCCGTAAGAACTATAAGGCGCAAGCAATGCCGCAGCAGAGCCTACACCAGCGACGAGTGCAATAATGAACAAGACAAGCACCGCATAGCGCAGTACGGTCAGCGGCCTGGAGTAGCTGAAGCGGTGGCGGTGCTTCTTACGCCTGCCGCTTATCCATGAGATGATGTCCTGCATAACTCCGAGCGGACAGACGACCGAGCAATAGACGCGGCCGAGAATGAGCGTCAGGGCGACAAGCCCAACAACCACTCCCACATTCAGTGCCAGCACCGCAGGCAGGAACTGCACCTTCGCCATCCATCCAAACCAGGTGTGCAGTGTCCCCGTAAAATCAAGAAACATCAAGGTGATTCCTACAAAGAACAGTGCAGCCAGTACGATTCTTATTTTCCTCAGCATAGATGATATTGGGGGGAAATGATTTTTGTGGAGTTAATGTGGAGTTAATGTGGAGTTAAAGGGAAGGGAAAGTGGAGTTAAAGGGACATTACCTTTTTGCGCAGAAATCATTTGTCTTTAACTCCTTTAACTCCCTTAACTCCAATTTTTAGAACCCACCTACAAATAAGTAACAACCACTATGTTTTCTGACGAACTACTAC
>JABUUG010000203.1:0-2593 GCA_021443285.1 Bacteroidaceae bacterium
CCCCCACCTAAAACCATCCACCCTATACACACAAAAGAATTGGACTACCCCTGGAGTGACATATTATGGGATAAAGTTGTAGCACAACTCACCTACAACCCCGACGAGCCGATGATATTCAGCAGCGGCATCTTCCTCTTCCTCTTCCTCATATTTGCGGCAGTATACACACTACTGCAGCGCAAAGACACACCACGCATAATCTTCGTCACACTCTTCTCATACTACTTCTACTACAAAAGCAGCGGAACATACTTCATACTGCTCGCAGCAGTCACCATCAGCGACTTCCTCATCGGAAAAGCCATCGGCACCATAAACAACCGACAGGCACCACCCACATACGCAATACAACAACGCAGGAAGCTCGCAAAACAACTCCTCCTCACACTCAGCATAACCATAGACATCGGATTCCTTGCATACTTCAAATACACAAACTTTTTCGCAGGAATCATCGCACCAATCTTCACAAACAACTTCCAGCCATACGACATATTCCTGCCAGTTGGAATATCATTCTTCACATTCCAGTCACTCAGCTACACAATAGACATCTACCGCAACAAGATACAACCACTACGCAGACTCATCGACTACGCATTCTACGTATCATTCTTCCCACAGCTTGTCGCAGGCCCCATAGTCCGTGCAGCCGACTTCATACCTCAAATACACAGACCACTCCTCGTCACAAAACTCATGCTCTCACAGGGAGTCTTCCTCATCGTCAGCGGACTCTTCAAGAAAGCAGTCATTTCAGACTATATCAGTATCAACTTCGTTGAAAGAGTCTTCGACAGACCAGAACTCTACAGCGGAATAGAAAATCTGCTCGCCACATACGGATACACACTACAAATCTACTGCGACTTCTCAGGATACTCAGATATGGCAATCGGAATCGCACTTATTCTCGGATTCCATTTCCCCACAAACTTCAACTCACCATACAAGGCAAGCTCCATCACAGACTTTTGGAGAAGATGGCACATCTCACTCTCATCATGGCTCAAGGACTACATCTACATATCACTCGGAGGAAACCGTAAAGGACTTCTCCGACAGTACATCAACCTCATCATCACAATGCTGCTCGGAGGGCTATGGCATGGAGCATCAGCCAACTTCGTACTATGGGGAGCACTACACGGAGTCGCACTCGCAATCGACAAAAAGAAAAACCAACTCCTCCACCGGCCCAAAAACTACCTCCCCAAAGGAGCAAAATACTACCTTGAAGCAATACTCACATTCCATTTCGTCGCATTCTGCTGGCTCTTCTTCCGAAACAACACACTGCAGAACGCCATCGCAATGATAAACATCATTTTCACAAACTTCCAGCCACAGATATTTCCGCAGTGGATACAGTCATACTCCACAGTCGCACTACTTATGTTCACCGGATACCTTATGCATTTCCTACCATACAAATTAAGCCTCTGGGCAGAACACAAAATACACAAAGCAAACATACTACTAAAGGCACTACTCGTCATACTCGTTGTCTTCCTCGTCATACAAGTCAAAAGCAGCGACATACAGCCATTCATCTATTTCCAGTTCTAACCCTCCAAGCCACCATGCCCCATAAGGGGGGGCTTGTCTTCACTCCACTCCCCCCCTTTAGGGGTGGTAACTGGGGTAAGGGGCTTGAATAGGCATTTCCCTATACCATTATCGGGGTTCCTTCCACATACACACACAAACAAATCACACCTTTGCACACAAAAAAACACCACAAATTATGAAAAAGTCACTCACCAAACAGACACTGTGTCCGCCGCCACTAGGCCGGATAACTAACCGCACCCGCCGCACACTTACACACTCACTCATCGCACTCACACTCCTGCTCACAAGCTGCGGCACATACACCGGAACAGGAGCACTCTCAGGTGCATCAATAGGATCACTAATAGGGTCGGCCATCGGAGGCATCACAGGAGGATGGGGAGGCTCAAATCTCGGCTCACTCATCGGAGCAGCAGGAGGAGCAGCAGTAGGAGCAGCAGTAGGAGCACAGGCAGACAAGCGCGCAGCTGCATACTACCAGTCAGACACAAACACAGAAAACTCCACACACATCGGGCACTCCGACGACGCATACGTCAACTCACACAGAGAATACATACAACAAAACAGCAAGTATCTCAACGAAAGGAGAAACACATTCCAGCAAAACAACGACACAATTACGTCCATACACACACCTGGCACAGACACCCACACTTACAAAGTCGATTCAACAAAAATCAATCTTGACGGCAACGCAGACGACCGTATAGACTTCAAATAAAACAGCACAGTTTATCTTAATCAACTTTTATACCAATTATACAGCACACACAACAAAAAAACACAACCAGACACACACAACAAAACAAATAAAAACTAATTTTGCCCACCGTAAAGTGGTTAAAGAATAATACGTTACAAGTAGCATTGTAAATTTTGAGGAGCGTGCGCTGCGAAGCGAATGCTCCTTTTTCCTTACCACCACCCCACCATCCCATTCCCCCTAACCGTATTTCCTGACTTTGACAGCTTTTTTTTGAAAGTTTCGTAATTGCGTCAAAACTAGCTTCTT
>JABUUG010000203.1:4026-6623 GCA_021443285.1 Bacteroidaceae bacterium
CTTTAGCACCCATAAGTATGCCCTATGCCATATACTCCAGTACTTTTATGCCAAAGTACTGGAGTACTTTATGCCAAGTACTGCAGTAATCCATGCCCGATTACTGGAGTAATCCTATAGAAGTACTGCAGTACTTCATGCCAAAGTACTGGCACAAGTGGCATGTATGGCATATTCTTGGGGCATAAGTGGATGCGAACCCAAGGCTGCGTATAGGTGTTATGATGCTTATTCCGGGGCTTTCTGTCGCCTTGTTTTGTGGTGGATGACAGACATCGGGCGGTTGGGTGAAAGTGGACTCGCGGAGGCAGATGTCCCCCTTGTTTTTTTGATATCTGTCTATTTTGTGGGAAAAGGGGGTTGATGTGAGTTATTTTTTGTGGGGAGGGTGGGAGAGTGTTTGCAGTTTAAAATATGTTTTTGTGTAATTTTGCGCCCGAATTTTATGCCCTCTGTGCGCGTGTGCGATGGCGTATGCGCGGGAGGGCGGCTGAAAACAGATGAGCGGAATAGAAATAATACCTGTAACGGGCAAACGCGATGCGAAGGCTTTTGTGCAGTTTCCGAAGGAGTTGTACAAGGGCTGTGCGCAGTATGTCCCGGATTTTGACTCGGACATATATGAGGCTGTTCGCAGTCTGAACGCCTTTGTCGCAAAGGACGAGAACGGCAAGGTGGTAGGTCGTGTGGCGACTTTTGTCAATGAGGAGGCCAACAAGAAATGGCAGCGTAAGGCGGTGCGCTTCATGCAGCTCGACTTTGTTGATGACCCCGCCGTGTCGAAGGCGCTCCTCGACCGTGTGGAGGCGTATGGCAGGGAGCAGGGCATGGAGATGGTGCTCGGCCCGCTCGGACTCGACGACTTCGACAAGGAGGGTATGCTCATAGAGGGCTTTGACAGGCTCAGCTCCATGATAGAGTACTACAACCACCCCTACTATCCGCAGCATCTGGAGGCCTACGGCTACTCGAAGATTGTGGATTGGGTGCATACGCGCATGGCAATACCCACCGAGGTGCCTAAGACCTATGCCAGAGTGGCAAACTACGCGAAGGAGGCTGTGGGTCTGCGCATAAAGATAATCAACAAGAAGGATATCAGCGAGGGATATGTACACACTGTGTTCCACATGTTCAACGAGGCTTATGCGCCGATATTCGGTTTTGCGAGCCTGCCGGACAGCCGTGTTGATGAATATACAGAAAAATTCCTGAAATACCTTGACCTCACCCTGATGCCTGTAGTGGTGGATGAGAAGGGTGAGATTGTCGGAGCGTGCATCACTATGCCTTCTCTGAGCCTCGCCGTTCAGAAGACCGGCGGCAGAATGCTGCCCTTCGGCTGGTGGCATCTGGTGAAGGCCATGAAGTTCAAGCACGAGGACACGCTGACCCTGCTGCTCATAGGCGTGCGGCCGGAATATCAGGGCTACGGTGTGAGCGCAGTGATCTTCGACTACCTGATACCCGTACTCAACAAGAAGGGCTTCAAGTGGGCGGAGACCGGTCCGCAGCTGGAGTACAACTCGAAGGAGCTGAGCCAGTGGAAGCCGCTGAACCCGGAGGTGGCAAAGCGCAGACGCTGCTACCAGAAGGCACTGAAATAAGTGAATAAAATACTTCCGCTGCAAGCAGCATAACTCCACTTCACTCCCATTTTATAGAAATCAGTTGAAACAATACAAGCAAACAAGATATGAACAGAGTAGTAATAACGGGCATGGGTATATGGTCGTGCCTCGGAACAACACTTGACGAAGTAAGACAATCGCTATACGAAGGCAAGAGCGGCATCGTGCTCAGCCAGGAACGCAAGGAAGCCGGCTTCCGCTCAGGACTGGTGGGCAATGTGCCCAAAGCCAACCTGAAGGGAATACTCTCGCGCAACGAGAGGCAGTTTATGGCGGAGGAGACACAGTATGCCTATCTCGCCACAAAACAGGCGCTTGAGAGCGCAAAGATTGACAACGACTTCCTGCTGAAGAACGATGTTGGCATAATCTACGGCAACGACTCGGTGGCAGAGGCAACGATGGTGGCTCTCGACAAGTTCCGCTCGTTCAAGAGCTCAGTGGCTTGCGGCAGCGGCGCCATCTTCCAGTCGATGAACTCAAACATCACGATGAACCTTGCCTGCCTGTTCCATCTGCGTGGCATCAACCTGACCGCCTCGGCAGCGTGCGCATCGGGTTCGCAGTCGATAGGTCTTGCCACAATGCTCATCCGCAACGGTCTGCAGGACTGCATAGTATGCGGCGGCGCAGAGGAGAACAACATGTACGGCATTGCCTCTTTCGACGGCATCCAGTCGTTCTCCATCCGTGAGGACGAGCCTACGAAGGCTTCCCGCCCCTTCGACATCGGTCGCGACGGTCTGGTGCCCAGCGGCGGCGGCGCGACAGTGATTGTGGAGAGCTACGACCATGCAGTGAAGCGCGGCGCACCAATCCTCGCTGAGGTGATAGGATGGGGATTCTCCGGCAACGGCGACCATATCTCGACTCCAAACGTGGACGGACCGACGCAGTCGCTCGCCATGTGCGTGCGCGACGCGAACATTAATATAAAGGAGGTGGGCTATGTGAACGCCGGCACCA
>JABUUG010000203.1:6753-8645 GCA_021443285.1 Bacteroidaceae bacterium
GTGATATACTCAATGCTCATGATGAAGAATGACTTCATTGCGGGCAACATCAACTTCGAGACACCCGACGAGTCGTCGGCAAAACTGAACATCATCCCCGAAACGCGCGAGGCACACTTCGACCTGTTCCTCTCCAACTCATTCGGCTTCGGAGGAACCAACTCAACGCTTTTAATCAAAAACCTATAAAACCATTAAAACTATGACAAGAGACGAAATCGTAAAGAACGTAAACGAGATTCTCGCAGACGAGTATGAAGTAGAGGTAGAGGAAATGGAAGCTTCCGCAGAGATGCGCGAGGTGCTCCCGATAGACAGCCTCAGCATTGTGGACCTTGTTGCCCTCATCCAGGCAAACTACAAGGTGACAATCCCTGTCAGCGAACTGCCTAACCTCAAGACATTCAATGACTTGTATGACTACATCTTCAACCACCTGCCGGAAAACTAAAGCCCCTGGTGAGTGTGATATCTGCCGTCTGATTCTTCAGCGCGAACCGTTCATGATGGTTGACCGCCTGACGGACTCAGACGACAGCACTGCACACACCACATTTGAGATAAAAGACGACTGCTACTTCCTACAGCAAGGAGTGATAGCCGTAACGGGCATCATGGAGCATGTGGCGCAGTCGGCGTCGGCAATGGCAGGCTACAAGACCTACCGCTCAGGCGAGGAGGATGCGCCGCAGGGCATACTCGCCGAGATAAAGCACTTCGTCTGCCACCGCCGGCCATCAGTGGGCGAGACGCTCACCACGGAGATAAAGAAAGGCATAGAAGTCGGGGGAATATCAGTGATGTTCGGGAAAACCCGCATCGGAGATGAGATGATAGCGGAAATGGAGATGAAGATGTTCGTCCCGTAAGGCAGAACCCCCAAAGGAGCCGGAAGGAACTCCACAACGGCACAAATTAAAGCGCAGGTATTAGAAAATTAGGGTGATAACAAACTGTTGCATAGAACTATACAGGTATTTCAGGACTCACAGGGCGGTATATGCCATACTGCTCCTGTGCCTGTTTGGTGTGTTCGGATACTTCTCTACCCAGATACACCTTGAGGAGGACATCAACAAGCTTATGCCGTCGTCGAAGAATCCCGACGGCACCACCAAGCTCGCCTTCGCCGACCTGCGTATCAAGGACAAGACCTACCTGCTCTTTGAGGGCACTAACACAGACAGCATCATCGCCGTCTGCGACGCCTTCATCGACTCGCTGTCTGCCCGCGACCCCAAGCACGAGATGGTGGAGAACGTGTTCTACCGTCTGCCCGACGAGCTGATGCCCGACGCCATAGAGTATCTGTCGGCGCACCTGCCATCGTTCATCGACACCGCCTGCTACGCAAGCATCGACACCATGCTCACCGTTGAGCATTTCAGGCGTCAGATGGCGCAGAACCACGACGACCTGACGGGCGACTTCGGCTCGGCATACCCGGAGCTGATAGAGATGGACCCCATCGGTCTGCGCAGCCTGCTGCTGCAAAGCCTCATGCCAGCAACGAGCGACACTGTGGCAAAGAAGGGCGGCTACACGCTGATAGACGACCACCTCTTCGTGAGCGACTCTACAGTATGCCTCGCATTCATTACGCCAGCCTTCTCCGCAACAAACACCGGGCAGGGCTCGGCACTGTTTGAGAACCTGAACGAGCTGATAGCCAGCCACAAGGGCAGCGTGAAGATATGCTATCACGGTACGCCGGCAAGCGGATTCTATAACGCCTCGACCATAAAGAACGACCTTATATGGACGGTGAGCGGCTCGCTGCTTATAGTGCTGATATTCATACTGTTCTGCTTCCGCCGATGGGAAGTGCTTCCGCTGATGGTGCTGCCTGTAGTGTTCGGCACACTGTTCTCCCTTACATTAATGTATATGAT
>JABUUG010000204.1 GCA_021443285.1 Bacteroidaceae bacterium
AATCTAATCAGAAATAAAATTCAATACAAACCATTCTCTAATGAACTATTTGGGTTAAATGACAATCCCCCCCCTCAACTATACATGACACAAACACCAACAAGATATGAACAACATAAAAACACTGTTTACGGCGGTTGCCGCAATTTTAATCTTCACTGCCTGCGAGCAGACTGAGACATACTCAGAGAAGAAAGACAAGGAGAAGGCTGCCATCGAGGCGTACCTGAGCAATACAAATGCAAAAATAATCTCCGAGGCCGACTTCAAGGCAAACGGCTGCAAGACCGACACAGCTAAAAACGAATGGGTGCTGCTGAGCAAGTCGAGCGTATATATGCAGGTGGCGAACATCGGAACATTCTACGACGAAAACAAGCAAATGAAGAACATGCAGATGAAGGACGGAGAATCCAAGAGCATCCTTTGCCGCTTCACGGAAACGAACCTCATCACCAACACCCTCTTACTCAGCAATCTGCAATACGACTATCTGTTCTACCCGGAGATGATGACCGTAACCCGTAGCACCGACACCTACTACGGATCATTCGTAACATCGTCGAGCGTGATGTATTTGGCATACAGCAGCACATCAGTACCAGCAGGCTGGCTTGTGCCGCTTGCCTACATAAACATAGGACGATGCAGCACGGCTGACGACGAGATTGCCCAAATCCGCCTAATAGTGCCGCACACACAGGGGCAGGCAAGTGCAAGCCAGTATGTCTATCCCTGTCTCTATGAGATAACATATCAGGAAGGGCAGTAAGCAAAACCATTAACCAATACAAGAATAACCAACATTATAACATAACTCTATGACACTCATCAAATCCATTTCAGGCATACGCGGCACCATCGGTGGCGCTACAGGCGACACTCTCAACCCGCTTGACATCGTGAAATTCGTTACCGCCTACTCGGCATATATCCGCAAGAACAACGAGGCTCTTGCCGCCAACGGCCGCAAGGCTGCCAACACCATAGTGGTGGGCCGCGACGCCCGCATCTCCGGACAGATGGTTGACCAGGTCGTTACCGGCACACTGCTCGGCTGCGGCTTCGACGTGCTGAACATAGGTCTCGCCTCTACCCCTACAACAGAGCTTGCAGTACAGATGAGCGGTGCAGACGGCGGCATCATCATCACCGCCAGCCACAACCCACGCCAGTGGAACGCGCTGAAGCTGCTCAACAACGAAGGGGAGTTCCTCGACAAAGAGGCGGGCAACGAGGTGCTGCGCATGGCAGAGGAAGAGGATTTCCACTATGCTGAGGTAGATACTCTCGGCAAACTCACATACGACCGCTCTTTCGACCAGCGACACATCGACGCTGTGAAAGGCCTGAAGCTTGTGGATGTGGAGGCTGTGAAGAAGCAGGGCTTCAAGGTTTGCGTGGATGCCATAAACAGTGTAGGCGGACTCATCCTGCCCGAACTGCTCAAACAGCTCGGCGTGGAGGCAACCATACTCAACGACACTCCTAACGGCGACTTCGCCCACAACCCGGAGCCATTAGAGAAGAACCTGCAAGGGATAATGACGGAGATGAAGAGCGGCAGGTATGACCTCGGCATCGTTGTTGACCCGGATGTCGACCGCCTCGCGTTCATCTCAGAAGACGGAACAATGTTTGGCGAGGAATACACCCTCGTGTCTATCGCCGACTATGTGCTGTCGAAGACTCCGGGCAACACCGTCAGCAACCTTTCCTCAACACGCGCACTGCGCGATGTAACACGCAAGCACGGCTGCGAATATGCCGCCGCCGCAGTGGGAGAGGTGAACGTGACGACAAAGATGAAGGCTGTCAATGCGATAATCGGCGGCGAAGGCAATGGCGGAGTAATCTATCCGGAGAGCCACTACGGTCGCGACGCCCTCGTAGGCATTGCCCTTTTCCTGACAATGCTGGCAGAGAAGCAGATGAAGGTGAGCGAGCTGCGCAAGACCCTGCCCGACTACTGCATCGCCAAGAACCGCATAGACCTCACCCCATCCACCGATGTTGACGCCATCCTCGCCAAAGTGAAGGATCTCTACAGCGGCAAGGACGATGTGCAGATAAACGACATCGACGGTGTGAAGATAGACTTCGCCGAGTCGTGGGTACACCTGCGCAAGTCGAACACCGAGCCCATCATCCGCGTCTATTCCGAAGCTGCCACAATGGACGAGGCGGACAATGTGGCAAAGAAGGTCATCGACATCATAAACGCAATGGTATAACCATACATTATACAGGCATAACACCTTCACGCGCGTACATATATTATTATATAAACCCCAATGACAGCCATTCTTGACAGCCTCTATAGCCAGATAGCCGACTCTATCCTGGCAAAAGAACAGGAAACAGGCAGACATCTCACAAAAGAGGAGATGCTGGAAACCATGCGGAACACCGTATGCCCGCCGTTTGAAATAGTGCAGTCCGCCAACGTCGTGGAACAGCGTCCTGAGATGCTGGAGTGCGATGTGGTACGTTTCCAGAACAACAAGGACAAATGGGTGGCGCTCGTCGGACTGCTCAACGGCTATCCCTACGAGATTTTCACCGGTCTGCAGGACG
>JABUUG010000205.1 GCA_021443285.1 Bacteroidaceae bacterium
TAGCAAAGAGGAGGAGAAAACGATAAGCCCGCCCACGTTACCATCCCCTAAAGGGGAGTGAATACGGCGGCTACACAAAAAAATAAATCGTAAATAGTCTGATAGTAAATGAAAAAGATATTCTTTCTATACTTTCTTTATCTTATATCTCCCCTTTCCCTCAAGGCGGAAGGATTAGGGAATGCTAATTTGGGGACTATATCCCTTGACGAAGCAATCGCCCACACACTGAAGAACCATCCGCGTATGTCTCTCGCAACCAATGATATAGAGCGAATCCGTGCGTCAAAGGGAGAAATATGGGATGTAGGAAATACCTCCTTCGAGTTCTCATACGGGCAGCTCAACGGTTCCTTCAGTAAAGACCATGAGTTTTCCCTAACCCAGCCGCTCGGTTCCCCCATTACCCCGTACTATAAAAACGCGTTGCTCAAGACACGTGTTTCGAATGCTGAGCACTATCGCAACATCGTAGCAAGAGAACTTACCGCAGAAGTGCGTCGGTCTTATGCGAACTATCAGTATGCACACGCATTGCTGACGCTCTACACACAGCAACTTCAGATAGCAAACCAGATAAGGGATGCCGTAAGGCTGCAGCACGAACAGGGAGACATAAGCAGTGCTGAACGGAACATGATAAACACCCAGACATCAGACATACACACACGCCATATACACGCCAGGCAACAGCTGCAACTCGCCCAAAGGCAGTTCGCCTGGAGTTGTTACGCACAGCATGCCATACCTGCCGACACCCTGCAGACAGCCTTCTCTCTGACTCGAGCGGGTGCCGCAGCAATCTCTTCCCCCTCCAAGTTACTCTCCCCAGACTGGCAACTCTTCTTTGACGGTCAGATAGAAGAGAAGAAGCGGGCCTACAAACTCGAAAAGGCGAAATATTTCCCTGAACTCTCAATAGGCTGGAACAACCAGCGCATAGAAGCACTCAAAGGACTCAATAGTTTCACCGTCGGAGTGGCTTTCCCTCTTGTGTTTTCTCCCCAGCGAAGTCGCGTCAGACAGGCACGTTATGAATGGGAAAACGCAGTGCAGACAGCCGCTTACAAGAATCTTGAACTCGCTAACAAGGCAGAAGAGCTGCGCATACAGCTCATACAGCAGAAGGAACAGCTCGATTACCTCAATACCGTTGCATTGCCGGAGGCGGAAGCGCTGCAGAAGTCGGCAATGCTCCAGTTCCGTGAAGGAGACACCGACAGACTCCAGCTCATGCGCGACATACTTTCCGTAATCGACATGAAGGAGAAGTACATTGAGACACTCCATCTGTATAATATCACAGTCATTGAAATACAATTATATACAGAACAATAACCACCTCATCCATACCTCAATGAAACACAAAACAGTTAATATTCAGCCCCTATATTCGGAGCATCAGCTAAGAAGAACTTGCAGTAGCATACTCTTCTATACCTTCTTCACTTTCACTGCCATCTTTAGTTCCTGTACTACCAGTAGTCCACAAACATCTGATAATGAGGATTCTCCCAGTCAGGAGGTTTCAGCCTCCGACACCCTCGGTCAGGCTTCTGCACAAACGGGTCTTTCTGTTCAGGACAGCCTTATCACACAGGAGAAGCACACTATCGGTGGCATGGTTGTCATCAATCCGGAGAAGTTGGCAAGCGTAACAGTGCTTATGGGCGGTACAATAGACAAACTTCCGATATATCCTGGCCAGTTCGTGGAAAAGGGGGCTGTCATCGCTACACTCAGCAACCCTGAGTTTATAGAACTGCAGCAGAACTATATCGAAGCACTTGCCCAGACAGAATATCTTGAGTCGGAATACCTAAGACAGCAGAAGCTTTCCGACAATGACGCTGCATCAAAGAAAAAGATGCAGCAGAGCAAGGCGGAATACCTTACAATGAAAAGCCGGAAGGAAAGCACCGCCGTTCGTCTGAAGCAGCTTGGCATAAATCCGCAGACCATCATCAACAACGGCATCGTAACCTCCATCTCAATCAAGTCTCCCATCAGCGGCTACGTTGCAGATATAAATGCCAACCTCGGCAAGTACCTTACGGTTGGCGACTGTATATGCAGCATCATCGACAACGATGGCCTGCGCCTGCTTTTCACAATATTCAGTAAGGATATACCACAAATAACCAACGGGACAAAGCTGCGCGTTTCTGCAAGTGCCGTTCCAAATGAGCAGTTCCACGCCGTTGTTACCAGCATCGACCCGATCATCGACTCCAAGACAAACTCCCTCAAGGCATACGCCAAGCTCACCACAAATCAAAGCAGACTCAAAATGGGTATGTATGTCAGGGCAGTCAAAGAACGTTGACCTTCACCTCATGACCCTTCTTTACCCTCTATACCTTTATGGCAATATCTATTTAATCGGCTTTGCCGCTTGCCTGAGCAAGTAACCGGCTTGCCGCTTTCACAAATCAAAGCGACTGAAAGAATCATGAAGTTAAAGGAGTGGTAACTGAGGTTGGAAGTTAAAGGAGTTAAAGACATTACCTATATGGTTTGTATTCAAGCGGT
>JABUUG010000206.1 GCA_021443285.1 Bacteroidaceae bacterium
ACCTTCTCAAGCAGAGACACTCTCTCGTCGATGGTGTAATTGCCTCTCAACCCGGCATCGTGAAGCCCTCGCATGGCCATGGTATAAAGGTTCTCGAACTGTGCAGCCTCGCCCAAACGGTTTTTCCACCTCTTCAGAATGCCCTGTGGATTCTTTCCGTAGTCCCAGTCGCCATCCTTCTTCTGGTCCCAGTCAAACTTCGAGGCGTTGTTCAGAAGGAGAGGCTCGCAGTGGGATGTCGTGATGACAATGCCGAATGTGTCTGCCACGAGCTTGCTCTCAGGATGTGAATAGAATGCACCGGAACAAGTGTGCATGGCGGGGGCGAGCATGTTACCCTTCATTCTGAGGATAAGTTCGCAGACCTTTGCGTAAGTCTTCGGACCGATGTCGCCGAGCTCTTTCTCAAAATTGTATGTTGACCATGGCTTCAAGCCCCAGTCCTCATCGTTGATGAACAGGCCTCTGTACTTTATAGTGGGTGCATCGGAAACAACATCTGCCTCGACAAAGATTTTCTCTTTGTGCTTCACAGGAATATCCGCCCACCAATAAAAGGGAGAGACACCAATGGCCTCGCTCACCTCAAATGCTCCATAAGCCACTCCCCGCCTGTCGCTTCCCACTATGACGAGTGCCTTATCCACACCTCGCATCGGGCTGTCAATGGTTCTGATGATATAGCGCTCCCATCCTTTTTCGATTGGAGAGGCATCGAGTTTTTTCTTCTTTACAAGACTGCTGATAATCCTGCTGTTCGCTAAAGTGCCGAGTATGACCACCTGTCTGCCGGCGACTGTCGTACCCACACCGCTGTTATGGCCGCACACCCTGCCTATATCCTCGCTCAAAAGCTGCGCTGCCTTGGCAACCAACAGAGGCTCCTTCGCGTCATACACTATCTGCGATTTCGTCAGGCTGACAGCCCCTTTCGTTTCTTTTTCATAAATCCGTATCCCATCTGCCCAACATACATTTACTGCTGTTAGGGCAAATAAAATAATCTGTACAGTTCTCTTCATTAGTTTCATAATTAATAGATATTGCCTATAATAAACAGCATACTTAATCCCCGAAGTAGCTATAGTTCTCGTTGTCGGGGTTCACCACAATCTTCTCCAGCACAATCTCCGGGTCAATCATGATAATCTTGAGGGTGTGCCTGCCGGGGGACACATTGAATGATGTCTCTATCCAGCGGAGGTTGTCGAACACCTCTGTGCGGCGCGGCAGCTGGCGGCCGTTCACAAATCCGCTGAGTGCAAGGTGGTTGCGCGGAGGCAGCGGCTTCAGCACTTTCGACACAGCGAGGTTCTGCTTTGTGTATTCATGGAACTCATCGTGCAGTCCCTGTCGCGCATCGATGACCTGCATCGGCTGGTCGTCTATCTGCACACCGAACCGCAGTCCGCGTGCGGGATTCACATCCTGTGTGGGCAGGATGCCTATGGCTATCTGCTGCGTCTGCATATCCACCTCATATTCGAGTGTGGCGTGTGCGTTCTCGTCCGACTTGAGGAAGTCAACGGTCTTCGCTCCCATGCACGCCTCGCCGCGTCCGAGGTCGGGATATACTATCCACTCATTCGCCTTTGCAGGTATGTTCTTCGTGTATTTATGCGCCGGTATGCTGTACTGCTTTGAGTCTGCCTTCCCCAAGAGGCTGTGGTTAACCTTGAAGTTGAGTGTAAGCGGGTTGCGGTTCTTTTCGGGTATCGACCACTGCGTGTAGCCGATATGGTTGTCAGACATCATGCCGCGCCATTTCCCGCCGGCAATCGAGTTGTTGTAGTGGTCGGTCAGTCGGCGGTCTTTCTCCATAAGCTGCTCTATGAGCAGCGAGTCGCCCATCGTGGCGGCATTGTAAAGCATCGCCACGCCGGCACTTGCCACAGCGGGGTAATAGACGAGCTGATAGAAGGCGTCCTGCGCTTCGGGGGCAATCTTCTCCTTCAGCGCATCGCACCGCAGCACGAGCGACTGCCAGAGGTTGTTCGTGCGCATCATCTCCGCCATGTTGAATATGCCGGGATACTGCACTTCGGGTTTACGCCAGAGGTTGTACTTGCTGTATCTGGCAATGATGTCGGCAACCTCCTTGGCATTGTCCTTGCCGAAGATGCTCCCGGCAAAGGCTTCGAGGTAGGCCTTCTCGTCGCCGGGCTGTACGGCATCGGGGTTCCATGCATACTTCATTATGAAGTCGATGGGCACCTCCTTTGGCTTGAGGTCGCCCACGTTGATTATCCAGATGCGGTCGAGACCGGTGTGGTAGGCGAGAGAGAGCTGTTCGCGCAGCTTGGGGATGGTGGTGGTGTTCACCCACCGGTCGTTCCACGGGCCGCCGTTCATGTCGATGTGGTAGTAGAGTCCGAGTCCGCCCTTGCGCTTGCGCTCGAAGTCGCGACCTACGCGGCGTATATAGCCCCAGTTGTTGTCGCAGAGCAGGAGCGTAACGTCATCGGGCACAGTGAATCCGGCATCGTAATAGCGTTGCACTTCGGTGAATATTGCCCATAGTTG
>JABUUG010000207.1 GCA_021443285.1 Bacteroidaceae bacterium
TGCTTCTTGTCAGCGACACCTCAGGGAAGCGGCAGTCCATAATCGTGGCTATCTCGCCGGGCTTGAACCTCAGTCTGGTGAGGATGCACACCCGCATCTCCCGTTCTGATATGTTGTATTTGTTGAGCAGCACAAGCATCTGCGGCAGATGCGTCCTTGCCATGTCCATCAGCTCCCTCCACTGCCTTTCCGTAGGGTGCTTCCTCACATCGGTCGTGTAGGCCATGAATTTCTCCCTGACTGCCGAGCCCTGTATCTCATCGTCAATCTCTGCATTGCTCCTGATTTTCAGTTTCTTCTCATACTGCGCCACGCGGTTCTGCAGCTCGCTGATAGACTCCTCCTTCTGTTCTATCTCATCGTCCAGCTCCTTACGTTTCCGCTCAAATATCAGGTCCTTGTTTTCCAGCAGCGACTCCTTTTCTTCGAGCAGGGCGTTCAGCTCCTCCATCTCCGTTTGCAGCAGCGTCTTCTCCGTTTCGTAGCGTTCCTGCACCTGCAGCAGTTTCCATTGGTTTGCCCTGCGAACCTTTCTATACACATATACCGCACCGCCGGCTATGCAGACTATTACCGCCGCTGCCCCCATGAGCCACCACTGCAGCGCTATTATGCTGTCAGCCTTTTTCCTCGCCTCCTCCTGATAGCGCTCATAATTGTATGATGCCTGCTGGCGCAACACAGCCTCTGCTGCATCAATCAGATAAATGGAGTCATTAAGCTTGTAAGTCAGGAGGGCGTATTTTGCAGTGGAGTCAGCAACACCCATTTTATCGTACATCACGCTGAAGCCTCTGTAAGCGTTCAGCCTCATTTTCGGTTCGTCAGGAAAAGCCAGACATCTTCTGAACAACAGCTGCGCCGAGTCATACCTGTTCGTATGGGCGTAGTACAACCCTTTTGTGTAATAGTATGTTTCATGACCCGCGATGGCCGTATCGTTGTGGAAAAAGCCGGACTTCTCCTCATAAAAGTCTATACATTCCTTCGCAGACTGGTACTGCCCCAATGCTATGTAGCTTTTAATACTGTAAGGACAATCCCTCGCGGCGTACTGCTCACAGCCCATCTCCTTGAACCTTTCGACTGCCACATTATTATAATATATTGTGGAATCGTGCTTGTCTATAAGGGAGTATGCCCTTGCCTTCTGACTGATGGCTATAGTGGCACTTATGCTGTCCCCTGCAAGCATGTCATACTTGGCTGTCATGTCGAGCGCACGACATTCCTGCTCCACTAATGCCAGTCTATGTAATAGCTCCGCTTCCTGACCGTATATTCTGCCTTTCAGCAGATATGTTTCTCTGTCATCGCCGGGATACCCAGCCGCCCTTTCATAATGATAAATCGCTCTCGGGGATTCCCCCAAATCTCTATATACGCACCCTAACAGATAGTTTGCCATCATTTTCTCATAGTCAGTGCCATGGCTGTCATAGTACTCGCATACCTGTTTCATTATGCTGTCAGAGGTGAAGTCAACAAACCCCTTGTTCATCGCCTTTGCGTAGAGCAGGTGGTAGCGCATCTGCTGTCTCGTCGGCAGCGAAGACACCCGTGAAGAGATACCGTCAAGAAGCCTGATGGAAACAGCTGCGGAGTCAGGGTTCGCCTCCATCACTTTATCAGCCTCGCTCATAACTTCCTCACACTGCCTGTCTGCCATAGCACACCCAACGACAGCCAAGCAAAAAGCCAGATACATAATCAGTTTGTTCATAATCAGAATTTTGAGAAGGCAAAAGTACACGTTCCGCCACAGATGCACGATTTTTCCGCCAACTAATAATTTTCAAAAATTTCTTTTTTAACACATAACCCACTCATTTTCAACAGAAAACACCTCCAAAAAGAAATTTTTGAAAATTCTTATTTCAGGAAATATTTGGCAGTAAGCTGCTCATAAAGCACCTTTGCAGCGACAAAAAACCTTAAAAATCATACTTCATGAAAAAAACAGTTATCATGCTTTGTGCGTTTCTTTTGGGTATAGCAAACACGCACGCTGCCAATCTGCCCCAACAAACGGAAGGAGATGACATTACTCTCTCTGTGGGCTACAATGACACGAAAAAAGGAAATTTACATCCTCGCACACAAATGCGAAGACCTGTGATTAATGTGTCATCGGATTTGATTACTGTTCCTGAAAGTCTCATCGGCTATGAAATGAGAATTGTTTCAGATGGCGAAGTTATCTTCTCCACAACAGTTACCACAACGGAAATCTTTCTTCCCACCCCTCTAACTGAAGGCTATTACCAAATCCAGTTCGTCGGTGAGGCATACACCTTCTATGGAGAATTTGAACTAAGCTGAGAAGACTATCACTCACTGCAGAATCCTAAAATATTGCACACACATTACTTGAACTCATCTGCACGATAAAAGAGTTAAATAGCAGAACAAGAATGAAATTCATTTAATTCCGGAATATTTGAATCAGACCACACTGCCACAAAGGAGCGGAATCCGAAAAGCTTGAAGAGTAGGAGCAATTAATTTATAAAT
>JABUUG010000208.1 GCA_021443285.1 Bacteroidaceae bacterium
ATTTCCCTCGCCCACAACGGCATACTCTTCGCCGACGAGCTGCCGGAGTTCAACAAGAAGACTCTCGAAGTGCTGCGTCAGCCGCTCGAGGACCACAGGATTACAATCTCTCGCGCCACATACAACACAGACTATCCCTGCAAGTTCATGTTCGTCGCCTCAATGAACCCATGCCCTTGCGGATACTATAACGACCCCACCCATGAGTGCTCCTGCACTCCGGGGCAGATAAAGCGCTATCTCGGGAAAATCAGCGGCCCGCTTCTCGACCGCATTGACCTTCAGATAGAATGCACGAACGTGAAGTTCAACGACCTCGCGAGGATGCAGCCCGGCGAGCCGAGCCGCGACATAAGAGCGCGTGTGGTGGCAGCGAGGGAGATACAGACCCGCCGTTTCGCCGCCGACAAGGGCATCTACTGCAATGCGCAGATGAACGAGAGGCTGATACGCACTCATGTACAGCTCGCCGCCGACGCCATGAATGTGCTGAAGACGGCGATGGAGAAGTTCAACCTCTCTGCCCGTGCCTATTCGCGCATACTGAAAGTGGCGCGCACCATAGCCGACCTCGACAAATCTGAAACCGTGGAGAAACACCACATCCAGGAGGCTGTACTCTACAGGAGTCTCGACAGGAACTATTGGGGGGAGTATTGAATCAAGGTGGGTTATGTAAATTGGAAGTTAAAGACAACCGACTTTTTCTCAGGCGTTCCTTTTCCCTTTTATATTTATATGCCTATTTTTGCAGCGATTTTGAGAATATTTTGAAACGAATTTGTAACAACAGACGATATGCCAAAGACCAAAAAGACAACCAGCAAGAAGCAGAACAGTCCGGGCTTCATTCAGGCTATAGGACTTAACAAGATATTCAGCAACGACATAATAAGCTTCTTTGCCGGACTGATACTCCTTGTTATCAGTGTATTGACGCTTATCTCGTTCATCTCTTATTTTGACACAGGTGCCGCCGACCAGAGCATTGTGCTCGACCTTCGGCCCGACGAGTGGATGAACACCGACAAGCAGTTCACCAACGCAATAGGCTCGTTTGGCGCCATTGCATCCCATTTTCTTGTGTGCAGATGCTTCGGGCTGGCGGCGTTCTGCTTCATCCTTCTTTGTGCGCTGTGCGGTCTGCGCCTCATGAACCTTTACGAAGTGAATCTTGTGAAGATATTCCTCATGCTGGCGTTCCTCACCATCTGGCTGTCCGTATTCTTTGCAGCTTGCTTCAGCAGCATCTGGGGCGAGATGTTCGAGAATGCTGTCTTCCTGCCCGGCGGCGACCACGGCGAGCATATACGGCAGGCCATAGAGAACGTCATAGGCTTCCCCGGCGTGATAGCCCTGCTCATAGTTACCGCCATTGGCTTCCTCACATATCTCAGCACGGAGACCATACGCTACATAAAGATGCTGCTCAACCCCACCACATACAACATACCGAAGGTGAAGTTCAAGATAACGAACACGGGCGAGGGCGACCAGATAGACAATACGGATGAGGCTCCAGCTGCAATAATCGACACTGACTATGATGACGACCCTGTGGTGTTCGACAACCCTGAGCCGCAGCAGGTTACGTTCACCGTGGAAGGGGCGGACACTGAGCGGATAGCCGCAGCGCCTGCAACACCGCAGCAGCAGCCCGGCGAGCCGGAAGTAACCATCACCGCCGGCGTGCAGGCGGAGAAGGCTGACGGAGGCGATGTGTCGGGACAGCAGGACGTCCTGACGCCCATAAACCCCAAGGAGCCTTTCGTACACTACAAATACCCTGTGCTCGACCTGCTCAACGACTATGGCGACGACGGCAAGCCATACATCAACATGGAGGAGCAGAACGCCAACAAGAACCGCATCATCGAGGTGCTGAACAATTTCGGCGTCGATGTGTCGTCTATCCAGGCAACCGTCGGCCCCACCATAACGCTCTACGAGATAACGCTCGGCCCCGGCATACGCATCAGCAAGATAAGGAGCCTGAGCGACGATATAGCTCTCGGACTCAGTGCGCTCGGCGTGCGTATCATCGCGCCTATGCCGGGCAAGGGTACGGTGGGCATTGAGGTGCCAAACAAGCACAAGAACATCGTGTCGATGGAGAGCATACTGAACTCAAAGAAGTTCCAGGAGACGAAAATGTCGCTGCCGCTGGCATTGGGCAAGACCATCACAAACGATGTGTTCATGGTGGATTTGGCGAAGATTCCCCATCTGCTTGTGGCTGGTGCCACAGGACAGGGAAAGTCGGTCGGACTGAACGCCATCATAACCTCGCTGCTATACAAGAAGCACCCCAACGAGCTGAAATTCGTGCTGATAGACCCGAAGAAGGTGGAGTTCAGCGTGTATGCGAAGATACAGAACCACTTCATGGCAAAGCTCGAAGAGGAAGAGGATGCCATCATCACCGATGTGCGCAAGGTGGTGAAGACGCTCAACTCGCTCTGCAAGCTCATGGACACGCGCTACGACCTGTTGAAACT
>JABUUG010000209.1 GCA_021443285.1 Bacteroidaceae bacterium
GATAGGCATCATCACGGCAGCACCGAGATTGATGATGTATGAGAATATTGCTTCCATAGATAGGTATTAGATAAGAAACTTCGCTGCAATTATTGCCGCAAAGTTAAGCGGATTTATGTGATTTTCAATGCTTAGGCTACGGTTTATAGTCGTTAGTGCTTAGTGATTATTGATTAATTCGGTGCAAATTGAGAGGCGGTTGTACGCAAAAAGGGCGCTGGCGGCATTGTTTCGCTCCTGCCGCCAGCGCCCGTTACTTGTCTTGTCCACGTGTCTTTATCGCGCTTTTTCCTGCGTGCCTGTCAGTGGATTACTGCTTCTGTTGCAGTATTTTCTTACCGTCCTTTATCACTATTCCCTGATAGTCGCCGCTTACGCGCTGTCCTGCCAGGTTGTAGTATTGCTGAGACTTGGTGGTATTCTCCTGTCCAGCCTCTACTGCCTTTATCGCAGACGGGGCGTCGAGTTTTGTTACAAGATATTTGCCGCCCTCCTTTTGGTCGGAGATTTCGAAGTATGAAGTCTCGGTGATGTTCTTTACATCTACGGTCTGTGGCGAACCTGTGCCGGTGCTCCATACGAAGTTTGCGCAGTCGTCGGCAGATGTTATCTTGTATGTCTGGTAGTAGAATGTCTTGCCGTCGATGGTTGTCGTCTGTGTAACGATGTCGCCCGGCCAGTTGGGGTTCTTTGTCAGTGCGCCGCGGTTGTCGTCCCATGCCCAGAAGTTCACTTTTGTCCAGTTCACTTTGTCCACGTTCACATACACGTTTATCTCGTATGGGTCGAAAGGCTCGGGTGCGGTGTAGGTGCGTGTCTGTATGTTCTTCACAGTGCCGCCGGTGAGCAGTCCTACCATGAGTGTGCATGGCGAGGTGATGGTTATCTCTGTGCCGCTTGCCACCTGCTTGCTGCTTGCTGTCGGGGTGGTTCCGTCGGTGGTATATACGAGCTTGGCGTTTGCGTCGGCAGATATGGCGGTGAGCCTTACCTTCTGCTCGCCCTCATACAGTCCTGACGGCAGGCTTATCCATGGCGATTCAGCCTTGTCCTCCATATACACCTGATAGTTGTTGCCGTCGATAATCTGGATGAAGCCGTAAGGCACATCTGCAAACCCGTTGCCGAAAGCCACTACCACAGCGCAGTTGCTGGTGTTGTATGTCTTCATTGCGGAGTATTTTGTAGTGCCCGTACCTGTCAGCGTGAGGCATTTGCTCTCGTTTGTGATGCCTGCCATCTGGCGTGCGTAGATGAGCTGCTTAATCTCCTTCTTGTAGTCTGTCCAGTGCTTGAGGAACACGCATGGTGTGCCGTTCATGAGCAGTATGTATGCGTTGGCGGCGGCGATGTTATTCTTCAGAGGGTCGCCGGAACCGTCGGCGCGCAGCTGTGTGTCATGGTTCTCGCAGAAAGCCACGGCGTAGCGTGCCATGCCAGACTGCTTTACGAGTCCGTCGGAATAAATCTTGTTCCATGCGTTGTTGTTGAACACGTCGCGTGCCACATAGCGTGTGCAGAAGTCGAAGGTGGCAGACTGTACCACGCCGTCAACCTTCGTGCCTTCTATCCAATTTTTGAGTGTGTTAGCGTTGCCGTCCCAGTATTCGCCTACGGAATACTGAATGTTGGCTGTGGAGTTGTAGAGTCCTGTGAACTTTGGCGCATAACCCTTTGTCATGTCGTAGCGCACGCCTGTGTATCCGAGGTCGTTCAGGAGGAAGTCGAGGTATGCGTGTACGTTCTTCTGGAGGTTCTCCGAGTTGTGGTCGAGGTCGCGCATACCGCCCCAGTCTTCGCCGGTGTCGTTGTTGCTGGAGAGTGAAATGCCGTTTGCCTTTGCCCACTTGAGTGTCTCGCCGCCGTCATCGTTGGCGCAGATGTCTGTCGGCAGCAGTTGGTATGTGGTGCCCTTGTATGTCTCTGCGGGGAAGTCAACCCAGTTGGTGAGAGTCTTCTTGTGGTTTATCACGACGTCGGCGATAGTGCCGATGCCCTTGCTCTTGAAGGTGTTAATCATGGAGCGCAGTTCCGCCTCGGTGCCGAAGCTTGAGTTGTAGTTGGTGAACCAGTAGAGGTCGTCGTAGCCCATCGACTGTCCGCCTCCGCAGCTTGCGCTCTGTGGAATCCAGATAAGGTTGAAGAACTCGGCGAACTCGTCAGCTTGCTTTTCGAGTTTCACCCATTTGCTGTCGCTGAAGGAGTCCCAGTAGAATCCTTGCAGCATTACTCCCTTGTAGTTGCTTGGCCATCCCTGTGCGAACGATTGCAGGGCGATGGCGAGGAGTGTGAGTAGCAGAGTAATTTTTTTCATAGTTTTATTTGATTAGAATGTTAGTAGGTAGGTTTTATATAAATGGGAGTGAAGTGGAGCTATTGGGGAGAGTTCTTTAAGTGTAGTGAGGGGGAGTTAAAGGGGGGTGGTAACTGGGGGGAGTGGAGTTAAAGTGACATTACCCTTTTGCGCAGAAGTCATTTGTCACTTTAACTCCACTCC
>JABUUG010000020.1:0-11438 GCA_021443285.1 Bacteroidaceae bacterium
CTCCTTTAACTCCCTTAACTCCTTTAACTCCCAATTTTTAGACCCCACCTTCATTGATTAATGATTAATATTTATTGGCGGATGAATATTGGACTTTGATTGTTTTCATGTTTCAAAAATGTCCTATCTTTGCGCCCGTTGAAATTGTCTATTGCAATTATGGCGATAACGATTAACGAAAAGACATTAGATATAGACCGCATTCTGAAAGGGAAGTTAGGCAATAAGTCGCGTCTGGTTCCCCGTTTTCTGGTGAACTGGCTAAAGGCTATTGCTCATGAGGAAGAGCTGAACGAGTTTTTGTGGAGCAGCCGTCATGCAACAGGTACCGTCTGGTTGAAGGAATGCATCAGTTATTTGGATATTGACCTGCAGCTTGTAGGTGGTGAGAACCTTCCGGATGATTCAGACGGCAGACGATACACCTTTGTTTCCAACCACCCATTGGGCGGTGCAGACGGTATAATTCTTGGGTCGGTCATAGGTGAACGTTATAACGGCAATTTCGCATATCTCGTAAACGACCTTCTGATGAACCTCCCCGGTCTTGCCCCCCTATGCATTCCGATAAACAAAACAGGAAAGCAGAGCCGGGATTTCCCGAGAATGGTCAATGAAGGATTCCGTGGCGACAAACACATGCTCATGTTTCCTGCCGGCATATGCTCCCGAAAGATTGATGGGAGAATACAGGATGTGCCATGGAGCAAGACCTTTGTCAGCAAAAGCATAGAGACACATCGCGACATAGTTCCCATCCACTTCTCTGGAAGGAACTCTGAAAGATTCTACAGAATCGCAAACATTTCCAAAAGTTTAGGACTGAAATTTAATCCGGCAATGCTGCTATTGTCAGACGAGATGTATCTTAACCGCCACAAGACCTTTACGGTAACAATTGGAAAACCAATACATTACAAGACTTTTGACAAGTCAAGAACCGCGTTGCAATGGGCTCAGTATGTGAGAGAGAAAGTGTATGATTTAGCGTAGAATACCAATTATGCAGAAAAAGATAATAGAACCGATAGACAAGGAGCTTCTGAAGTCTGAACTGACGGAGGAGAAGCGCCTCCGACTGACCAACAAGAGTCATAACGAGATATATATAGTAACTCATCATAACTCTCCCAACGTCATGCTTGAGATTGGCCGTCTGCGTGAGATCGTCTTCCGTGAGGCTGGCGGCGGCACAGGCAAGGAGGTTGACATAGACGAGTTCGACACCTGTGCCAACTGCTACAAGCAGCTGATAGTATGGAATCCTGAGGCTGAGGAGATTATCGGAGGATACCGCTACATACTCGGAACAGATGTGGATTTTAATGCCCAGGGTCAGCCGATACTTGCCACCAGCCACATGTTCCGTTTTTCCGAGAAGTTCATTAAAGAATATCTTCCCCTCACTATAGAATTGGGCAGGAGTTTTGTCGCACTCGAATACCAGAGCAGCAGGATGGGTGCGAAGAGCCTGTTTGCCCTGGACAACCTCTGGGACGGACTCGGTGCCCTCACCGTCATTAAACCCAATGTGAAATATTTCTTTGGTAAAATGACAATGTACCCCTCCTACCTGAAGAGAGGCAGGGACATGATTCTTTATTTTCTCAAGAAATATTTTAACGATACGGAGGGGCTTATACTCCCCATGTCTCCTTTGAGGATTGAAACGGACGAGCGTGAACTGGCGGAAGTGTTCCAGGGGCGCGATTTCAAGGAGGATTACAGGATACTCAACGGTGCCGTGCGTGGAATGGGGTTGAACATTCCTCCTCTTATAAATGCCTACATGAACCTCTCTCCAACAATGAAACTGTTCGGCACTGCAATCAACGACTCCTTCGGAGATGTTGAAGAGACGGGAATCCTCATAACCTTTGATGAGATATATGACCCGAAAAGGATACGCCACATAGAGTCGTTCATCAAGGAAAACCGCGACAGACTGAAGATTACATCCGGTGCCAATAAGATAATATGTTAAAAAATGGAAGTTATGCGCCCATGGCGCATAACTTCCATTAACTTCATTAATTAATAGGTAATGTCTTTAACTCCTTTAACTTCTTTAACTCCCTTAACTCCAAAAAGAAAATGACAGACAACAAACTATTCATATACAATACCCTAAGCAGACGCAAGGAACTCTTCTCACCCATTGCCGCCCCCAATGTCGGCATGTATGTCTGCGGGCCTACCGTTTATGGCGATCCACATCTCGGGCACGCGCGTCCTGCAATCACTTTCGACTTGCTTTTCCGTTATCTGAAACATCTTGGCTATAAGGTGCGCTATGTCCGCAACATCACTGATGTGGGACATCTGGAACACGATGCGGACGAAGGTGAGGACAAGATTGCGAAGAAGGCGAAATTAGAGGAACTTGAGCCCATGGAGATCGCGCAGTATTACACCAACCGTTACCATGCCGCCATGGATGCACTTAATGTCCTACCTCCAAGTATTGAGCCGCATGCAACGGGTCATATCATAGAACAAATAGAGCTCGTCAAAGAGATTCTTGACAGGGGTTTTGCATACGAGAGCAAAGGGTCTGTGTATTTCGACATTGAAAAATACAACAAAACATACAGGTATGGCAAATTGTCTGGTCGCAATCTTGATGATGTAATCAACAATTCCCGTGAACTGGACGGTGTCGGGGAGAAGCGCAATCAGGTGGATTTTGCTCTCTGGAAAGCAGCACAACCTGAACATATCATGAGATGGCCTTCTCCATGGAGCGACGGTTTTCCGGGTTGGCACTGCGAATGTACTGCTATGGGGCGCAAATATCTTGGCAGCCATTTTGACATCCACGGTGGTGGTATGGATCTCGTTTTTCCACATCACGAGTGTGAGATAGCTCAAGCCACCGCATCTCAGGGCGATGACATGGTCAAGTACTGGATGCACAATAATATGATAACGATAAATGGTCAGAAGATGGGCAAATCCTTAGGCAACTTTATCACGCTTGAACAGTTCTTCAAGGGTCAACACAAGTTGCTGTCGCAGCCATATTCTCCCATGACCATACGATTCTTTATCCTTTCCGCCCACTACAGGAGTCCCGTGGATTTCTCTGATGAGGCTCTTGGAGCGAGCAAAAAGGGGCTTGACCGACTGTTGTCAGCGATTGCTGACATAGAGCGCATTCAGGCTGGCAATGTCACTGATGAGCAGACAAAAAGGGTTATTGAAGGTCTGAGACAGAAATGTTATGAGGCAATGAATGACGATATGCAGAGCCAGATTGTCATTTCCAACCTATTTGAGGCCTGCCGTGTGGTAAACTCCCTCGTTGACCATAAGGGAAGTGTGTCTGCAGAAGACCTTAAGGAGCTGAAGGACACAATGTCTCTGTTTGCATTTGACATTCTCGGTCTGAAAGAAGAAAAGACTGGCGGAAATGAAGCACGCGAGGAGGCTTTCGGAAAGGTTGTGGATATGGTTCTCGAACTTCGTGCCAAGGCCAAGGCAAACAAGGACTGGGCGACCTCAGACCTTATACGCGACAGACTTGCCTCGTTGGGCTTTGAAGTGAAAGACACAAAGGACGGGGCTGTCTGGAAGCTATAGAAGATAACAGAAGACAATAGAATAACAGAAGGAAAAGAAATAAGGGATGTTCTTAAAGTTCAAGAACATCCCTTAACTTCTTCTATACGGATACCATCAATTCTTTAACGGCTCTACGTGTATATTTATTATTGTCTGCACGCCAAATCTTTCTTTCAGTCGCTGCTCAACGATGGTAGCCTTGTCATGCGCTTCGTTGAGTGTCATTTTTCCGTCCATACGGATGTGCATGCTCATAACGTAGTTTACGCCTATCTGCCGTGTGCGCAGATGATGTGTGCCGCTTACTCCTTCGCATGAACAGACAATCTTCATAATCTCGTCTTCCACATCTTTCGGAAGACTGCTCTCAAGGAGCTGGCTCACGCTGCTTTTTATAAGTTTTACGGCAATCTTGAATATGAAGAAGCTGACCAGAACTGCCGCTAACGGGTCGAGAATAACCCACTTGTTGCCTAACATACATGCAGCTCCAATGCCTATTGCTGTAGCTATAGAGGAGAACGCATCGCTCCGGTGGTGCCATGCGTTGGCTGTCAGTGCTTCGCTGTTCAGGTGTCTGCCCTTTATAATGGTGTATTGATAGAGTGCTTCTTTCGACAGAACACTGATAACTGCCGCTGCAAAAGCAAGCCATCCGGGTGATACAAGTTCCTCACCATTGAAGAAACCGTAAATCTTTGCACCACCGCTCCACAGAATTCCTCCGCCTACCGCAATCAGCAGCATTCCGATGATGGTTGTTGCGAGCGTCTCATACTTGCCATGACCGTAGTCATGTCCCTCATCCATTGGTTTTCCACTTATGCGAAGCATGATGATGACGACAAAGTCGGACATGAAGTCGCTCAATGAATGTACGCCGTCGGCTATCATAGCGGAGGAGTGCGCAAGTATTCCCGCCGCAAGTTTCAGCACAATGAGGAGTCCGTTTACAATGCTTCCGATGAGTGTTATTCTGATGATTTCCTTCTCTCTGTGTTCAGTTTCGTTAGTCATCTTGTATCTTTTGATTCCAAAGTTTCGATTAAGCGAGTGCAATGAAGCTTGCTTTGATTGCCGAGCGTGAGAAATTTATTCAAAACAATTTGTTATGTCCAGTATTCTTCGTCGCCGCCATCAATCATTGTTTCTCCGCATTTAGGACAGGTTCT
Organism: Bacteroidaceae bacterium; assembly: GCA_021443285.1. Taxonomy (GTDB): domain Bacteria; phylum Bacteroidota; class Bacteroidia; order Bacteroidales; family Bacteroidaceae; genus Prevotella. The sequence goes on from JABUUG010000020.1 coordinate 4,737, forward strand.
GCCATCCCATAGCCTGATTTCTTCCGATCCGCATTCGGGACAAAGTCTTCCGACAAGTGAATCGAAACTTGGCGCAATCTGCGATATTATTCCTCCAACCGTGAGGTTTCTCACAGCCTTGCAATTACCACATACCACCGACTCTATGCGCTGCTTGAAGAAACCTATGCCGTCGTATAGGTCGGCCTCGCTGCCACACTTCGGGCATCTGTATTTTCTCTTTGCGGACATGGAATCAAGGTTAAGAAGGTATCTTCTTGCTCTGGCAAGCGGCAAAGCCGATTACGGCACCAATAGTGATGAACACAGCGGCTGGTTAAAGAAGGGTGAATGGCACACCATTCACCCTTCACTTCTCTTATTCATTTATTTGAATATCATCTGCACAAACTCGTTGAAGCAGCGGCGCCACGTAAGCCATTCATGGTGTGTACCGGGTGATTCATAGTAGGTGGCCTTTATGCCTCGCTTGTTGAGCATATCGACAATATCCTTGCAGGGGAAGTTCTCCTCGGAACCGATACCCATAAACATTGTGTGTACCTTCTGGTTGAAGGCATTTGCATCACTGAACACCCCACCATAGAGTTTGTCAAGGTTTTCCTCCTTAATGCCGAAAAGGGCGCCAGAGAACGAACCGATGTGCGAGAATTTGTCGAGGTTCGGTAGTGCCGTTTGGAAGGTTTCGTGTCCTCCCCACGACAGTCCGGCCATAGCGCGATGTTCACGGTCAGATAGTGTTCGGAATGTCTTGTCAATGTACGGGATAAGCTCAGTGAGCATGATAGGGGTGAATGAAGCACCGAACTCCTGCATGGTCTCTCCCTTCTTTGCACCGAAGCTGTAGCCGCAGTTGCCGTAGTCCATTACCACAATCATCGGCACAGCTCTGCCTTCGGCTATCGCGTTGTCCATGATGTGCGCCATGTTTCCCTGATTGTGCCATCCGGTCTCATCCTCGCCCATGTCGTGCTGCAGGTACAGCACAGGGTAGCGTTTTGAGGTATTCTCTTCATATTCAGCTGGGGTGTAAACATAGCAGCGGCGTGGCCATTGCTCTATGCCCGAATGATAATAGCACTCACGTACCTGTCCGTGCTTCACGTTCATATTGTATGAATAGAAGGCAGCCGCCTCAGGTTTTTCCGGAATCTCTATGCCGCTTGCCTCGCGGCCGCATCCGTAGAACGATTTGGAGTTAGGGTCAGTGCCACGGAATCCGTCTATCTCCACAAAATAATAATGGAATCCTGCCACAAGCGGGTCAGTCGTTACTCGCCAAGATCCGTCGAAGGCACGCTCCATCGGGTATTTCTTACTGCAAATGTCCAGAACAACCTCTTTTGCTTTTGGTGCATGAATGACAAAAGATGCTTGTCCCTTGTCATTCACTTTGGGCCATTCAGCTGCCGGCACCACTGTCGATGCAACTATACCGAAACCGTCGCCTGTTGCTTCTGCATCGTGAGTTTCATCTTCCGGCTTGATTTTCTTGCCCATCAGCGGAAGCATGACGTAGGCATATCGGCGGCCAAGCTCACGATAGCCTGCTGCATTGAAGTGGAGATGGTCTTGGGCGCACGGTATGCTCTTGGACGAAACGGCATGTGCAGTGGGGATGGTCTTGTACAGGTCATTCACTGCCGGGTTCATGCCGGCACATATGCCACCACGGTTTTCATGAACAGCCTCGCCGGCAAGCAGAGGTACATTCTGCGCCTTGAGGTTAAGGTCTTTCAGCAGATGTGTGTAAACATTGTTCACCCAGCCAGCCCAGCGAGGGTCGCCGGAATTTGTCTCACCCTGATGCAGAAGAATGCCCTTGATGACTCCGTCCTTTTGGGCCTTCTTTGCCAGTGTCACGAGTCGTTCGTATGGATTGTCGTTGTACGCCTTGAGCATACCCTTCATCCAGTTTGGCGCACGTTTCACATAGTCGGCAACAGAGTCTGGCATAAATCCGCGGATGTCAATACCGCCGATGGCAACATGGATTACGCCCACCTTAACATCATTTGGCAGGTGTTTCAGCATCTCGCGGCCGAAATAGTCGGCAGGCGTGAGACCAGTGTTGGGTCGGCAGAGAGGTGGAACGGCTGTTGACCATTCTCCCATCTTGCGTCCCAGCTCCGGATTGTCTACGGCAGCCATCAACTTAAACCGAGGGTCAACATTCTCTTTATCAACTGCTTCAGGGCGCGCTGCGCCTTCCATATTCGACTGTCCGAAACAAAGGAAAATGTAGAACTTCTGGTCCACTTTGGCATTGGCAGTTAGTGCAATCATGGCAAGCAATGATACAAGTAGCTTTTTCATAGATTATTAATGGATTAGTTATTACTGATTTTTCTCATAAACTCTGTCAATAAACTTATAATACACTGTCAGTAAATACTATCAATAAATTAAACTTATCTCACTTATTATCAATATGTACCACCCTATAATAAATAAGTCCTAGAAGTTTAATTTATTGACAAGATTACTGTTTATTTTATTGACAAAATTACCATTTACTGATAAGTGGATGATTACGCTATGACCTTAATCCTCCTCCGCAGTTTTGCGCTTTCGTGTTGCACGGGTGCGTGTAGGCTTCTTCTCCTCTGGAGCCTTTACCTTTACGCCGGCAAGCTCTGGATCGACGAGGATACGGCCGCAATACTCGCACACTATAATCTTCTTGTGCATCTTCAGGTCGAGCTGGCGCTGTGGCGGAATCTTTGCGAAGCATCCGCCGCAGGCATCACGCTGCACATAAACCACTCCAAGACCGTTGTGGGCATTTTTGCGTATGCGCAGGAAACTGGAGAGCAGGCGGCTCTCAATTTTTGCCTCAAGATCTTTTGCCTTTATCTTCAACTTATCCTCTTCTGCACGTGTCTCCTCGATTATCTCGTCGAGCTCGTTCTTCTTCTCTTCGAGAATTGCCTCCTTGTCGCATATGTTGCGGCGTGTCTCCTGGAGGTCGTTTGCGCGAACGTCAATCTTTCCTTCTGCCTCCTTTATTCTCTTCTCGCGGAGCTGTATCTCCAGTCCCTGGAAATCAATCTCTTTTGTCAGCGTGTCGTACTCACGGTTGTTTTTTACGTCATTCAGCTGTGACTGGTATCGTTCTATGAGAGCCTTTGAGTCCTCAATCTCCTTCTCCATTACGGAGATGGTCTTCTTGAGTTCCTGTATTTCCGTAGCATGCTTCTCTTGTCTCAGTTTCAGGCCTTCGAGTTCTGCCTCTGTGTCTCTTACTTCAAGAGGCAGCTCACCGCGTAGTGCACGCTTCTCGTCGATAACTGAAAGTGTTGTCTGCAACTGGTAGAGCGCTTTGAGCTTCTCTTCTACTGTGTAGTCTTCTGGATTTTTCTTTGCCATAATTGTTATGTTGTTTATGTTTAGTTATATTCTAAAATGGGGAGTGAAGTGGAGTTAAAATGGAGTTATTGTGGAGTTAAAGTGACAAATGACTCATGCGTATAAAGGTAATGTCACTTTAACTTCCCTATAACTCCTCTTTAACTTCCCTTTAACTCCATTACCCTTACAGTTTCAATGTACAATCGGATTTGTGCTTCCGAAAAGTTTCGTCGGAAGTGTGGGACAGCCTTTTGCGAGAATCTCTTTCAGGAGCTCAGACGTGAACTGCTCTGTTTCGTAGTGTCCCAACACCATTATGAGTATGCTGTCCAGCGCTTCGAAATACTCATGATAGTGCATCTCACCCGTTATGAATATGTCCGCCCCCTGCTCTTTTGCGTCTCCGAGAAGGAACGAGCCGGCCCCACCGCACACCGCTATGCGCAATCCTCCGGCAGTGTTCTTTGTATAAAGGTGTTGCGGTATGTTGCTCATGGATGGGTGGTTTGTGGAGAATGTCTTCTGAATATGGTTTACTGCATCCTTGATGGTCGCCATTCCTCTCAATGTGCCGATTATGCCGGAACCTCCGCAGTGGCCTCCGCGAGACATCGGCTGGAGGAAACACACATCCGTAAGGCCGAGTTTCTCCGCAATCTTATGGTTTACACCGCCATCCACATTGTCAAGGTTAGTGTGCATTGAGACAACTGCGATGTTGTTCCGTATAAGTTTTATGACCAACCGCTCCACGCTCGAACCGCCCTCGTCTATGCGTTTCAGTCCGTGAAAGAGTAGCGGGTGATGGGAGACAATGAGGTTGAAACCGCTGTTGATGGCTTCCTCAACCACAGCCTCAGTAACGTCCAGACACAATAAAGCCCCTGTAACGTCTTGCTCTCCTGTCAGTCCTATCTGCAGGCCGGCATTATCGTAGCCTTCCTGCAGAGGCAGAGGAGCAAAAGTTTCAAGGGCACGAAGCACTTCCTTTATGTTCACTTTTGCGAGTTGTAAATGAATGTTTTCCCTGCGTTTTGCGGCGCAAATGTACTGATAATGTGGTAAATGGTTGATATTTAACCCCCGTTTTCTTGTAAATCCCCCATTTTTTTTGATTATACACGAATAAAAACATACTTTTGCAATCCAAACAGGTATGTTAGAACCTTCTCCACTTTCTATACCTTCTCTACTTTCTACACATTCTATGAACAAGGAACAACAGCTGCTTAGGAAGAAAAGTCCGGTGCAGATACGCAACAAGAAGGCGTCGTTCGACTATTTTTTTATAGACGAATACACTGCAGGCATCGTGCTTACCGGCACAGAGATAAAGTCTATCCGTCTGGGCAAGGCGTCGCTCGTGGACAGCTATTGCTACATACACGACAACGAGGTGTGGCTGAAAGGGATGAACATATCCACGTATTTCTACGGGTCATACACAAACCATGTACCAAAACGCGACAGAAAACTGCTACTGAACAAGCGGGAAATATACCGTCTGAAGGAAGACCTGAAGGCGGTGGGATTGACGCTTGTGCCAACACTCGTGTTTATCGATGCCAATGGGCGCGCCAAGGTGGACATAGCGCTGGCAAGAGGAAAGAAACAGTATGACAAGCGGCAGACACTGAAGGAAAAGGAAGACAGAAGGGAGATGGACAGAGCCACCAAACGATACTGATGGAACAGCCGAGAACCATAAAAAGGGCATATAACACAATCATATACAACGGCATAACCTACCGTCAGGCTATTGCCGAATACACAGCCGACGGGAAACTGTTGCAGGTATATGAGTTCAACGAGGAGGAGCCATTTGTAGAGTGGATTGGAGGCACATTGGAGGTAAACAAATGAAGTTTCCCAACCCGTTGCGAAAAAGGGAGGAATGTTTTATTAGCTAAATTGAAAATCACAAAATTATATCCAATAGCTAAATATTAAATCGTCAAATAGTAAATAAAACGGTGAAAAAGATTTTGTTCATAGACAGAGACGGCACACTGATAGAGGAGCCGGAAGACGAGCAGATAGATGCGTGGGAAAAACTGAAGTTCAAGCGCGGAGTGTTCAGAAACCTCGCCTTCATCAGGGAGAAGACCGACTTCATGTTCGTAATGGTAAGCAATCAGGACGGGCTTGGCACCGACTCCTACCCCGAAGATACTTTCTGGCCGACACATAATTTCGTGCTTGACACGCTGAAGGGCGAGGGCGTTACATTCGACCGTATCCACATCGACCGCCACTTCCCTGAGGACAACCACCCATGTCGTAAGCCAGGCACGGGTATGCTGACCGAATACATCGACAATCCGGACTACGACCTGAAGAACAGTTATGTGATAGGCGACCGCGAGACCGACCGCAAGCTTGCGGAGAACCTCGGCTGCAAGTCGATAATCCTCTCTGACACAGTGGGTTGGGACGATGTGGCAGAGATTCTCTTTGCCGGCGAAAGGAAGGCTACCGTAGAACGTAACACTAAGGAGACGCAGATTCTCGTAGAGGTAAACCTTAACGGCACAGGCAGATGCGACATCTCAACCGGATTGGGGTTCTTCGATCACATGCTCGAACAGATAGGCAAGCACGGCAGCATAGACCTGACAGTACACACCAAAGGCGACCTGAATGTAGATGAACATCACACAATAGAGGATACGGGCATCGCGCTGGGCGAGTGTATACTGAAAGCTTTGGGCGACAAGCGAGGCATTGAACGCTACGGCTACGCGCTGCCTATGGACGACTGCCAGTGTGAGGTGCTTCTCGACTTCGGCGGCAGGGCATGGCTCGTATGGGATGCGGAGTTCAAACGCGAGAAAGTGGGCGATATGCCGACAGAGATGTTCCTACACTTCTTCAAGAGTTTCTCCGATGCGGCACGCATGAACCTCTATGTCATGGCGCGCGGCGACAACGAGCACCACAAGATAGAAGGCATCTTCAAGGCACTGGCAAGAGCAATAAAGGCAGCAGTGAAAAGAGACATCCACAATTTCCAACTGCCTTCAACAAAAGGAACACTTTAGGTATAAATTGGAAGTTATTCTTTAAGTGTAGAGAAGGGTAGTTAAAGCGGAGTTAAAGTGACAAATGACTTCTGCGCCAAAAGGTAATGTCCCTTTAACTACACTTTAACTTACACTTCATAATTAATTGATATTGCCAAAAAACAACAACCATGGAATCATTCAAAATAATCATTGTAGAAGACGTGCCTCTCGAACTTAAAGGCACCGAAGGGCTCGTCAGGGCAGAGATACCAGAAGCCGAACTCATTGGGTCTGCACAGACGGAGATGGAGTTCTGGAAACTGATTAAGTCGCAGCCCTCCGACCT
>JABUUG010000020.1:13714-30365 GCA_021443285.1 Bacteroidaceae bacterium
CCCAAGTAAAGGCACATACCATTTATCAAAAAGAATAAAACAAAATATAATAATCTTCTTCCCTTTCTTGGGGGACAGAGCGGGGCTTTTTCCAAGTGTATGAACTGGATAAGGCAAGAGTTTGTCGTGTTCCTCTTCATGCTTTTTGTCAGCGCATCCTTCTGGGCATTCCAAAGTTTCTTCGGTAAAACCTATGAGAAGGAAATCGCCATTCCCATAGAGTTCGCCCATCTTCCAAAGAATGTCGTGCCACTCGACGAATTGCACGACACACTTAACGTCGTGATAAGAGACGACGGACTCGCACTCCTTGGATACGAGATGTGGGATAAGCCAGCGAATATACGACTTATTTTCAACAAGTACAACAAACCCTCAGAAAATGCAGCCGTTCTAACCAATGCAGACATACACACACTCGTCAAAAGCACTATCTCACGAAGCACAAAAATTGTATCCATAAAAGACGAAAAGATCCAGTTGAGATATTCGCTTGGAAAGAAAAAGCGAGTGCCAGTACGTGTAAAAGGCAAAATCACGTCTACCACAACACATCACACGCACAGTGACATCACACCTGATAGTGTTGATGTATATGCGGTAGATAACATACTCGATAAGATCTCGTTTGCATATACAAAAAGCCTCAATATCAGTGGAATAAGTAAGAAAACACATCTCACAGCTGAAATAGAAAAAATAGATGGGGCACGATTTGTCCCTGCCTCTGTAAAACTCAAAGTTATACCGGTAGTCTTTGTCGAAAAGGCTATTGTCGTACCCATTGTTTGCCGCAACGAGCCAGATGGAATAAAACTGCGTTTGTTCCCCAAGTCAGTAACGGTAAAATGTAGCACAGACATAAATACCTATTCCTCTATAGACAAGAATATGTTCTGCGTTGAGGCAGACTACAATTCTATCGCATCTGGAAATGAAGATAAGTGTGCAATAATGCTGACAAAATATCCGAAGACAGTAAAAAATCCGAGGATTATGAAAACTGAGGTTGATTTCCTTATTGAGAAGAAATGATATTAAGAAGGATTAGATAAAGCAAACTCCAACGAAAATTATGAAGATAGCTATAACCGGTGGAATAGGAAGTGGTAAAAGCCATGTTGCTGATATGCTAAGAGAACGAGGCATTCAAGTGTACGACTGCGACCGAGCTGCAAAGCGACTAATGAACACTCCTAAGTTACGGCAACAGCTCACCACACTTTTGGGGGAAGACGCATATTATGGCGATGGGCGACTCAACAAAGCTGTTGTGTCCCAATTTATCATGCAGTCCGAACAGAACAGGCTCGCACTGGGAGCAATAGTTCATCCTGCAGTCGCAGAAGACTTCCTGCAGTCTGGCCTTGAATGGATGGAGTCCGCAATACTCTTTGAGAGCGGATTCCATAACCTAGTAGACAAAGTGGTCTGTTTATATGCACCCATGGAAGTCAGGTTACAGAGAATAATGCAGCGAGACAACATCACACGGCAGCAGGCAATGCAATGGATTCAACTACAGCTTTCGCAAGAAGAAATGTTAAAACGTTCCGACTACTGTATCCTCAATTACGGTAGATACAATCTCATAAAGCAGCTTTCCACCCTCATTACAATATTAAATGATAATCCACAATCTAACAATAAATAAGCAATAAATATGAAAGATACCATTCTCGCCATTTCAGGTAAACCAGGACTGTATAAACTCGTGTCACGTGGCAATAACAGTCTCATCGTTGAAAGCCTTGATGAAAGCAAAAAACGCATGCCTGTATTCTCCTCAAATCGAGTAACAAGCCTTAAGGACACAGCCATGTACACCGACTCAGACGACAAACCGCTAATGGAAATACTTGCTACACTAAGAGACAAGGAACAGGCTAAAGAGTCATCACTCAACTATCGGAAATGCACCACAACACAGCTACGCGACTACTTTGCAACCATACTGCCTGACTTTGACAGAGACCGTGTACACGACAGCGACATAAAGAAGCTCATACAATGGTACAACATACTCGTAAAGAACGGCATTACCGGTTTTGAGGACGAGGCAGATAGTGAATAGTTTGCTGCCGGGATTTCACTGAAGAAGTAGCGCAGACACATCATAATATCAATAGATACACATACATATTGGAGTATTTCCGTCAGACGAATCCAGATGTGAAGACGGAGTTAAATTATGGTAGCGATTTCCAGTTGCTGGTGGCGGTTATGCTCAGTGCTCAGTGTACAGACAAGCGTGTCAATCAGGTTACTCCGGCTCTCTTCGCTGCCTATCCTGATGCGCAGAGTATTGCGCAGGCAGACGTGCAGGAAGTGCTTCACTACATAAAGAGTGTATCGTACCCTAATGCTAAGGCGCGTCACCTTGTGAAAATGGCGCGCATACTATACAATGACTATGCAGGTGATGTGCCGCGTAGCTTTGCAGAGCTTGTGAAATTGCCTGGTGTGGGCAGAAAAACAGCCAATGTGATGGAGGCTGTAGCATTTGGCAGAGCCGCAATGCCTGTCGATACCCATGTGTTTCGTGTGGCTCACAGATTAGGACTTGTTCCCAAAAGTGCCACGACCCCATTGATGGTGGAGAAGGGACTAAAAAAGAACATTCCTCCAGAAATGCAGGCTGATGCCCATCACTGGTTACTCCTCCACGGCAGGTATATTTGTCAGAGTCGTAAACCTAAGTGCGGAAAATGCCCGTTTGGAGAAATCTGCCCATCGAAGATTACCGAATAAGTATTCCCTGTGTCCAACTTCCCATCATCACTAAATTACAGAAATACAAAATGACTGAAATACTGACAATTTTAATTACCATACTCGGAGCAATTGGAGTGAATAACGGAGATAAGAACGTAAATATGATTGCGTTCAGTGGACGTGCAGAGAGCAGCTGGTTTAGTGGTGACGTCATGTCTGGAGGCATAGATACACAGACGTTTACAAAGGATGGGGGGCATCTCTCGGCACGCTACATCCTGCAAGGAAAAGATAATGCTGGCGATAGCTGTAAGATATACATAGAGAACAATGGTAAGTTTGGTGAGGAGTATACGACTCCGACCGTAGTAACTGACAGCAAGTCGCTCGCTTTTCTTAACAAAGCGAAGCTGAGAGGAAAGCTTGACTTCTCTGGAGGAAAGCTGACAATCAGAATATACAAGGAAGATGAGGAATGAAAATCACTAAAAGACTGAGTTATGGTCAGAACAAAAGACGGACTTACATTGTTGGGCAATAGCAAGACTCTCTACTCTTCAAGTTATTCCCCCGAAGTGCTTGAGACATTTGAAAACAAACACCCCGAACATGACTACTGGGTGAAGTTTCTCTGTCCAGAGTTTACTACACTATGTCCTATCACTGGGCAACCGGATTTTGCGGAGATCATCATTCGCTATATTCCCGCAGAACGCATGGTTGAGAGCAAAAGTCTCAAGCTGTACTTGTTCAGTTTCCGTAATCATAACGATTTTCATGAAGATACCGTAAATACCATTATGAAAGACCTTATACATCTCATGCATCCCAAGTATATAGAGGTTGTAGGATTGTTTCGACCTCGAGGTGGCATCTCTATCCATCCTTTTGCCAACTACGCTATGCCAGGAACGAAATACGAGTCGTTGGCGGAAAGACGATTTGTAGATAGGGAATAGAGGTTTTATATAAGTAATTGGTAAAAGAGTTCATAAAGTGCAATAATTGGTCTAAAGTTTTGGCAGTTATTATCTGAGTATATTACGTTTGCTTCGATTTCATTGTTCAAGAAGTTACAGAAAGTTCCCATCAATTATACCACATAATTTCAGTTCCCATGAAGATATTGAGTTATAACATACACCGCAGCAACCAGCAGAAGATTGACAATATCCTGTCAAGGGGAGCAGACATTATGTTTCTGCCTGAGTGTGCATGCCCTAATCTGCTCCGTCTTCCTGAGGGTTGCAAAATGGCTTGGGTGGGCGACTACGACTTCAAATGACTGGGTGTTATATGGAAGAGTGCGGTAAGCTGCGAGGTTACAGAATGGGCAGACACGGAGCATAAATATATGATTCCACTTGTCGTGGAGGACAAAGGGTTTCTTGTTGCTGTATGGCCAACAATTCTACCTCATTTGGATAGATATATCCACAGATTCTGCAGGATTGTCTGAAGACCTACTCTGAGCACATAAAGGAGATGCCGACATTGATAACGGGCGACTTCAACTGCTACATCGGTCAAGGAAATGCAAGCAAGAGCACCGGCGACTTTGAGCAGTGTGTGAAATATATGCGCGAACTCGGTTTGCACAGCGAGTATCACGAACGTACACATGAAGACTTGGGCAAGGAAAGCACCTGCACCTATCACCATCTGTTTAAGGACGACATGACTTTCTTCCTTGACTACACATTCACGAACATCCCGCTATCCGCATACACTATAGGCGGATGGGAAAGAAACATCAGCGACCACAGTCCGCAGATAATGGAAGTTTCTTAGAAAGGGATTGAAGTTTTTTCAGAAAGAGAATTTCGCCTGTTTTCCGTAAATGAGGCACCCAAACACCGAAAAGCCCATTATCGGTTGTTCGCAGGCTGAGCCACCTGACATTTTGTCACTTTTGACATACGATTTCATACAGTTCTTGCTGCAGTTCGTCCATTTTTAACAAAAAAGACATCCTGCGGTTGCTTATGGTCATCTGGCAGTTCAGCCTATACATGGTCTTTACAAGATGGCCTGCCTGGTAGATTGTGATGCCGGAATTGGCTGCTATGAGCCGCTGCTCCAGCTCCAGCATTATCGTGTATGCTGAAGCAGATGCACACGTGCGCCTCTATCCTGTTGTGCAGCTGGTGGTATATGGGGCACATCATTATGTCGCCCTTGTTCATGCGGAACGCACGTTCTATGAACCATAGGTTAGAGTATTTGTCGAGAATCTATCCTTCGTCGATTTTGGTATTGGTGACATGTCCCTTGATGCCGTCTCAGACGCTGTCCGCATTGAACTTGTCCAGGTCTATCTCCACCTTCACCTCTCCTTCTATCCTCAGATACTTGTTGTATCCTCTGTTGTTTATGCTACGATTGGCAAACGAAATTAGTATATATATAAAAATCAGGGATGCAAAGGAAATAACCCTTGCATCCCTAAAATACGATTAATTTGTTAAAGTTATTTGTCGTCTTGTTTATGTAGTTTTCTTCGACGCAGTAGCGTCGAACACCATGGCTTTTCCGTTTATTCAAAGGGGCTAAACTGGTATTTTCTCGATACGCTCCTGATGGCGGCCGCCCTCAAACGGTGTGTTGAGATACTCATCCATAATCTTCGCAGCCATTTCGTTCTCGATGAAGCGACCGGGCATGACGAGAACATTGGCATTGTTGTGCTGACGGATGAGGTGCGCAATCTCCGGAATCCAGCAAAGTCCCGCACGGATAGACTGGTGCTTGTTGAGCGTCATCGTGATACCCTCGCCAGAACCGCACATGGCAATACCTTTCTCCACCTCGCCTTTCTCAATGCCTTCTGCAAGGGCATGACCATAAACAGCGTAGTTGCAGCTTTCCTCGGTAAAGGTGCCATAGTCCTTATATGCGATACCTTTTTCTTCCAAATAGCCCTTAACGAACTGCTTGAGTGGGAAAGCGGCATGGTCGGATGCGATACCGATGAGCCCGGCAGTGGGAGTCTGATTTGTATTATTCATCTATACATTTTTGATTTATGATGTATGATTTGTTGATTTAAGCACCCTCCCCCAAAGGAACTGTGGGGGAGGATTCTTGATTCGTCACAGTCGTGCCGAACACAGTGGCTTTTTACAACATAGACTTAACCTGCTGGTAAACATTCTGGGCTGTATAGCCGAGTTTCTCGTCGAGCACCTTGTATGGAGCAGAGAAACCGAAGCTGTTCAGACCCCAAATCTTTGACTCAGGAGCTGCACCAATGAGGAAGCCCTGAAGGTTTACTGGCAGACCGGCTGTCATACCGAACACCTTTGCGCCAGCAGGAACAACCGACTCCTGATACTCCTTAGGCTGGCAGCGGAACAGTCCCTCTGAAGGAACTGAGACGATGCGTACCTTAACGCCCTCTGCGCGGAGAAGAGCTGCACCAGAAACGAGTGTCGATACTTCTGAACCAGAAGCTACGCACACAACATCCGGATTCTCGTCTGAGCCGGCAACAACATAAGCACCCTTGCGAGCACCCTCGTAGTCGTTTCCTTCAGGGAGGTCGTTGATGTTCTGGCGTGAGAAGATGAGAGCTGTTGGAGTGTCTGTGTTCTCCATTGCCATAGCCCAAGCAACAGTTGTCTCCTTAGCCTCTGCTGGACGGAGTACGAGAACAGAGTTCTTTCCGGCATGGTTCTGGAGTTTCTCCATAAGGCGAATCTGTGCTTCCTGCTCAACAGGCTCGTGTGTAGGACCATCCTCACCAACGCGGAAGGCATCGTGTGTCCAAATGAACTTAACAGGGAGCTGCATGAGGGCTGCCATACGAACAGCTGGCTTCATGTAGTCAGAGAATACGAAGAATGTGCCGCAAGCAGGGATAACGCCTCCGTGGAGAGCCATACCGATACAGCAGCAAGCCATGGTGAGCTCTGCAACACCAGCCTGGAAGAATGCGCCAGAGAAGTCTTCGGCAGTGAGAGCCTTTGTCTTCTTGAGGAAACCATCTGTCTTGTCTGAGTTAGAGAGGTCGGCAGAAGCACAAATCATGTTTGGTACCTGCTCTGCGAGTGCAGACAGACAAGCAGCTGATGCAGAACGGGTTGCGTCGTTAGCCTTCTGCTGTACCTTCGACCAGTCAATTTCTGGAGCCTTGTTAGCAAACCAGTCAGCCTGCTGCTTAGCCATCTCCGGATTAGCGTCAGCCCATGCCTTCTCCTCTGCATAACGCTCTGCGCAGATTCCCTTCAGTTCCTCTGCACGGTCAGCATAGAGTTTCTTTACATCGTCGAAAATCTGGAATGGATTCTCTGGGTCGCCACCGAGGTTCTTGACAGTGTTCACAAAAGCGTCGCCACCTAGAGGTGCACCGTGTGTCTTGCAGTTAGCCTCGTAAGATGTGCCGTCAGCCTTCAGCGCACCCTTACCCATGATACACTTACCGATGATGAGGGTTGGCTTGCCCTTAACTGCCTTTGCCTTATCGAGAGCTGCACGAATCTGCTCTGCATCGTTACCAACAATTTCTATTACTTCCCAACCGAAAGCCTTGTATTTTGCGGCGGTGTCCTCGTTCATAACCTCTTTGGTCTCTGTAGAGAGCTGGATGTCGTTTGAGTCGTAGAACATGATGAGGTTATCGAGACCGAGAGTACCAGCGATACGGCCNACGACCTTAGTCTCTGTAGAAAGCTGGATATCGTTTGAGTCGTAGAACATGATGAGGTTGTCGAGACCGAGAACGGAAGCGATGCGGGCGCCACCCTGTGAAATCTCTTCCTGAACACCACCATCAGAGATGTAGGCGTATATCGTCTCCTTTGCAAATGACGGGTTGCCGGTTTTTGCAGCAAGGAACTTTGCGGCAATGGCAGCACCAATAGCAAACACATGACCCTGACCGAGAGGACCGGATGTGTTCTCTATGCCACGAGCAACCTCAAACTCCGGGTGACCTGTTGTTGGCGAACCCCACTGACGAAGCTGTGCAAGCTCTTCAAGAGAGAACTTACCTGCAAGGCAGAGCTGGGAATAGAGCATCGGAGCCATGTGGCCTGGGTCGAGATAGAAACGGTCGCGACCAACCCACTCAGGGTTCTGTGGGTCATAGTTGAGATACTCTGAATAAAGAACATTAATGAAGTCTGCGCCACCCATAGCACCGCCTGGATGACCTGACTTAGCCTTCTCTACTGCAGAAGCAGCGAGGATGCGGATGTTGTCCGCTGCGTGATTAAGAACGCTAATTGGATTTTTCATGTTGTAGATAAAACTATGTTAAATTATACATTGTAAATTACTTCTTGTTTTCAACAGCAGCTTTTTCAATAGCTAACCCTGCCTTATAGACCTCGATGTATTTGTTGAAGCCCTCGACATCCTCTGGAGTCGGAGCAATCTCTACTCCTGTATTGCCTGCGAAGACTACTTTGTCGAGATAGTCCGCGAGGTTAAGGCCTTTAGGATTGTTGATGACATAAGCGGCAAGCAGGGCGATACCCCATGCACCACCTTCACCTGCAGTCTCCATAACAGAGATTGGCGAGTTGAGGGCTGCAGCAAGAATACGCTGACCAACACCCGGAGTCTTGAACAGACCGCCATGACCAGTTATGCGGTCAACCTTCACCTGCTCTTCCTTGAACAGAACATCATTACCGAGCTTCAGTACGGCAACTGTAGCGTAAAGGTTGGTGCGGATGAAGTTGGCAAGGTTGAACTTGTCATTTGCAGAACGAACTACCAATGGACGACCTTCTGCAAGACCCGTTACAGGCTCACCTGAAATATAGTTGTATGCGAGAACGCCGCCACAATCTGGGTCGCCCTTGAGGGCATTGTTATAGAGCTTGCCATAAACCTCATTCATGTCAACAGGCACGCCGAGCAGCTCCTGGTACTCCTTGAAGAGCTTAACCCATGCGTTGATGTCTGATGTGCAGTTGTTGCAGTGAACCATAGCTACGAGCGAACCATCGGGTGTGGTTACCATGTCAATCATCTCGTTTGGTTTTGAGAGGTCTTTCTCAAGCACAATCATTGAGAATGAAGATGTTCCGGCCGACACATTACCTGTGCGCTGTTTAACGGCATTCGTGGCTGTCATACCTGTGCCGGCATCACCCTCTGGAGGACAAAGTGGAATACCAGCCTTTAGGTGTCCCGATACATCAAGCTTCAATGCGCCCTCTGGAGTGAGGAAACCAGCATTCTTACCAGCTACAAGCACTTCTGGGAAGATGTCGCGGAGTTTCCAAGAGAAACCTTTCGGAGCAATGAGGTTGTCAAACTGCTCAACCATCTTTGCATTGTAGTCCTTAGTTTCAGGGTCAACTGGTATCATACCCGAAGCATCGCCCACACCAAGCACCTTCTTGCCAGTCAACTGCCAGTGGATGAAGCCGGCAAGTGTTGTCTGGAAATCAATGTCCTTGACATGCTCCTCATTGTTGAGGATTGCCTGATAGAGGTGTGAGATAGACCAGCGCAGAGGGATGTTGTAGTTGAACAGTTTTGACAGCTCGGCGGCAGCGTCTGCAGTGTTTGTGTTTCTCCATGTGCGGAAAGGAACGAGTATCTCCTGCTTGCTGTTGAATGCCATGTATCCGTGCATCATGGCACTGATACCGATAGCGCCAAGAATCTCGATCTCTGTATCATACTGCTTCAGCACATTCTTGCGGAGGTCAGCATAGCAGTCCTGAAGTCCGTACCATATAGCCTCTGTGCTATAAGTCCACAGACCGTCAACGAGCTGGTTCTCCCATTCGTGTGAACCCTGTGCTATAGGCTTGTTCTCTTCATCAATGAGGACAGCCTTTATTCTGGTAGAGCCGAATTCTATTCCGAGAACGGCCTTGCCGCTTTGTATATATTCTTTTGTTGTCATTTATACATTTTTGATTTATGATGTATGATTTGTTGAATTAAGTGGACAGGGTGCTTTATTATTTCAATGCTTTGTTGAGCATGTAATAAACTTCATTGTTGCGCAGCTGGTTCTTGAATCCGCAAGTGGTTGTACTCTTGTCGATGTTTATGCACTCAATGCCGCAAATCTCTGCGAAGTCTTCCCAGTATTCTGCTGTTATGTCATACGAGAACGCGCTGTGGTGTGTACCGCCTGCGAGAATCCATGCTCCGGCACCTACCTCAAACGATGGCTGTGGAATCCAAAGAGCAGAGGCAACAGGAAGTTTCGGCATTGGTTTTGGCTCGATGCAGTCAACCTCTGATGTGATGAGGCGGAAGCGGTTGCCAAGGTCAACGATAGTAGCCTTGATACCATAGCCTGTCTTTGATGTGAACACGAGGCGTGCTGTCTGCTCCTTGCGGATACCGATACCGAGAAAATGAACCTCAAGTTTTGGCTTGTCTATGGCAATGAGTGGGCAAACCTCAAGCATGTGGCTCTGCAGTGACGATGTGCAGTCGGCAGCGAAATTCAGAGTGTAGTCCTCAAGGAATGAGCATCCCTTAGCCATGCCCTGGCTCATAACCCAGAGTGAGCGATAGAGACATGCTGTCTTCCAGTCTCCTTCTGCACCGAAGCCGATACCTTCAGCCATTAGACGCTGGGTGGCAAGACCTGGTATCTGGTCGAAACCGCAGAAGTCAGTTGCCTTGATGTCTGCATCGCCGAGGTCGTCGAAGTTTGTGGTGAAAGCGGTAGCACCCTCATCGGCAAGCACGCGACGGATGGCAATCTCGCCCTTTGCGGCATGCTTTACCTTCTCCCAGTAAACCTCTTCGCCAGACTCGTCAATCTTTATTGTGTACGATTTCTTGTATTCCTCTACTAATGCGTCAACCTCTTCGTCTGTTACCTTCTTGAAGTAGTCCATCAGTGAAGAAACAGGGTAGTAGTCAACATGATAGCCGCAACGCTGCTCGAACTCTACGCGGTCGCCATCGGTTACGGCAACATTGTTCATGTTCATACCGAACATCAGGCAGCGGCAGTTCTTTGCATCAGCAACGGCAGCAGCTACGCGGGCCCATACTGCAATCTTCTCCTGTGCCTCTTTGCTCTTCCAGTAGCCTACAACCACCTTGCGTGGAACGCGCATACGGGTGCAGATGTGTCCGAACTCGATGTCGCCATGAGCCGACTGGTTGAGGTTCATGAAGTCCATGTCCATTGTGTCCCATGGAATCTCTGCATTGTACTGTGTGTGGAAATGGAGCATTGGCTTCTGGAGAGCCTGCAGACCTTTTATCCACATTTTGGCAGGTGAGAATGTGTGCATCCATGTAATGATACCGGCACACTTCGCATCGCTGTTAGCCGCCTTCATAATCTCCTCAACTTCTTTTGAAGAGTTAGCAGTACCTTTGTAAACAACTTTCACTGGGATGATGCCGCTGTTATTCAGGCCGTCAACCATTTCTTTTGAGTGGCCGTCAACAATCTTCACTGTTTCGCCACCATAAAGCAACTGTGCTCCGGTAATCCACCAGAGTTCTATATTTTCGTAAGCTTTCATTGTTTGTTAGTTATGTTTTTTATGGTTAAAGTATAGGGCGTAAAGAAAACCAAGAATGTATAGAATGTAGAGCCATTACCTTCTTTGCTTTCTTTACTAATAATTAATTAATGTTTCTGTCCGGGCTGGCCGTAATATGCGTTTGGACCGTGTTTGCGCATATAGTGCTTCTCGATGAGAAGAGGGTTCATGGTGAGGTTAGGGTTAACGCTGAATGCCACGAATGCCATCTTTGCGCACTGCTCCATTACCTTTGCATTGTAAACTGCGTTGTCTGGAGATGTACCCCAGCTGAACGGACCGTGGTTCTTTACGAGAACGGCTGGAGTATGGTCTGGATTAATTTTGCGGATGTTGAGTATTTCGTCAACAATCACATTGCCAGTCTCAAGCTCATACTGCCCCTTCACCTCTGCTTCCGTCATATCGCGTGTGCATGGAATCTCCTTGTAGAAGTAGTCGGCATGGGTAGTTCCGATGTTTGGAATGTCACGCCCTGCCTCTGCAAACGCTGTGGCATAAGTAGAGTGTGTATGTACTACGCCCTGTATGTTCGGGAATGCCTTATACAGAACGAGATGGGTAGGAGTGTCGCTTGATGGGTTGAGGTTGCCTTCCGCAACTTTACCTGTCTCAAGATCAACAACCACCATATCTTCCGCCTTCATGTCGTCGTAGCTTACACCCGAAGGTTTGATTACTACGAGTCCTTTTTCACGGTCTATGCCAGAGACATTACCCCATGTGAAGATAACTAGTCCCTGCTTTACAAGGTCAAGATTTGCCTTGAACACTTTTTGTTTGAGTTCTTCCAACATATTGTTTTCTCTCTTTCCCCTTGCGGAGAATGCCACGAGAGTGTATGGCTTTTATTTCTTTTAACAATAAAATTCCTGTCCACCAAGTCTTATGGCAAGGCTGGGGGACAGGAACTATCCTATTTTACCAAAGCATGATATAAAGTACGGCGAGGATTACTATCACGCCGACAGCTCCGAGGTTGAATCCCAAATCTGTCTTGAAGATGTCGAGATTAACATGGAGTGCCTTTACATCTTGCACTTTGTCAAGTGCATTGGAGCGGAGGTATATGGCAAGTGTGGTGAAGAATGCAATTGGGAACCACAATGCACTGAAACCATAACGCTCAAGTGTGATTGCCCATTCTTGGCCAGAAGATGCACCAAACATCTGAGCACCGAGAGCCACAAGGAGTATAACCGCAACGCCGAGGAGCATGTAGCCATACTTGAGTTGGGTGTTCTTCACTTCTATTGTGATAGCTTCTGCCTCAACAGTCTTTGTGCTTGCAAGAGAGAGAGCGATGAACATCACTGCAAGGACAATGAATACGTAGCACATACGGATGAGGAACGGTGTGTCAGGAAGCAGAGCCTTGAAGATGATTGAGAAGGCAAATGTTCCGATAGCGGCTGCAACGGCAGCTACACCGGAAGCACGCTTCCAGAGAAGTCCGAGACCGAAGATTACGACGATACCAGGATATACGAATCCTGAGTACTCCTGAATGTACTGGAATGCCTGATCGAGACCGCCCATGAGTGGGTAAACTGCTATAAGGGCAATAACAAGAGCCGAAACAGAAGTGAGACGACCTACATTCACGAGCTTGTTATCGCTTGCCTTCTTGTCGATGTACTGCTTGTAAACATCCATCGTGAAGATGGTTGATGTGGAGTTGAACATTGAGGCAAGTGAGGAGATTACGGCTGCAGTGAGAGCAGCAAATGACAGACCCTTGATTCCTGTAGGAGTGAAGTTGCGGATAAGGAACGGATAGGCGTCGTCTGAACGCTCTATAGACCCCTGAAGGCTGAGGTTGCTGAAGTCGAGAACTGTGCCGTCCATGAATGTCAGACTGTCGCCCTTCCAGATAAGGAATGCACAGACGCCAGGGATACAAACGATGAATGGGATGAGAATCTTGAGGAAAGCGGCGAAGATAAGACCCTTCTTTGCCTCCTTGAGAGACTTTGCAGCAAGACCCTTCTGGATGATGTACTGGTTGAAGCCCCAGTAGCCGAGGTTTGTAAGCCAGAGTGCACCGACAATAACCACGATACCAGGAATGTCGAAGTATGGGTCGTCGGTAATGTTTGCAATCTCTGGGTTACGAGATACGACAAGGTTGAAGTGGTGGTCGCCCGGTACTTGTGCAAGCAGCTCCATTACACGGGTAAGTGCACTTATTGCACCTTCGCAGCCAATAGCCGGAGCAATGGCATCGAGAGCGAAGTAAGCGGTGATAAGACCGCCACCAACAAGGAATGTAACCTGCATTACGTCTGTCCATGCCACTGATGCAAGACCGCCGTAGATTGAATACACACCTGCAACAATATAGAGGGCAATGATTATGTTAAGGAGGTTCAGGTCAACAGTCAGTCCCATGACAACAGCTGGGTCAGCGGGGATACCCAGTATCTGCTTGATGGCGAGTGCACCGAGCCATGCAACAGAAGTGAGGTTTACGAATACATATAGAAAAAGCCAGAGGATGGAGAATGCAAGACCCACTCCGCTGTTGTAACGTTCACGAAGGAACTGCGGGATTGTGAAAATCTTCTGCTCAATCATGAGAGGGAGTAGGAACTTCGCAACTACGATAAGAGTAGCGGCTGCCATAAGCTCATAGGCTGCCATTGCGATACCAGAGGCGTAGGCAGAACCGGACATACCGATGAACTGCTCTGCAGAGATGTTGGCGGCGATGAGTGATGCACCTACTGCCCACCATGTCAGTGTGTTGCCAGCGAGGAAGTAGTCGTTGGCATTTTTTTCTTGGCCGTCCTTGTTTCTTGACAAGAACAGACCCATTCCTACAAGTAGAACAATGTAGAAACCAAAGATGACGAAATCAATCGTCTCAAATCCGGAATTATTCATGTATTTAATTATTAATTATTTAGGTAATCTTAAGGTTCGGTTTGTGTTATTTTATTGAGAATTTGTATGCAGCGTGGCTGTAATACTTTTCTCCTGGCTTGACAACTGGTGAAGGCCAGCCTTTAACGTTTGGAGAGTTAGGATATTTCTGGCTTTCGAGACAAACACTCACGTGTGGTGGGTATTTTTTGCCTCCCTTGCATACGAGTTCCTTGTTCTCACCCTGGAAGTTGCCCGTATAGCACTGAACACCAGGCTCGTTTGTGAACATCTCCATGAAGATGCCTGTTTTAGGAGAATAGAGTGAAGCGCATACCGTAGTGTCGTCTCCCTTGCCGTCTTTGTAGGTGTTGAGACACCAGTTGTGGTCGTATCCCTTGCCTCCGCTGTTGCGCATCTGCGGGAAATCTGTTGAGGCGATAGAGTCAGCTATGGCATGAGGCGTGCGGAAGTCCATTGGAGTGCCTTCTACAGATGCAATCTCGCCCGTTGGGATGTAGAATGGGGTTGCTGGAGTCCAGTTGTCGGCATTGATGTAAAGTACCATGTCTGTTCCGACATTTTCCGGGTCACCGTTGAGGTTGTAGTAGTTGTGGTTGGTCATGTTGATGACAGTCTCCTTGTCTGTCGTAGCCTCCCACTTGATGTCGAGTGTGTTGTCAGCGGTTACGGTGTAAGTGGTTGTTGCTGTTACATTTCCTGGGAAGCCATTCTCTCCGTCTTCTGCAACGAGTGTGAGTTTGAGAATGCTGTCGCCTATCTGTTCAGCGTCGCATACCTTGTGCATCCATCCAGAATTACCACCTCCGTGGAGACAGTTGGGACCGTCATTTGCTTTTAGTTTGTATTCTGTTCCCTCGCATGTGATCTTTGCCCCAGCAATACGGTTGGCGTAGCGTCCAACAGATGAGCCATAGTCGCTTGGAGAGTTCACTGTGTCAGCATACTGTGCTATGTTGTCGTATCCGAGTACGACGTCTGTTGATTTGCCATCCTTGTCAGGCACAACAAGTGACACCACACGACCTCCGTAGTTGGTTATGCACACTTCCATGCCATTTGCATTCTTGAGGGTGTAGAGTTTTACTGTTTTTTCGTTGATTACTGTGTCGAACTCGGCTGGATTGAGTCCTGAAAGCAGACCTTGTTCGGTCTTCTCTGCTGTGTTGCAAGCGAGAAGTGATGTAGCTGCCGCTACAGCAAAAAGAATCTTTTTCATGATATTGTGTTGTTTAATATATTAATGTGTAGAAGGTAAAGGATGTAAAATGTATAAAGGTGGATTCCACAAACTAACATTGTAATTCATAGAACCCACCATAAATGGCATTATTCAATTTTTCTTGCACCGTCTCCGATTTTAGCTTCGAAAACGAGCAGTTCGCGCTGGAAGGTTTTCTTGTATTCTGCTTTTGCATTCTCTGCGAAGGCCTTCACATACTCGTTTTTCACGAGGTTGATTGTGCATCCTCCGAATCCGCCTCCCATGATACGGCAACCTGTAACATTGTTTTTGCGTGCAATATCTACGAGGAAGTCTATTTCTTCGCAGGAGACTTCGTAGTCTTTGCTCAGCCCCTCGTGTGTTTCGTACATTTTCTTGCCGACTGTCTCAAAGTCACCTGCCTTCAGGGCGTCGCATACTGCGATGACTCTTTCCTTCTCTCCGAGAACGTAAACGGCACGCTTGTAGTCAATTGGATTAATTTCATCTTTCTTTGCTGCGAGCATGTTGAAGTCTGCATCTCGTAGAGTTTCGACACCAAGTATTTTGGATACTGTCTCACAACTGTTTCTTCTTTCGTTGTATGCGTTTCCTTCTTCTGATGCGAAGGAGTGCTTTACGCCGGAGTTGCACATGAGAAGTGTGTAGTCGTTTGTCTCGAATGGGATGTATTCGAATTCGCGTGAACGGCAGTCAAGTTTCATGACTTTTCCTTTTTGTCCGAATACGCTGGCGAACTGGTCCATAATGCCGCAGTTCATGCCGAGGTAGTCATGTTCTGTAGTCTGTCCGATAAGTGCCAAATCCCAACTTGTTATGCCTTTTCCTTCTCCGAAGAGGTCGTTGAGGGCAAATCCGAAACAACTTTCCAGTGCTGCTGATGATGACATTCCTGCTCCTGGGGGGACATCTCCCGAGAAAGCGGCGTTGAAGCCCTTGATGTCGAGTCCTTTCTTCTGTAGTTCTCTCATTACTCCGAAGATATATCTTGCCCATGACGCTTTCGGTCCTTCCTTGCTGTCGATGGAGAACTCAACTCTGTCCTTGAAATCTATGGAGTAAAGTTGTACTGTATTTGTGCCGTTGGGCCGTATCTCACACATGATTCCGTATGCGACTGCTCCGGGTAGTACGAATCCGTTATTGTAGTCGGTATGCTCTCCGATGATGTTTATTCTGCCTGGTGCTGCGTAGATATTTCCCAATCTGCCGTCAAAATGTTTGACGAATCTTGAACGAACATGTTCTATTGTTACCATGGTATTTTGATTAAGGTGTTTAGGTGGGTTCTATAAATTGGAAGTTTTTCTTTAGTGTAGTGAAGTGAAGTTAAAGAGGA